>CAZMQG010000013.1:0-45229 GCA_964568625.1 uncultured Pseudomonadota bacterium | reverse complement strand
AGAGAAGGGCGTTGGAAGATGTACGATTTAGGTAAAGCATAGCGTTACTGTTAACACGTACTTTGCGATCAAGCAAGACGATGGCATTACTGTTATTTAGGGGAAGTGTGCCGGAAGATTCACTAAGTTTTACAATAGCATTTGAGTTGTTTTTTATTTCATAGGCGAATGCATTACTGTCTGTTCTTAAAGTTTCATCGAGTTTGATAATCGCGTTACTGTTATTTGTAATTTGTTGTTGTAAATCTATAGTTTCGGTGGTTAGAATATCAAGGTTTGCTGCGGTTTTTATTGTGCCGCTAGAAACAAGAGAAAGATATTTGCTGTCCGAACCTGTTCCAAACTTAATTTTACCGTGATTTATTTTATCAAGTGGATCTTGCCATAATGTTGCTCCATCAACTGTCATTGATGCGTTTTGATCGAGTGTCCAATTGTAGTTTTTTAACCCGACAATGGTTGGTCCATTAACAAGAATTCCACCGATTGTTGTAGACATGTTGTCATCAAGTTCAAGATAAGCATTTGCAAGTCTTAATGTTGCCGTGTCGTCCATGAAGTTGATGTTGCCAAGATTTTGCCCAAGACCTTTTAGCGAAATATTTTCAAGAGATAGTGTAGAGTTAGGTCTGATAGTCAATTTACCGTGATTTGAAAGATCAAGAATATTGCCTTTACCATTCAATACAATATTACCGCCGATAGTCCAAGTACTTGATAGGCTTGTTTTTTGAGCATTTAATTCAATGCTGCCTTTTGTTACACCTTGCCAGTAAATTGTGTTTGTCATTTTCATGTCTGTTGTCGGCCCGAATGCCATTTTTGTTCCAAGCAGTTGAACTTTACCTGAGCCGGTGAATGTTTTGTCGGCAGCAAATGAGCCATCAGAAGAAACAATAAATGTTCCGCCATTCAAAGTTATGTTGCTAAAACATGGGGTTTGTAAATCTGATTGTAGCGTTACGGTGTTATTTTTTAAAATTAAAGTTCCGCCAAATCCGGACATACCACCAAATATTGAGGATCCTGAGTCAGCTATAATGTCTTTATTTGAATAACCTTCATTTAAGTGAAAAGAGTCACCGTTTAATAATTTATATGCAGGATAAGCATCATGAACGGTCATATTTACAACAGAATAATAAGGGGTATGAAAAATTCTAGTAATATGATCTAAAAAGATTTCTGCGTTTTCATCCTTGTCGATAGCTACTCCGACTGATTCCAGCGTTCCATTTTGTAATGTTAAATTGGTTTTGGCTTTTAATCCGTTGTTTGGAATTACATACAACGATGATGCGGGACTTCCGAAAATCACCCTATTTGGAGAATAATTGTTGTAAAATAATGATCCTGAAGTTAATTCTAATTGATATCCGCCGCCAATACTTAATTCAAAATCTTTTTCAGCAACTCCGTTACCCAAAATTAAGCCATAAGGATATGAGGAATTTTCTATTTCAATACTGGAATAATTTAGTGTTTCTATTTTACCAGCTGTCATTATCATACCGGATGATGTGACGTGTAGTGTGCCACCGTCTAAAATTAATTTAGAGGTTGCAGGGTCAATGAATACTAAAGGTTGTTGTTCCGGATTTGAGATTGAAGAATTTCGTCTACCGATTGAGAATCTGGTATTAGGTAATATTTTAAGAAAAGCAAAAGAATCGATGGTGCTTGTTCGAGTGCTTTCATAAGAGAAAGTGTAAATTCCATCGAGTCCGTCAATTACTCCAATTCGGCTGTTGTAATAAGTAAATATGCTGCCTTTGTCCCAAAGATAATCGCCTGACATTAAAAGATCGGCCACGTTGAGTGTGAGTTGGCATGAATTATCATTACATGTGATTCTGTTTTGTCTGGACATGTTGAAAACAGAGAAATCTTTGAGCGTTACGTTTGCGCCGCGTTCTAGAATTATTGATCCGGTTGGAGCAAGATCGATTAGATAATTGTTGCCTTCAATTGTAATATTACCACTTAGAGTCCAAGTTCCATCAATTGTTATATTGTTGTTGAGTATCATTGTGGCACCGTCACCCATCCAGTACAAATCTCCGACCCAAGTTGAGGCATCTGTTCCAAGTTGAAATGTTTTATTTGTTATATCGACTGTTCCAGTTCCAATAAATGAAAAGCCATCTTCAATACCTGAATCTTGGGTGAAAATAATTCGTCCGCCTTTTAAATCAATAGTATTACCTGCATAATTTTGATTTATATCCCAAGTGAGCGATGAGCTTGCATCTGTGAAAATTATTTGTCCGGAAACATTTCCCATACCTGAGATGGAATTTCCAGATTTATTTACAACAATAGGTTTATCAAAAGTTCCCGGATTGATTAATAATTTGTCATTGGAATCAAGAATGGTTGCCGGAGTTGGAATAACTCGTGCGGATCCTGTGAGGTAAAAATCAAGAATATGAGAATAATCATATCTGTGTACGTTTTTGTAAATAATATTAATATTTGGATCATGGCCTACAGGCACATTTGACACGAGAGGTGTTGCAAGTGTGCCTTGCGTGATAGTTAAATTTCTTTTCGCAAATAAACCATTATTTTGTTCTACGGCAAGTGTTGATTCGGCGCTTGCAAAGTTAATCTTATCGTCAGCATAGTTATTATAAAATAATTTGCCGGATTTTAGTGTGAGCTGTGTTCCTGCATTTAGCCCAAGATTAAAATCATTTGCCGGAGTTGTATCACCAAAAATCAAGCCAAACGGATAAACAGTATTTTCTATTTCCAAATTAGAGGATTCACGTGTCAGTAATGTTCCTTTTGTTAAGATCATACCGGAAGATGTTACATGTAATGATCCGCCATCAAGTAGGAATCTTGAGGTTCTTGGATCGCCGAAAATGATTGGTTGTAGTTCAGGATCAGTGATTGATGAATCCTGTCGACCTGTTGAAAATCTAATTCCCGGCCAAATTGCAAGAGATGCGTCTGAATCGATTAAAAGAGGTTGAGTTGTTGCGTAAGAGAGTGTAAATACGGTATCAGTGTCAGCTGAAATAGGCATTATTATGCTGTCGTAATATACGTAAAGGCTGCCTTTATCGAATAAGAAATTGTCAGCTAATATAAGATCAGTGTAATTGAGAGCAATTTGGCAGTTATTATCACTGCAAAAAATTCCATTTTGGTTTGTCAAATTATAAAGTGCAAAATTATTTAGCGTTAACTGTGTACCACGTTCAAGAATAATTGTTCCAGTAGTTCCCAAGTCCATTGAATAGCCATTGCCTTCAATGGTTATGTTCCCACTTAATGTCCAAGTTCCATCAATGAACACGTCATTATTTAAACGAATTATTCCGCCGTCTCCAATCCAAAGGAAGTTGCCGGACCAGGTTGTTGAAACGGTTCCAAGTTCAAGGGTTTTTGTGGTTAAATCAATTGTTCCGCTTCCTTTGAAAGAATATTGAGGTCCAATTCCGGAATCTTGAGTGTAAATAATTCGTCCACCTTTTAGGTCAATGTCGCTGGCTGTGTAAGGTTGGCTTAAATCCCAAGTAAGAGTTGAATTATAATCTGTAAAGTTAATTGCACTGGCAATGCTTCCAACTCCTGAAATTTTATTTCCACCTTGGTTTATAAGTATTGATCTATTAAAAGTTCCAGGATTTAATAGTAGGGTATCGTTTGAATCCAATATGACTGACGAAGTAGGGTAGGATGTTACCGTTCCAGTCAAAAAGAAATCTTGTAAGTGTCCATAGTCATATCGGTGTACGTATTGGTAAATAATATAAGAGCCTGGTACTTTGTCTGTGATGATATTAGATGGTAATGGTGTAGCAATTGATCCTTGGGATAGAGTAATATTTTTTTTGGCATATAACCCTCTATCAACTTCAAGTGCCAATGCTGATTCTTGACTGCCAAAAACAATGCGGTTATCAAAAAAGTTGTTGTAAAAGACTTTTCCTGATTTAAGTGTCAGTTGTGTTCCTGCATTAATGTCGAGTTTGAAATCGTATGCTTCTTCCCCGTTGCCAAGTGTTAACCCATATGGATAACATGGGTTTTCAATTTCTAAATTTGATGAATTGTGTACATGTAGGTTTCCCGCGCCCAAAATCATTCCGGATGATGTTATATGCAGGGTTCCACCATTGAGTATTAGCGCTGAAGATGCGGCATCAGCGAAGATAAGTGGTTGTTGGTTTATATCAGTTATAGTTGAATTTTGCCGTCCAATTGAAAGTCTTGTTCCATCTAATATTTCAAAAGAGCATTGTGAGTCTATTGTGCTGGTTTGAGTGCTTGCATATGTGAATGTAAATACGCCATCCAGGCCGTCAATTAATCCAATTGTGCTGTCGTAGTATATGAAAAGGCTGCCCGTTTCAAACAGGTAATCTCCGGCAAGCATAAAATCTGAAAAATTCATTGTGATTTGACAATCATTATCTTTACAAATGATTCTATTTTGTCTGGTTAAATTATAAAGAGAGAGATTTTTAAATGTTATATGTGCACCGCGTTCAAGAATTATTGTTCCAGTTGTTCCGACATCAAGTACATAACTGTTTCCATCAATAACCATATTTCCACTGAGTGTCCATATTCCGTCTAGTGAAATATCCTCATTAAATCTTAATGTTGCGCCATCGCCAATCCAGTAAATATTCCCGGTCCAGCTTGAGCTTTGGGCCCCAAGATTAAACGTGGTATTCATCAAATCCACTGAGCCTGAATTAACAAAAGCATAATTCAATGCCAATCCTGAATTTTGAGAAAAAATAATTCGTCCGCCTTTTAAATCAACATCACCTACATTTAAGACTTGTGGTGAGTTCCATAGAAGTTCAGATTGGTTGCTTGCGAAACTTATCTGTCCGAGTAAAGTTCCATTTCCGGATATTACGTTACCATTCTGGATTACTTCTATAAATTGAAGCATTGGACCGGTTACAAGATTTAAAGAATCGTTTTGGTCAAGTGTGCTTGTAAAATAATTTGGTACGGTTCCTGTTAGAATTTGATCGGCTGACATATCAAGGGGCGAAAGTCTTGTGTTTTCAAGTGTAAAATAAGCAGTTGGATCTATGACTAATCTGGAAGTGGTATCTGAGAGAATCCATCCGTTTGTTATTGTTAGCGGAGATTTTATGTAAATGGTTGCAGTTGTGTTCATGGCAAGTTGTGGTTGCCCATAAAATTGAATCATTGAATTTGTTACTGCAGTATCAAGAACTACTGCACCGTTCAATATTGTTAATCGAGTTCCATTGCCACGAAGTATTAACCAAGGATCATTTGAAGAATTTTGTCCGTCTCCAAATACCAACCCTTGATTGGTGGCCGTCACTTTTGTGTCTGCCGTATTTGCTTGTGTCCAGTCGATATTAAATGTTGAGTTTCCTGAGATGTTTACTGTTCCTTTTTTAATGCCAAATCCTGAGTTTGTTGTATGCAGAGTTGCATTATTAAAGTTTAATTGTGCTGACGTATCTTCAAAATATAGAGGTTCGATTGTTGTTGGATATGGTTTTCCTATCTCGAGTATGGCTCCATTGTCGAACCAAACGTTTGCATTGGCATGTATGGTGGAGGTATAGTTGGATTGATACGCAAATTTATGCGGTCCGGTAATTGTTAAATCTTCATAAAAATCAATGCTTCCATCACCGATTAAAATATCCTTTTTAAGATACAAATCAGATTTTCTTAATTTTAATTTTGAAGTTCGACCTTGCATTGCAAAAGCGTTTGGAGTTGTAAATTCAAGATCCGTGAGCTTAATTTCAAGAGAGCTTCCCTGTGCGATGTTAATTGTTCCATCACCTGTGATTGTGATTTTATTTTCGCGACCGTTTATTAAACAGTCTCCTGAAAATGTTAAGGCTGAACCAAGGGTTATTCCACTATTTAAAAAAAGTTTTACATTTTCAAAAATAAATGGGTTATAAAGTTCCTTATAAACAGAGACATATCTGGATGTATGATCAGCTCTGGCAACATAATCACCGTTTCCATTTGAAAATCTTACTGCAAATGAGCCGGATGTAACGTCAATTTCATATCTTTTTGCCAGTTCATATGTTGTACTATTAAAATCGCACAGAATAAAATCACTCCCTGCATATGGATCGTAACAGGCAATTAATTCTGTGGCGTTTGGTTTAAAATTTATAGCTTGTGCTCTGGTTGCTGCAATAGGCGGAAAATTGTTTTTATAATTAATTATATTTGTTGCAGCGGTATGCTGGTAAGTTTTTATAGTTCCGTCTCCAAACCCAATGGCCATAAAAGTGCTTGTGCGCGCCCAGTCTAACGTGGTAATGGCCGTACCATAATCATATCTTTTAAGATGATTAAGTGCTGCGCCAGTGCAGTTATAAAGGTGTAGGCTGCCTCCACTTGTTCCGGCAATTAAATCATCTTTATTGCCAGCTGGAGCCCAGGACATAATATCGTAGTTAACCGAGCCATTCAAAGCAGCATTGTTTGTTGGTGTTATTAATGTAGATAGAATGCCTGTGTCAGAGCAAGCATAAACATAAATAGCAGATCCACCAACCGCCAAGTACCTGCCTCTTCCCTGCCAACAAACGCTATAGAATGCTGAGCCAGATGGATTTTGTGTAGATCTCAAAGTAAGTGTTCTTGTTCCGGTATTAAATAAGTAAACTCTAATCTTAGCATTTTTCCGGTCGGATGAAACTGCCAAATAATAACTATTTGGCTTCCATCTGACTGAATTTCCATTATCTGATAAATTAACGCTGGTCAACAGTGTTAAAGTTGTTCCACTAAAAGAGTAAATCAGCAATTCACTTCCTGATCCAGAAACGTTTGCTATAGCCACCGCTAAATATTTATTATCATATGACCAATCAAGTGAATTTGGATTTGAGGCTGCGGTAAAACGGGCAGTTAATGCCATAGCCTTTGCGCCTGTTGGATTTTTACCGTACGAGAAATTTTGCATACTCTCGGAAAGATCGACCACATGGCTTGCTCCCTTAATTCTACCAAGGTCTGTAAAGCTACCCGTATTATTTAATACTAGATCGCTCATTAGATATAGTGAGCCACCTTTGAGAGAAACGGGGCCAGCGACAGGAAAGATTGATTGAAATGTGCACGAAGTGTTAAGGTCATTAAAGGCAAAGCCATTTTTGGCGCAGCCAAAAGTTTTTATGATATTGTCCGTACTGGAAGGTATGTTCATCGGATTGACAATTGACACCGTTGAATCTGAGCCATACGTTGCAGCTGATACGGTATTTTGTGAAAACGCGAACACCGCTAACGTAAAAGCGATCATTACTTTTGACTTTACCATTTTGACTCTCTCCTTTTACGAGAATATTTTCAATATTAGAATTATGATTTGTAAAACTTTAATTTAACTCCAGGTAATTTATATACCCACTTACCAACAATGATCCATTTGTTTTTTTACCGGGTGCATAAAAGAATCCACCACGACCTTTATAGTTTAAAAATCCCGGTGCAATATTCAGATCTTGGTAGAGATACAGGTTACTGTCTGCATTTATAGCGATTGAAGATAAGTTGTTTTCCATGATCCATGATGTAGGTAATGCATTGCGGTATTTTAATGATCCTGTTTTTAGTTCTAAAGTTGAGCCGTTTAAATTTTGGCAAGATAGATCGTCTTGTGGATTGTTATTTCCTATTGTTATACCTTCATCTAAACGAGTATAAGTTATGCCTTTATCGAGGAATGTAATTTGTTCAGAGGAAAGATATGAGTTGCTATTTACAATCAAAGAACCTTTGGTTAATTGCATCCCTGTCAAAGTTGCATGTAGTGTTGCTCCATTGAGAACAAGTGTTGAATACTCATCTTCAAATATAATCAAATCTTTTCTCATGCAGCCCGGATCATAGCTGAATGTTATCCCTTGATCTAAAGTTAGAATTGATTTTGATGTAATTAGGCTAGGCATTGGGCTTTGATATATAAACTTGCAGTTGCCCAAAAATGTAACTTGGTCTGATGTTGCAAACATTCCCGTAGAAAAAGTGTAATCATTTGCCAGATACATAGTTACATTTTGAAATGTTATGGTTGCATTGTTATCCATGCAGAATAAATTTCCATCTTGAATGTTGTGCAGAGTTATATCTTTAATTAAAAGAGACGAATTTTTGTCGAGAATAATTTTTCCATTTTGCATGTAAAAAGAGTTTGAATTTCCACCAAGTGTTGAATTTCCACTAAATTTCCAGTTTCCGTTTAATATTACGTCTGCATTGAATTGAATATCTTCCGCATTTATAAATTGTATATTTTCATAAAAAGAAAGAGGGCTTGCTCCGAAGATTAATTTACTTCCGCTTTCATAAATTGTTCCGGGACCAACAATTTTTTTCCCATCGTTAAATTTTAAATTATTTTCCATTAAGCAGAGCATTCCACCATTTAAATAAATGTTTCCGTTTAAATTACTTATCAAGTTCATAGAGACAGATGTGTTAGAATCCAGAAACGTAATGTCATTATTTAATGTTAGATTACCTTCGATAAGGTTATTTTTGCCGATAGCATGAATAGGTACGTAAACCGTTCCGACTCGTCCTGAAAATAGGCCTTCACCGGTCATTGTGAATATATATTCATTGGGGTCTAATATTCCTGTAAATTTTATTTTATTACCACTGTCTACAAAAGTGCTATATTGAAATATTATTGGAGCCCCTCGTGCTATTCCGTACTGCTCTCGGTTAATTACCCCGTGATCTATGTATCGTGGTTTTTCGAATATACATGCGGCTCCGGAATCAATTTTAATTGTTGAGTACTTTGATCCAAACGTTACGCTTGAACATTCGATTTTATTTATAGAAAATAAAAGTAAGATATAACTACAAAAGCCTATCACTTTTAAGTTTATGAAGGTCATATGATTTCTCCCTTTATTGTTCCGGATTTTGAGTTAGAATATATCTAAATTTTTTAATTTAAGTTTTTCATAATCATGCAACCGGATGTTATTTCTAAATTGGATGAAGCCAAAATTTTTATTTTTAAATCATTTTCTGCAGATATGCCGTCTCCACATATTACGCCTTCGGCTTTGCATGTTGCATCACTGGCAACATAACAGGCCCCGTTAACTTCTAGCGTTCCTTTTGTCATTTGCATTCCTGTGCTTGTTGAATGAAGGGTTGCTCTATCAAGAACAATCTTTGACCCTGAAGCTTCGAGTTGAATTAAATCTCTTGCATTACTATTTGGTTCATAGCTGAAAATTATTCCTTCATTTATATAAAGAATTCCACATGGATTGATTATACTTTTCTGAGGTGTTTTATAGGCAAATTTAAGTGCCCCATCGCTTATTTGTCTTATTTGCAATAAATTATTGATAATTATTTTTCCATTTTCAAAATTATAATTATCTGAAAGAATGAATCTGCAATTTTCTAATGCTATTGTTCCTGCATCATCCAAGCATCTGAAATTTGTATTTTTCAATCCATAAAAATTCAAATTTTCAATTGATAATGTTGATCCACGTTCTACAATAATGTAAGCAGAAGGTGAAATTCGTAGAATGTTGTTGTTGCCTTTAATTTTGCAATTTCCGCTAAAAGTCCATGTTCCTGCAAGTGTGACATCTGAATTTAATTCAATTGATCCGGTGTCTCCATCCCAGTAAATATTACCATCCCAATTTAAATCATTTATTCCAAACTTAAGATTATAACTTGATAAATTTACGTTGCCGCTACCTAAAAATGTTTTTTCGTGTGCAAACTCCAGATCTCGAGTTAGAAAAATTTTACCACCATTTAAAGTTACATAGTTTAAAAGTTGTCCTGTTAAATTGAATGTAAGTTGTGCGTTGCTGTCGTATAATGTTATTGCACCGCTTATATCACCATTTCCTTTTATGGCATTTCCGGAATTTTGGACAAGTGTATAAAGAGGTAAAACTCCATCAGAAATAAAGATCTCTTCATCTCCATTAAGTAATGATGTGTATGTATTAAATCTTGCTCCGGTTATTGAAAATTTACTTGATGGCATATTCATTGTGCAATTGTTGTAATCTACAAGAGTTCCCGGATCAACCAAGAGCGTTGATGTTGGTTCAACCATTATCGTAATGTCGGAATAGACCATATTTTTTTTGATATAAAAACAGCTTGATGGTCCACGTATAACTTTTGAAAAACTTGAGGCTGATTCAAAGCTGTTTGGATTTGTAAGATTGTATGTTAGATGGCTGTTATTGAAATTTACCCTTGCGGCCGGATAAAATTTAACAATGATATCATCTGCTGCGACGCCCGTACCAAAAATAAGGCCATTCTCAGTGCTTGTTGAGTGAACGTCCATGTTTACTCTGCCGTCAAAAATAATGGTTCCTTTAGTCAGTAAAATGCCTCCTGTTCCGACTGTTGCGGAGGCGTTTGCTATTTCGAATTCGGATGTATGATCATCGAACCATATAAAATTTTTTCCATATGATGGATTGTTTATTCTTACTCCCAAATTTATTCCGCCTCCAATTTTACAATGAGAATTTGTATGAAGTGTAAGTGTTTTGGCACTATCATAAAAAAATGTATATGATCCGGAAAAATCTACATTATTTAACATTTGTAAGCTGCCAACCGTGAAATTATAATTTTCGTCAAGGTTGCAAGATGTGTTATCCAAAATAATTGTTCCGGTTTCATCAAAACATCGAAGATTATATTTCTGAAGTCCAATTAAATTTATATTTTTTAATGTAAGTGTTGAATTTTTGCCGACTATAATTTCGATATTTGGATCCAATTCCATTCTGCGATCTCGTCCGTTAATGTAGCAGTTTCCGTTAAATAATATTGTTGTGCTAATTTGCAAATCTGAGTGTACGAAGAGATCCACATCTTGAAATGCGGAATTTATATTGGAATTTATTAATCTTTCTACGCTGGAGTCCAAACTTACTATATGTCCATTGCCATAAAATTTACCTAAATCATTTAAGGTGGTTATGTTTTCAAGATGCATATCTGATGTTAGGTATACAGTACCACCATTTATATCTACACTTCCCGAAACCGGAAATGCAGAATCAAATGTGCATGATGTGTTTGAATCTTCTAAAGTGAATCCATTTCTGAACCAGCCGAATGCTAGCATTTTATTGTCATTATCACCGGAATAAAAATTTGCTTGTGGCTCAATTGATACAACTGTTTCGGATCCTTTGTGAACTGGCTTTGCTTGAAAAAACACAAAAAGCTGGGCGATGCCCAGCGATATAGTTAAAATCACCTTCTTCATTACTCATTCTCTCTCTCTTTAGAATTACAAAAAAATTAATTCTTTGAATATAAGCTATAATAAAAAAAATGATATTTTGCAAGTAATCTAGTTTTTTATTTTTAATCAATGGGATATCATGTAAATATTTTTTTCGTAATATTTTTTATGATTTTTTTTAGACTAGCAAAATTTGATAAAAAACCTTTACTTTGGTATATATAAAGAGTTGATTGGTACTGGATAATTTGTCATCTTGGACTTGCCTGCCTCGCCGTAGCCACGGCAGGGCGTAGGCGGGATCCAGGATCTAGGAGTTTGAATATGAACGAAGTGCGTACAAGATTTGCCCCAAGTCCAACGGGGTTTTTACATGTTGGTGGACTTAGAACGGCATTATATGCATATCTTTATGCTAAAAAACATGGTGGCAAGTTTGTACTTCGCATTGAAGATACCGATCAAAACCGATTGGTTGAAGGAGCCGTTGAAAATTTGATTTCAACTTTGCGTTGGGCCGGGCTTGATTTTGATGAAGGTCCGGGAAAGGGTGGGGCTTTTGGGCCATATATCCAATCTGAATGTTTATCAAGATATAAACAGTATGCCGAGCAATTGATTGATGCCGGACATGCTTACTACTGTTTTTGTACTCCAGAGCGTCTTGATATACTTCGTCAGCATCAGACTGCTGCAAAACTGCCAACACGTTACGATTTGCATTGTCGTAAATTAGATCCTGCAGAGGCAAAAAAACGTGTGGAATCTGGTGAAAAGCATGTTATTCGTATGAAAGTTCCAATGATCGGTGAGCTTACTTTTAATGACATCATTCGCGGTAATGTTACAATTGCTTATAAAAATATTGATGATCAGGTTATTATGAAGTCTGATGGATTTCCAACTTATCACCTGGCTGTTGTAGTTGATGATCATCACATGAAAATCAGTCATATTATTCGTGGTGAAGAGTGGTTGCCAAGTACTCCAAAACATATTTTGTTATACCAATATTTCGGCTGGGAAATGCCTCAAATTGCACATCTTCCTCTGTTATTAAATCCTGATAAAAGTAAATTGAGTAAGCGCCAAGGTGATGTTGCCGTTGAAGATTATCGTGATAAGGGTTATCTGAAAGAAGCGTTAGTTAATTTTATTGCATTGCTTGGATGGAATCCTGGAGATACTCGCGAAGTTTTTTCGCTAGAGCAGCTTGTTCAAGAATTTTCTCTTGAACGTGTCGGTAAATCAGGAGCTGTGTTTGATGTTGAAAAATTAAAATGGATGAATGAACAACACATGCGACTGTTGACTGATGAACAGATGCTTTCACTTGTAAAACCAATTTTACAGGAAAAGCACTGGGGTGCTTTTTCAGATGATTATCTCAAACAAATTTTTGGGTTGATGCGTGAACGTGTAAAGTTTCCACAAGATTATGTAGAATCTTGTTCATACTTTTATAAAGATCCGCATACGTTTGATGAGGCGGCAAAAGCAAAAAGTTGGACAGAGCAAACTGCGGTTCTTTTACAGGGCTTGCTCGAACGTTACAAAAATTTAGAAACTTTTGATGCTGCTACAGTTGAAAGTGAGCTTAGACAAGAGGCAGAAAAACAACAGATCAGTGCAGGTAAGTTTATACATCCGTTGCGCCTTGCTTTGACAGGTGTGGCAGTTGGCGCAAGTTTATTCCATTTGATAGAAATTTTGGGCAAAGAGACCGTTGTCAGAAGAATGGAATTTGCGATTAAGAATTTTTAAAGTTTCTTTATTATTTTTTCCGTCAAATTATCAAACTATTGATTTTTAAATAAGCCCTCTCTTAGTTTTATAAGCAAATAATTTTTGTTTTAAATCTATTAGAGGGTTTTGTAATGAAAAATAAATTCATTTTTTTGTTTCTGTCTTTTTTGATTTGGAATTTTGCTTCAGCAATGGTCCAGCCTGTTTATGATATTCAGGGTGTTGAAGCTGGGCTCACTGTGGATACTTTCTGGGTTCCTGTGGATGGAGATAAAGTTTTAGTCAAAGTGATTGATAAATCTAAAAGCGGTGTGCCTGCAATAATTCAAATTCCAGGAGGACAGCTTATACCAAATTTTAAATATACTTTACCATCTTTTTCCCAGGGACAAAAACCGCTTCCGAATGGATTATTTCATTTCTTTAAAGACAAGGATACAAAACTTAACAATGAGTATGTGTTAAGATTTTCTCCTAAGTCAGATCACGCTTTTATTTGGAGTAAGGCAAAGCAAGATTATTATGGGTACTCTAATAAATGGCATGCAAAATATAATTCTTTAGGAAAAGATCCCCACCCGTTTACGTTTAAGGTGCAAGATGCGCAGGGAAAATTACAAGAATTGAAAATTGGGGCGGGTGTAGTTGGAGTTGCGGCCGTTGCTGCGGGTGTCCCCAAAGCAGTTCCTGGAATGATTGATGGTTTTGAAAATGCTGGTGAATCTGGTGGATGGATTTTGGCAAAAAAGAAATGCGCTGATAAAAATCACATTCGTCGAAGAGGTGAAAATGGTATTTTTCAAGATGTGACTGGATTGTCTGAAGATGATTTTGAAGGGAAGAGTTTAACTGACAAACTTAAAGTTTTTAATGGAATAAAAGTTGAGGATAATAAAGTTATTTGTGGTACAGTCGGCCCAAAGAACTTTAAATGCGGAACAATTAATTTTTATAAAGTTGGCGAACTTATAAATGAAGAACAAAGCAATAAGCTTTCTTCATCAGGCAAAAAACCATCTTTTAATATTATTTCGTATCAGATGAGTAATATAAAAGAGGTAACAAAAACAGGAGAAAACTTTATTGGCCAAAGAAAATTTAGAAATTTTGCTGATGTGGGAGCATTGCAGGCAAGATCTGAAAATAAAGATGCAGTTTTCCAACTGGCATCAAGGCCGAACTGTCTTGAAGGTGGAAGAGTTTATAGGGGAGGAGACTTTGCTGAAATTATGGGAACTATGGCTGTTCAGGGTGAGGAAGCAGCATCCTCCGCTTTTCCAGGAGGTTTTGCCAGAATGTTTGTTGATATTCCTGAAATTGCCAAAGATGATAATAACAATGGTGCGATTAATATATTTAAACATACCAACCTTGGAGTGTATGTGACTAATGGTGGTGATATAACTGGGTATGACGTTTCAAAATTGGATAGTGCAAAAAATTGGGAACATAATTTATTGATTTGCTTTCATGAAGGGATAGCCGTTACAACCGGTTTTACTTGTGTTCATAGGCCGGGGGATTTGAGACGAGATGTTCCTTTTTTCCCAAATCAAGATACAAAAATAGATTATAACTCTGCAAATTGTAATGAAAAAGTTGATAATCCAAATAATCAGCTAATAAATCAGGTTCCCGTATGTGCTTTGAATTTAAAAAACAAAGATGTTGGTGCTCATACACAATATTCCAAACAATTACTTAAAGCTTTTTATACAGGAACGATTCTTTCTGCTGTAAAACATAAAAAATATAAAATATTTTTGACAATGGTTGGGGGAAGTGCTTTTAAAAATGATATCAGTTGGATTGTTGATGCAATAAAAGCACAAGAAGAATATATAAAAAAATATGGCTTAACAGTCTATGTTGTCTTTATGGATTTTCCAGGTAATTTGGCAGCTGCAAATGAACGTAAACCGCTTTATGCAATGGTCAAACAAATTGGCGGAAATACTTTAGAATTTACGATTGATAATGGAACTGGTGCAGAAGCGGCGGAATGGGATTTTTATGAGGGAATAGGCAAAGTTGCAGCGCCTCATGGACCAGAAAAAGATCCTACGAAATTTGAAGAAATTTTTAACAAAATTTTAAATAATCCTATGCAATTTGGAGCTCAACCTAACCCAAAACTAGCTCCACAGCCTCAACCTATTTCACAAACCGAGTTAAAACCAGGAGATGTGCTCACACCTGGAACTTATGTTGTGAAGAATCGGTGTTTATGGGCAAATATGAAAGATGTGGCAGCATCGTATTGGATTTATGATATTGCGAATAATTTAAATTTTGGTTCTGTTTTGGTTAGCATAGAGCCAGTCGTAGATACACCTAAATTTACTATTGAAAGTAAAGGGGTGTTTCGAAATTTTGAATATTTTAATTACTATTTTCGTGAAGAAAACAAAGGGATTCTTCCTCGTGGAGTTTTTACTTGGGATTCGGATTTTGGTCTTCTAGCCGAAGGGAAAAGAGGATGGGTGAATGAGGCTAGATTGGGGACAACAAGTTATATTTATCTATGGCCTTCTTCTAAAAAAGGCTCATTTAAAAAAGGCTCATTATATATTTTTGATTTATATAAAGAAAAACCTGAAGATGTTGATAGGTCTAAAACGGCTATTCAAAAAGAGGTGCAAATTGATGTTTCAAAATATCCAGAGCATCCTTTTAATTTTAAAGTTAGAAAAATAGTTGGAGATAAAGAAGAAGGTCCAGAGTATTTGGTTGATTTTAATGAACCGTTGCCAAGAATAATTTCTGTTGAAGGAGGATTGCCAGAAAAACCACAACCTAAACCAGGGCCTCAACCTAAATCATCTTTGCAAACAAAGCTTGAACAACTCAAAAATAATCTTTCGACATTGAAGAATAAACTTAGCATGTTGGGCGAAAAACTGGGGGCGTTGAAGGGGAAGTTGGGGGGAGTAAAAGCGGGTAGCGTTTCCAGTGTTCCTAAAAATCCTAAATTTACGGATGTAAAAACTGAAACAGAAGGGACTTTGCAATTTGTTAATCTTGCGCATTTAGAACAAGAATCTAGTAAATTTAAAACAAATTTAGCCAAGCAGGCATTTAATATTATTGTGTATAACGATAATAATGCAAAAAAATTTAAAAAATTTGCAGATGTTGCGCAGGTTATGGCAGATAAATTAAATAATAATGCGGTTTTTCAGTTTGCTTCAAATGATGATCCAACTTGGACAAGTGGAGGGGGACAAGCTGCAGCTGTTTTACCTGCAACCCAAGCCGCTGCTCAAAGACGGAAAACAAATAAAGATTTGGAGCCATTGATTAATGAATCGCTTAATACCACTGGAAATGCACCCTTGAATATTGATAATATCTGGATAGGTATTCATTCAAACATTCGAGTTAAAAATGTTGCTGATCCTCATAAAATCAATTTAATTCTTGTTGCTGCGAGATCAGGTCTCTATCAGAATCCGCATACAGAAAATTGTCAAAAAGTGGCTTATGATGGAACTTTATTAGCTGCTGCAAAATTGAGTGCCCCTAAAGTTTTCTTAACATTTATGGGTGGAGCGATTTTTGCAAGTGCAAATCCAAGAGAGAAAATTCTTGAGGCTATGACCAACGCAGTAAAATCTTACGTAAATAAGTTTGGATTAAATGTAACGTTAATTTATTGGTCGAATAAAGTTCCAACAGATATTTTACCTCTTACGAAAGAAATTGGTGGATATGTTTGTTTTTTTGAAAATGAGAATAATGCAACTTTTCAAATGTATCCGGGAAATGGCCAGACAGGTGGTAAAATTGAAGATATATCAAACTGGACAGACGAACAAATTAGCCAAAAGCTTTTTAAGTTTGCAAAGTAGTGGAAATAGGGTGCGATTTGTTGAATTTTTAAGATATCGGTCGATATTTTAGTATTGCTAATATTTCAATAACATCTGCTTTATCTGGAGCAATGAAGTGTTTTGAAATTTCTTCAATTTCATTATCCCAAGAAATAGAAGGCAATTTTAAAACAACAAGTAAATTAGAAGCAATTAACATGTCTGCTATTAATTGATTGGAAATTTTGGATGGGATATCAGGAAAAATTTTTCTGGCGTGTAGTAGGTCTGCGATTAAATTTTCTAAAAATTCACTAGGATTTAGAGTGATCCGTTTTTTTATGCAATCCAAAAGTTCGGTTGAGTAGGTTTGGAAGATATAAAGGCAGGATTTTTCCGGTGTATCTACTTGAAAGCTATAGTTTCTCATGCACGAAACATTTTTACTGATCAAATTTAAAAAAAGAGATGAGATAAAAAATACTTTGATTAATCTAATTGATTTGCTTGTGTAAATTTTCATATAAAATTCCAAGATGTTTCAATTTGCAAGTTTAATAATCTAAACTTCGTTATTTAAAATTTTGCTTCTGTAGCTTTTCATGAGTTCAACCATGTGGTTGAGGTTGTGAATTGTGGCAAGGGTGTATGCCGACAATTCGTGTGCTTTGAATAAGTGACATAGATATGCAAGTGAATAGTTTTTGCATGTGTAGCAGTTACAATCTTTTTCGATTGGTCCAAAATTTGTACTGTTTCCACTTTTTACAACTCTCATCGTACCCTGTTTTGTGAAAAGTTGTCCGTGTCGAGCTGCTTTGGTTGGATGTGAGCAGTCAAATGTGTCAATGCCAAGCGGTATTATTTGATGAATTGATTCTAAATCGCCTATCCCGAGTAGATGGTTGGGTTTGTCGGTTCTTATTGTTGGCATTAAAAAATTAAGCAGATCAATCATTTGGTCTCGAGTTTTTCCTAAACTTCCGCCGATTGCGTAGCCATCAAAATTTAATGACGATAAATATTCACAGCTTTTGCTACGTAAATCTTGATCAAGCCCGCCGTGGATAACGGCATAAAGTGCTTGATTGTTTGGATTTTTTAAATGTTCGTCTAATGATCTTTTTTCCCAGCGATGTGTGCGCTCAAGAGAGCGTTTAAGTTTGGCATGGTCTGTGTGATATCCGGGGAGTTCGTCAAAGCAGACGATCATATCTGCGCCGATATTTTTTTGGGCCTGAATTGATGTTTCTGGTGTGAGCAAAACTTTTGCTCCATCACGATAGGATCTGAAAAGTACTCCATCTTCTGTGATTTTTAAAACACTGTTATCGTGAGTTTTGGTTCCGTTGCTTTTTAGTTCGCTGTGCACTCCGCCGTACATCAAGCTGAAAACCTGAAAACCCCCTGAATCTGTAATAATTGGCAGAGTGCGATTGATAAATTTATGCAAACCTCCGGCTTGTTTGATAAGATCTGAACCCGGTTGCAGCATTAAATGATATGTGTTGCAGAACATCATTTGGATGCCAATTTGTTCAATTGCCTGGTTATCAATTGCTTTGAGCGATCCATTTGTTCCAACTGCAACAAAATTTGGTGTGTCAATTATGCCATGCGGTGTGTGTATTCGTCCAACGCGTGCACGAGATTTTGTAGATTGATGTATGAGCTCAAATTTAAATGCGGGATTAGCTTCAGGTATTTTTGTGTTCATGATGGAGTATCTTTTTTTTGTCATCCTGAACTTGATTCAGGATCCATGGATTATTGTTCATTTTATTAAAAATCATTTTTGCAAAAGCGACAAATGGTGTTGCAACTGCGATTGCAAAAAGTTTTATTGTAAAGCTTAGTGTTATAATTTGTGCTACTGAATAAGTAATTCCGTACAGTGCGGCTACCGTGAAAACAGCCGTATCAATAAATTGACTGAACGATGTTGTTAATCCTGAACGAAATGCAAAAAACTTGTTGTGAAATAATTTTTTAAAGAAGCTGAATATTAAAATGGAGCTGCTTTGTGCTATAAAGTATGCAAGAATTGATGCGAATATTATTCGTGGTGTAAAGTTTAAAATGGCATAAAAGCTTGAGTGCATTGTGTCTGCTTGGCTAGGAATGTACCAAAGTTGAAATCTGCTGAAAACAAGAAAACTTAACAGCATCAAGAAACTGATTTTGATTGCCTTTTTAGCTGCTTGCATTCCGTAGAACTCTTGAAGTAGATTTAAACTTAGCTCTGCACCAATTATAAACACATCCGTTCCAGTAACATTAAAACCAAAAAGCATAATCTGTTTTGTTACAAAAATGTTAGCAACTATGCATTGTAATGCGATTACGGAAATTAAGGCGGATTTTCCCAATCTCAGGGCAATAAGGCCTAAAATTGTGACGGAAATGATGTGTAATATGAATATAAATTCGTTTAACATATTTTAAAAATATCTCATAAAATGTTATGGAAAATGCTTTTAAATCCAACTTATTAAGTACTAGCCATAATTTTATCATATTTATTACATATTGGAAATTACGTTTATTTTGTTGAATATTTATGAGTTTTGAGTACTATTTTTTATATAACGTATGCGGAAAATCCGTTATAATACCGTATTTTACGGAATACCTGATTTTAATTTTATCCTAGGATTTTATGAAAAATAATATTTGGGCAAATGGAGTTTGGTCTTGCTATCACAAAATTTTGCAAGACAAAAGTTGGGTGAATATTTCAAATATTTTTACATTGATAAGAATTTTGCTTTCGCCTGTAATTGTTTGGCAAGTTTACTGTCGAAATTGGTTTTTAGCATTTTCTGTTTTTGTAATTGGGGCTTTAACGGATCTTTTGGATGGTTATTTGGCCAGACTTTTGGATACACAAACAAATCTGGGACGAATGCTTGATCCGGTTGCTGATAAAATATTTTTGGTTTCATCTTTTTTTTCATTGTCGTTCATAAGTACACCATCGTTTCATATTCCGTCGTGGTTTGTATACTTACTGCTTTTTCGGGAATTTGCATTATTATCGGGATGCGCATTGTTGTTTGCACTAAAGGTAAATTTTGAAGTTCAGCCGATTATGTGGGGAAAGCTAACAACAGTTTTTCAGATTCTTTTTATTGTATGGATTTTTTCCTGTTATTTTTTTCATTGGATTCCTGTAAAAACTTATAGCATAAGCATAGTGTTGCTTGCGATTTATTCGATATTCTCTTTGTTGCAGTATCTTCGTGTTGGTTTTAATTATTTAAAGAGATAAAAAATTGTTTTTTAGGGTTGATTTTTTTAAAAAATTAAACATACTTACAGCCAGTTTTATGTGATTTCAAAATGCGTTTGTTGGCTGTCTGTTTAATTTAAAGGAGTTTGAATATGAAAAAATTATTTTCATTGATGTTTGCATTAGTATTTGCAAATCAAGTGTTTGCTATGGAAACAGAGATTGTTGCCGCAGAAGAAGCAACAAAATCAGAAGTTGTCGCAAATGAAGTTGTTACACCAGTAGAAGAAGCAACAAGATCAGTTGTATTGGACGACGAAACAACCAAAGCAGTTGAAGAGGCTAAAGTTGTTTACGATGAGCTAAAAACACGTGGTTTGACTGATGCTCAAATTGTTGAAAAAGTTGAAGAAACATTGCGTAATGAAACAACAGAAAATGCATACCGTTCAATTTTGGATAAGCATAACCAAGAGAAAGTTGTATGGGCATTGGTTGGCGCAGTAGCAACATGTGGCATAATTTACGGTGTTTTTCCAGGGGTTAAATGGGCTTTAAACTCATACAAGAGTGCAAAAGCAGCAAAAGCAGCAAAAGCAGCCGATAAACCAGCAGAAAAACCAGCTGAGCCAGCAGAAGCAGTAGTTGAATAAGTAAGTAATTAATAAAATTTACACCAGTCAGCGATGCATTAACTAATAGAAGGGGTATGTTAAACATGCCCCTTCTTAGTCTTTTAAGGATATTTATGTTAGTAGCTAGATTTTTAAGTTTAGTATTTTTTACCGGTAGCGTGGTTTTTGCGCAATCTAATAAAAATGAGACAAGTGTCCTCAGCAATAAGATTACCGTCAGTAAGATTGCTGATGGTGGGGAATTTATAGTTAAAAAAGATATTCAAATTACTCCTCAAATAAAATCAATGTCAAAAAATAGACTTAAAGAGGAAATTGGTAATGTTACACGTAAAGCTTTTAATTCATCAACAAATTTGGGTAAAAGTGTTGGAAATGTTAAAATTGGGTTAGCAGATAAAGTTTTAGGTTTTTATCAGGCAGATAGTGGTAAAATTGCCTCTGAAGTAAATAAAAATGATGGTATACTACAAGTTGAGTTGTCAGATATACAAAGTTGCTTTTCTAATGTAATTTCAAACTTGGTTGAAAATAGAGGTTTTTTCAAGAAGGCATCCCGCAGTGATTTAAGGGAATTTTTGAGTTTAATGGATGAAATGGTTGCTAATTTAAATTTACAAGTGAATTCATTTAATGATTTGAAAAATTTAATTGTAAAGAAAGATGCAAAAATGAATTTGGAGCCGAAGTCTTTTGATAAGATTAGGCAGCAGTTTTGTTCTAGTGCCGTTGAGCTTAAAAAACTACAAGAAAAAATTCAAACGTCTAAATGTTTAAAAAAGAGTGCTTAAAAAGATATGAAAAAAATTTTTATAGTTACAGGGGAACTTTCCGGTGATATCACAGCTGCTTGGTATGTAAAGCGTTTGCAGTTGGAGAATTCTGAAGTTGAGATACATGCAGTTGGAGGGGATAATTTACAAGCGCTTGGTGTTACAATTTTTAAGCGTTTTGAAGAATTGAATGTCGTTGGAGTTCTTGAGGTCTTAAAACATTTACCAAAAATTTTACGTATCTTGAATGAGTTAGTTGAGTATATTAAAGCCAATGGTTTTGATGAAGTTGTTTTAGTTGATTTTCCGGGATTTAATTTAAGATTGGCTAAAAAATTAAAATCACCGGACCTAAAAGTTAAATTAACATATCTTGCGCCTCCACAGTTGTGGTGTTGGGGGGCTTGGAGAGTGAATAAGTTAAGAAAATATTGTGATAATGTAATTGTACTTTATCCGTTTGAGGTAGAGTGGTATAAACAACGTGGGGTTAGTGCTCAGTGGCTGGGGAATCCTGTTTACGATTCTTTGCAAAAATATTTTCCGTTGACTGAAAATAAAGATAGATTTATAGCTCTTCTTCCAGGTTCACGTACCGCTGAAATTGAGCGCTTTTTGCCAATTTTTAGAAATATCGTTAAAAATTTTGTATTACGTCATCCGGATGTTAAATTTGTTATTCCACTGGCAAGTTCTTTATCTGATGATTTTATTAAACAACAACTTGAAAAATCCGGTTTGAATCTCTACTCAAGCAAGTTAATTTTTACTCGAACAGAAAAAGAAAAATTTGAAAAGCTAAGTGAGTGTTGTTTGGCTGTGACTAAGCCTGGGACAGTATCATTGGAATTGGCTTTATTAAAAATTCCTGCTGTGATGATGTTTAAAATTTCTTGGATTACATATATTTTGGCTCGTCCACTTGTAAAGGTAAAATATATGTCGCTACCAAATCTTTTACTTGATGCTCCTATTTACAAAGAGTTTGTGCAGTCCGATTGTAAGTTGGATTTAATATTAAGAGAGATGGAAAATCTTTATATTGGGTTCACTCGTGGAACCAACGATTATGCTATGAAGATGAAAAAACTTGATGAATTGAGGCGGTTACTTAGTCGTTAATTAAAGCGATAAGTTATGGAAGTGTAACTTTTACTTTGCTATTTTGGGTATCCGTTGGGTTGTTTTTTCTTCCAACTCTTTCGTGAAAGACAGAATCTTCCAAGCAGAGTAAAGATTTAGCGGAAATTCTTTTTAATTTATTAAATTCAATTGAAGCTTTTAAAACTAATCTTGGAAGTTTGATAAAATTTTCTGCAAGAGCCAAGTTCCATTCTTCGATTTTTTCAACATATTTGGGATCTACAAGAACGATTATGCTGTTTTTAGGAATTACGAAGTTTTTCCGATTTAATTTTTTTTCTTTTTGAAGCCAAATTCCTTGATGATGACCAAGTTTTTTGAATGAGTAACAGAGGTAATTTTTATCGGGAATTACTTTTAAGTTTGCAAATGTGTTTTTTTTATCTACCACATGTTGAATTTTACGTGTGATAATTAGCTTATACTTTTGCAAATCATTTTCATTGATAGGAAAGGTGAAGAATCCATCTTCATCGGTTAGAGCCTCTTGTCCTTCAAATAGTACTCTAAATTCAGGGATATCATTAACCCAGTCGGCAATTCTTATTGAGCCTTTAATAAATGAGGGTTGTCCATTGGATGGTCTGGAAAAAACATGAGGTTTGAGTTCAACTGAGCTAAAGTCATTTTGTCCGACTGCAGTTCTGGGATAAAAATTTCCAAAATCTTGTTGATCAATTTTTTTATCGAGTTCATCATTGGCTGTTACTTGTGGAATGTATAGGAGTGCGAGTAATGTTATACCCGACAAAAAATGAGTAATATTTTTTTTCAACATACGTCTCCAGCTTTTTTTTAGTACAACTTATTTAGTTTAACAAATTTATTTTATTATTTTTGTAATTTTATCTAAGTTTATATTATGGTATTCTAAAAATTAAGATAAGAAAATATATTTTGATCAATTTTTTTAAAAGCCGTCTAATAAAGGATTTTTATAGATGAAATTTTGGGATAAGTTAAAGGGATCTTTTCACAACGCTATGAGATCTGGGAAGTCGCCACGTGCTTTGTCAGTGGCTTTTTCAGTTGGAATTTATGTTGCATTTTCGCCTTTCCCAATGGCGCACGCTATTATGATGGTAATTTTTAGTTGGCTTTGGGGATTAAATTTCCCAATAATGTTTATAGCCGCCTCAATAAATAATCCTTGGACCATTATCCCATTTTATTCGCTTGATTATGCCTTTGGTTTTTGGTTTGTTCATAATTTTCTTGGTTGGGAGCCAACTTGGGTTATTTCTTTGGTAAAAATATTTGGATGTGGTAAAATCTGCTTATGGTCTTTTTTGATTGGCGGGAATGTTTTAGGTATTGCAGCCGGTCTAATTTGTTATCCAATAGCGTATTATTTTTTTAAAAAATTTGTTAAAAATGCATGAATTAGGCATAACCTAATTAGGGTTGGATTATGAGTGTTGTTGTCGTAAATAAAAAAGCAAGATTTGATTATGAGATTTTAGAGACGATCGAAGCTGGAATAGAGCTACGTGGTGACGAGGTGAAGTCTTTGCGAAAAAAGTCTGTGTCGCTGGATGAAACTTATGCCGTTGCAAAAGATGGTCAAATTATGCTTTTGAATTGTTATATTGCACCGTATACCCATGCATACGCTAAAAATGAAGTAACGGATACCTCAAGACGAAGTCGCCGTTTACTACTTCATAAGCGAGAAATTGATAAACTTATTGGTCAAATTTCACGTAAGGGGCTGACGATAATTCCGTTAAAAATTTATTTTAATCAAAAAGGTTTTGCAAAGGTTGAGCTTGGGATTGCAAAACACAAAAAATTGATTGATAAAAAAAGAGATCTTAGAGAAAAAGACATAAAACGTGAAACTGAACGACAGATAAAATCTCGGTTCAAGTAGGGGGGTTATGATAATTGGCAGTAAGCTTTATCGCATGTTTGAATGTGCGGATTCGATGGATTGGGCAAAACGTAATATAGAAACAGCACCTGATGGTGCGGTTTTTTTGGCGGATAAACTTGCTCAAGCCAAAGGACGAGGGGATAGAGTTTGGAATGTTTATGACGGTCAGTTGAATGTGACTATTTTACTTAAACCCAAAAATTTACAAGAAATTTCTTCGGATGATCTTCCTATCAGAATTAATCAATTAAATATGGCTGTTTCTTTAGGCATATATGATGCTATAAAAGATTTTGGAGTTGAGATTAAGTGGCCAAATGATTTTGTGATCCAAAGTGAGGTGAGGGCGAATTTGGGAGGAGCCACAAGCTCAGATGCTTTGAATGTGGATAAAGTAGCGAATAAAAAAGTTGGTGGGGTACTATTTCATCTGGTATGGGAAGGAAGTGTTCCCGTTGGAATAGTTTGTGGATTTGCGATTAATGTAAATAATATTTTTGATAAATCAGACGAGCTTTTTGATATTGCCACAAGCTTAGCATTTGTTGCAGGTAGAAAAATTGAGATGAGGCCATTATATAAAAATTTACTTATTTCTATCAATCATTATTACAAAAAATGGTTGGCAGGTAATTTTGATGAGATTTACAAGCTTTGGCGTAAGTCTCAGTTGTTTATGGGGAAATCGATTAAAATACACCAGAAAAATGGTGCGATAATTACCGGAACAATGGTGCAGGTCCTACCAAATGGTGATATGCTTCTTATTGAAAGCTCCAGCACAGATTTATCTGTACCAGATAAATCTGGAAAACAAAAAATTGTCTCTTTTTACATGGTTGAACAAATAATTTTAAATTAAATTTCAAATTGAATTCATATTTAATAAATAGCGCTTTAATGTGGTGTTTATAGGGGTTGGAAAGCATGGGGCTTTTGCAACTATCTTTTATTTCCTTTAAGCTTAAAATACTTAATCTATATTTAGCACTTTCGGTAGAATTTATTTTTAATGGAGGTTTTTTCTATGAAGTTTTATACAAAACAACTGTTTTTAAAACAACTGTTTTTTTTGACAGTAGGATTACTGGCAGTTTATCTTAACATTTCTCCTATGACGTCAACTGAAGTTTCAGTGCCAGCAGAAGAAGCAGAAGTAAGTAAGTTTTTTGGTGGTGCAAGTTCAGCTGCTGAATTACATGGTAGAATTGCTGAAAATTTTGATCGATGTCCATGGTACAGAAGAGTATTAAACTATTTTTCATCAGATTCAGTTACTAGGGAATTGACTTGTTCAGGGACTGTCGATGCAAAATTGAGAGAAGTTGCTGCATCTCAGGTGCAAACACAGACTTACATTGATGCATTGAAGAAAGATACCCAAATTTCTGATGCGGCAAGAGCGGCAGCTCTTGAGGAACTTGAACTTCGTAAAAAGTTTTTATCGCAAGTTGAGCAGTGTCATGAGGGTTTACGCGATGATTTAATGCGTGCAGATCAGACTGTTGCAATTAATGCCCGTGAAATTGATCGCATTTCTAAGATTAAACCTGGCGAGGCTGTGGTAGATCGTGATACTAAGATTGCAAGAACAGTTAACGATGCAATGAAAGCTCCATTTGAAAGAGCTGAGATGTGTTATAGTCATGTTATTTCAAGAGATTCACTTGCTCAACCGCAAGCTGCTTTGGGAGGATCACTTGTTGAACACAAAGCTGATCCTTACGTTGAAAGCAATAGACATGTTGCTCAGGTATCCGGTGACTTGGATCGAAAAGCAGCGCAAGCTAGAGAGTCTTTAAGACGACAAGAACTTTCAGAGAGATGTAAATTAAGCGGAAGCTCATTGGATTGTTTTGTTGATTCAGCCAAGTTGGCTACATCCGATGCGGAGCAATGGTTGGTAAACGGTTGGGATGTATTGGGAAATAAAGTTGAAGCGGTTAGTTTGCCTGAAACATTTGAATCTGTACGTAACTCGGCGGTTGAATATAGTACTCAAGCAATTGGTTATGGGACAGATTGGGATGCACATCCATATCAATCTTACGCAATTCAAAGTGGTAAAGTTGTTGGTGGCGTGGCTCTTGCAGCAGTAGGCTTGTATGCGGCATATAAGCTTTCAAAACTTGGCTGGAGAGGTGCACTTGCATTGAAAAATGCATTATGGACTAACAGATCTAAAAAAGCCAGAGCTGCAATTCTTATGGCTTTGGGATCAGCTGTTGCAGTTGCACCAAGCGTTGCGATGCAGTATGGGTTAATGCAACCGTAAAAAATATATATAACAAAATATATGCAATAAACGAAGCGTCTTAGCTAAAACAAACGATAATACAAAAAAGGCGCCGCCTGATGGTAATTCAGGCGGCGCTTATTAGTTTTTAATTCTTTTTTTATTCTATTCTTAAAGAGTTGCTTTCAACAGCTTGCTGTTGCATAAATGTTGAATAGGCTTTGCTGGCAAATGATCCGAAATTTTCTGCAAAAGAACGACTCTCTATGCCATACTCTTCTTCATCAGCAGAAGTTAGCATTTTAAGAATGCTGGTTCTTTTCTTGGGTTGAATAAGTTTAACTTCGGTTTCAATTTTAGCTAATTTTTTAATCAGATCAATTCCATCTTGTATTGTACCAAGCTGATCTATGAGCTTGAGATCAAGCGCTTGTGTTCCGGTAAATACCTTGCCATCAGCCCATTTTGCAAAATCCTTTTCAGATAGATTTCTACTTTCTGCTACATCTTTGACAAATTGAGAGTATGTGCTGTCAGATAGTTTTTGCAAATAAGCAATCTCATCTCCTGAGGTCTCTTTAAGAGGGCTTCCTGCCGTTTTAAATTTGCCGGATTGTATGTAACTGTATTTGATTTTCCATGAATTTAGAAGATCTTTTACATTTGGAAGTTCAAGAATAACACCAATGCTGCCAACAAGTGATGATGGGTTTGCAATAATTTTATCTGAGGCAACGGCAATATAATAAGCGCCTGATGCGCAAATGTTTTCTACTACAGTGACTACAGGTTTTTTCTTTTTAAATTTTTTGAGTTCAGCAAAAATTGCTTGTGCTGAACCGGGCATACCTCCCGGGGAGTTAATTTTTACGATTAAGCCCTTGATGTTGTCATCTTTTGAAAAAGCATCTATTTTTTTAAGATAGTAGTTTGAATCGTACAATGCTCCATCAATTTTTAACAACCCAACATCGCTTTTGGGTCTTATTGAATCAACGATTGTGGTCTTAATACTTGAAATTATAGTGGGGGCAAAACTTAAAAATAATAGAACCATAAAAATATTTTTGATGTAGTAAAAAAACGTATCTGCCTTTTCGTGCCTTGAACTTTTCACGATATGGTCTCCAAACGGTTAAAAATTACTGAGTTATAAATGAGTTTATACATGTATGCTTGTGCTTAAATTAAAAATTATTGCTTTACCGGGACATCTGGCGGACGATTGGAATATGTTTCTTCGAAAAACTCCTGACTTACTCCACAATCTGGACAAACCCAGTCAGGGTCAAGATTTTCGAATGGAATTACCTGATTTTCGATATTTTTTTCGGCTGACTCTTCGTCATAAAGATATCCGCAGACCTTACAAATATATGCTTTCATAGATAATCTCTTTTAAAAACAAAAGTGAAGCATTTACAACATATCGAAGTTGCAACAATTTAAGTTATCAACATAGATATTATAACTCAAATTGTTTTCAACTCAAAATGAAGTATAGCATTTTTTGAATGTAAGAGCGAGCTCATTCCCTGCGGATATGAGAAATGGCATATGAAAATATAAGCGTATTATTGATTAAGCAGCTAATAAAGATGCTGGTATGGCAACTTCTTTGCTACTTATTTTTTCATGCTTATGCTTTGGATCTTTAAAGCTTAACGACATAGATTTATCGTGTTTATTGTAGAGCACTTCAACGACTTTATCTGCAGGAACTGATTCGTGAAGATAAGACTCTTTAAAGAAATCTGGTCTCTTATGATATTCATCATAATAAATTTTTGTTGTTGTAGAAATTGTATTTGATCCAGAAAGAGCATATGTGCAACGTACTGAAGATGGATGCCCGGATTTTTCCAAACTGGCCTTAATCTTTGCAGCGGCGTCTTTGATGATTGCTTTTTCAGTATCGAGCTTCTTTAACCTAAATTTCTGGATTTCTTTACTGATGCTGTCATGATGTCGCGCTTGAAGTGGAAACTCATGCAATACAATTAAAAACATTACCAAAAAACTTAAACTACTTGAAAAAACAATCTTACATAAAGTTAAAATTTTCATATTTTAACTCCCATCTATTTAAAAAAATATTAAATCAAAATTTGATTATGTATTAGCTCAGTTGTTTATAATAGAAATTATTTTATATAATTAGTCGGTAAAAAGTAAAAGATCTTGTTTTTAGGTATGTAATGAGCCTACTTTAAAACTCTTTTTTTGTCAAATCCAGCACCCCACCCAGCGGGCTTGTTGCTGCATATCTTTGTATAATATGAAATTTTTAAATTTGTATGTTGGTAAAATATTTTCTATTGTTCTCTGCGCTACGCCAATTTCTACTATTATTTGTGGCATGGATGTGTTGATTGGAACGAGGAAATTAGGCGATTCTGTGAATATTTTATGATAAAAATACATTCCTTCATCCTGTGCAACTAGTGCTGTGTGATCTTCCCAGTTTTTTACCTCGGGATTTAGATGTGCAAGTTCCTGTTTTGCCAAATAAGGGGGGTTGCTAACAATCAGATTGCAAGTAAAATTATTGGGTAAATTTTCAAATAGATCTGATTGTATAAAATCGATGTTTTCAATTTTATTATGATTTTTGTTTTTTATACTTAATTTTATAGCCTCTGGATTAATATCAATTCCAAATATTTTTGATTTAGGAAATGCTTTTGCAATTGCAAGCCCAATACATCCTGACCCGCAGCATAAATCCAGCAATGTGAATTTAGTAAAGTTTGCCTGTTTTAGTTTTTCGATTAGCCAACTTACCCACTCCTCGGTTTCCGGTCTTGGAATCAAAATAGGAGGTTTTACCAAGATTTCTATATCACAAAAGGGAACACTCCCCAAAATGTAAGCTAGAGGTTTGTTGTGCTGAATGCGATCTGTAATCCATTGGTTAAGTTGCGTTTGTTCACTTGCAGAAAGAGATATTCTGGGGTTGGTAAGTAGCCACGTTTTACTTTTGGTGGTTAGCTTTTCAACTAACCACCATGCTTCCTGCTCTGCATTAATCTTGTCCTTGCAGCAAGTTTCAAGTTGGGATGCGATTGTGTGAATTAAATTTAAGATATCTATTTTATGCATGAATTATAAACTGTCCGTTACTTTAATTATATCATTTAGTGTTTCTGAATACTTAACCATATTTTCAGCAAGTTCAAGGTATTTTTTCTCGAGCTCTTTGAATTTTTTAACAGGTGTCATAGATTTTTGAAGTTTGGTCTTGATAATCTCCAGGGTTTCATTTTCCTTTGCAAGATCTTTGGCAAATGTCATTAAAGGAGATTTGACATTAGGATACTTTTCTTTGAACTTTTCTTTAAGTAAAGCCAAGATATTTTGTGCTTGCGTGGTTTCTGATGTTATAAGTTCTTTGGCAAAATTTTCCTGTTTGCACCAGTAAAGGTTAACCAGAGTGGCATCAATTTCTTTAATTTCATCTTCAAATGATTTTAGTTCAGCTTCAGCATTTAATGCTTCAACGCTTCGGCCATTTATAAAAATTTTACTACCAACGTTTTTTGTTTTTTCTAAAAATTCTTTTAGGGATACTTTTGGGCCTTGCAATGCGCCTTCTACTTTGTTTTTTAACCTTTCAAGGCTTGGCATTACGTGTTTTGAGTTGAGATTTGGTGCCCAAGCTAGTGTACCCATTACTATGGAGCAATAGATAATTCTTTTCTTCATTCTTCTCCCTTTCTCTTATTTATTATTCATAGAGTAATCCGTGTACATACTCTTTTGCATCAAATACCTTTATATCCTCAAGCTTTTCTCCAAATGTTGTGTATAAAATTGGAATTTTAAATTGTTGTGTTATAGAGAAAACGATACCGCCTTTTCCTGTTCCGTCAAGTTTTGTCAGGACAACTCCATTCAACGCAGTTGCTTGTTCGAATAGCTCTGCCTGTCTTAAGGAGTTTTGGCCGATCATGGCATCTATTGTAAGCCACGTACTGATATCACATCCTGAAATTTGATCAGAGATCTGTTTATCTATGATCTTTCGAATTTTTTCAAGTTCTTTCATTAAGTTTACTTTAGTTTGAAGCCTGCCCGCCGTATCTATTATGATATGGTCATAATTTTCATCTTTAAATTTTTTGCAAGCATCAAAAATAACAGATGCAGGGTCTTGGTTTTCACGACCCACAAATACAGGTACCCCAATTTTTGTACCCCATTCCATTAATTGTTGTGTAGCTGCTGCACGAAAAGTATCACCTGCTACAAGAATTACACGTTTCCCCTGTTTGTGCATGATGTTAGCCAATTTGGCGCTGAATGTGGTTTTTCCACTACCGTTGATTCCAACAAGTAATGTTATTTTAGGTAGAAGATTTACGGTTGAAGGTTGAGGTGATGAGAGTTGTGGTAAAGTAAGTTGCGATAATAGCAATTTTTCAAGTGCTGTTTTTACCTCATCAATATCTTTAATTTTAGCGGAACCGATGTCTGCTTTAAGTTGTGTAATTATGTCATTTGTTGTTTTTGCTCCGGTATCTGCTGAAATAAGTAATATGGAAAGATCTTTTAATAGCTGTTCATCAAGCTTATTACGAGAGAAGATGGTACTAATTTGACTTGTAAATGTGTTGTAAACTTTTTTAATTTTGTCTTTTATAAAGCCGAACATAATTAAATCCTGTTTAAATTTTGTTTTTATACCATTCTAAAAATTTTTTCAAAGCTTGCAAACGATAAAGATATTTTTGGGCTAATGGGGTGTTTCTGATTTGAGCGTAGGTTAGTTTTTCATTGTTTGGAATAAAGTATGCATCATAAGGTAGATTTGGGTGTGCATCAGAAATTTTCGGCTTGGTTAGATAACCGTCACAGCGTCCCTCAAAAACATGGTAAGATTCAGGCCCATCAATATAAATCATGTAAAGAAGAAAGTAAGCCTTGTCTCCTTCGTCAAAAATTCGCTTCATTCCTTCAAAGCCAATTCCCATAGAGACAAATTTTGACATGGTTCCAGGGAATTTGTCGTATCGATTAAAATAAATTCCGGCATCATCCAAAAGTAATGGCTTTTTTATGACATTCCATGCTTTTTGTGCCTTATCGATTGCAATTTTCATTTGATCGTCTGTTTGGATTTCTTCGATATCAAAAGAGAGTTGTTCGAGCTCTATTTCAGGGTTGTGTTCAGCCAAAAAAGTAGAGACTTCTTGAAATTTTCCTGAATTGGATGTTACGTAATAAAGTTTCTTGGCCATGGTCTTCTAACCCTTGATTTTTACGGCTTTTAGGTCTTTGTTTTATGCTGTTTCAAATAAGTTTACAGGATAAGATTTTACAGTCAAATTTGTAAAAAAACCGCTTCTAAAATAGAAGCGGTTTTTGATTTTTTAAAAAATAATTGTTGCTATATTATTTTGATTCATTTTCCAATGCAAGATTTAATCTTGATTCGCATGGATATCTGATCGCCATTCCTAGTGTAAGTGTGAAGTGATATCTATTTGTCTCATCTTCATAATAAGATGAAATGTTTGTTAATGTAATTTCGCGATCACCTAATTGAATATGAATGCTATCCTTTAGTTCCTCAAATTCTACTTTTGAAAGTGAGAAATGAAGCGGTTTACTGAAAATATTATAAAAGTAAACGTCTTTGTGGGGATAAATTGTTTTTTGTAGGTTTGGTTTTAATGTCATGCGTATAGCAGTATCTTTCATTAACCATATCCACTGCGATGGTTCAAGATTACATTTGTAACGCATTCCTGTTCCATTCATATATTTGTCAATTACCACATCACATATTTTACTTGCGTCGTAGAATGATTCCGGGTTTTTTATTCTAAGTTCATTTTCCAACTGGCTGTAAGATTCAAAAACATTTTGAGGAAGCGAAAACTCTATATTTCCGTTAAATTCGCAGCGCAATCCGACTAAATTTGGTTGTTGTACAGCGGCGTTACCAAACTTGGATGAAATTAGTATACCCAAACTTAAAAATATGACTTTTTGTGTATTCATAATAATCCAATCTTAATTTATTTTTAGGGTTATTTTAAAATTCTATAGAAATCACGGATCCGTGAAAGAATAATAATTCAAAATAAATAAAAGTCGAGAGTCTTTTTATGTTTTATTGTTTATTTGCGTTCTTGTATGTATAAAATAATTAAATTTAGTTTTTAAAATTAAGGAGAATTTATGGATATATTATCACTGCTCAAACAAAGCATGACGGCCGATGCATCAATGGTGTGGATTTTATTATTATCTTTTTTATCCGGTATTCTTATAAGTTTTACTCCATGTGTTTACCCAATGATTCCAATAACCATAGGTATCATGCAAACTCAGGCAACCCATTCATTGGGGCGTGGTTTATTAACAGGATTTTTTTATGTTTTGGGGTTAGCAACGGTTTATGCAACATTAGGTTTTATCTCAGCAACCACTTCTGTGATGTTTGGGCAGTGGACATCGAACCCATGGTTTACAGTTTTTATTGTGCTTTTGTTTTTATATCTTGCGTTCTCATTATTTGGTTTTTACGAAATTACAATTCCTGACTTTTTCACACGACATACACAACCAACTGTTTCTGAACAGCCCTCGGCTGAGCAGTCTTCGACTGGACAGTTGTCTTCAGGTGGACAAGCTCGGTCTGCAAAGCATCCATTTCTAAAAAGTTTTTTGCTGGGGCTTTTTGCAGGATCTGTTGCATCCCCTTGTTTAACTCCCGCATTAGCGATGCTTTTAACTTTGGTCGCAGAAAAAGGGAATCCGATTCTGGGTTTTTTTGCAATGTTTCTATTTGCTTTGGGAATGGGTTTTTTACTTATATTCATTGGAATGTTTTCAGCTTCTCTTAATGTTTTACCAAGAGCTGGTGAGTGGATGAATGAAGTGAAGACATTTTTTGGTTTTGTGATGCTTGGTATTTGTGTTCACATGTCACGGAATATTCTTTGGGCGCCAGCAATTAACTATCTTTATGCGGCAATTTGTATTGTGGCGTCAATTTATTATTTCTATACCGCTTATTATGTGGGAGTTGGATTAAGCACTAAAATTAAGTGGTTTTTAGGGATGTTTTTTGCAATTGTTGCAACATATTTGGTGTTAAATTTTATATAAAATTAATTTATAAGAACACAAAATAAAACCCCGACAAATATTGCCGAAGCAAAATTGTCGGGGTTTCTCAATCGTATGTTACATTAGTAACAGTATTGGGAGTAGAGGCTTTGCCAAGTGTTTGAGTATTGATGATTTGTTCTAAAGCTTTTTGTAATTTGTTTATAATTAAAGGATTCTTTACGTGAGTAGCCATTAAAATTGAACCAGTTGTTTGTTGATGTTTTTTTAATTTGAAAGTTTTTCACTGATACTTTGTGAATTTTGTACTTTGATGCCAATTTTTTATAAATATTTTCTATGAAAGTTCCAGATATTTCGTCTTCAATATCTTGTATGCTAGCGTCTTCATCCGGATTAACAATTAATTCCAGTTCTTGTTCTTCGTGCGTATGTTCTGATGCTTCCATGGAAAAAAATGTTTCAGCAGATATTGCGGCGATTAATAGTAATATGATTAATGTTACCTTTTTGCTCATGATAGAATCCTTTCAGAGTCGAGACTCCTTTTAATTTAAATAAATAATTTTATGGTACGGGGTTATTTGATTGTTTAAAATAATAGTTCATGATTTCCTTTCTAAGTTTTGTTTATCTCTAAGTTTTATTTTACATTTCACAGAACAATGATCATAAAAAAAGCCCCGGCTGTTTTTGCCGGGGCTTAGATATTTTTAATGTTTTTCTAAATTTCAGGCACCTAATCCCCGGCATGTGCGTTTGTTAAAATAAATTGCCCAGAATGATGTATGAGAAATAGTGCGGGAATTAGAAAAAATAGTATCGATGACAACTTCTTGTCTTGTGACAATTTCTTGTCCAAAGAGAGCTGCTTGGTTTAAAGCATCAGAACTAAATGCTTGTAACTTTTTCATAATCGATACTCTTTTAATAATCTAAAATTAAAAAACAATCTTAATTTAAAACATAACATAATAAGTTTGGGTTTTCAAGTGGAAAATTATTACACACTCATTTTATGTTGAAGTTACCAGTAGAAACACTTATTCGGTGTTATACATATATATTATGGTTTATATATATGCACACATTTGGGTCTAATTGTATTTGGTTTTATTTGAATTTGTCAGAACATTTAATTTACGTTAAAATTTGGCTTTAATATACCGTATTAATTATGCTTTTAAACAGAAATTATTATACTTTGCACTTTTGCGAAAGGATGTCGTGGAAAATTCAATGAAGAACCTAAAGCGTAGTGTATTTTGCGGACAGATCAACCATAGTTATTTGGATAAAGAAGTTGTTCTTGCCGGTTGGGTCAACCGTCGACGAGATCTTGGTGGCCTAATTTTTGTCGATCTGCGTGATCGATCAGGGTTGATGCAGCTTGTCTTTGATCCGGAATTATCTCCCGATGCTACTGCAAAAGCGCATGATATTCGTAGTGAGTATGTGATTGCCGTTAGGGGAACCGTAATCAAACGTCAGGGTGCAATCAATTCAAAGATTAGTACCGGTGAGTTTGAGCTCAAAGTTTCTGATGTACAAGTGTTTAATGAGTCCCAGACTTTACCATTTCAACTTGATGGAACAAATGTTTCAGAAGATTTGCGCTTAAAATACAGATATCTTGATTTGCGCCGTCCTGCAATGCAAAATTACTTGAAGATGCGTCATGATATTGTTTACGCAATGCGTGATTATTTAAACAGAAGTGATTTTTACGAAATTGAAACTCCTGTGCTCTCCAAAAGTACTCCGGAGGGAGCTCGAGATTTTTTGGTTCCATGTCGCATTCAACCCGGAACATTTTATGCGCTCCCACAATCACCTCAATTATACAAACAACTTTTGATTGTTGGTGGTCTTGAACGCTATTTTCAGATTGCGCGTTGTTTTCGTGATGAGGCGCTTCGTGCCAACCGCCAGCCTGAATTTACACAGCTTGATATTGAAATGTCATTTGTTGATGAGCAGGATATACAAAATTTATGTGAAGGGCTTTTCAAAGAGTTATGGAAGAAATTTTTTGGCGTTGATTTGCAACTTCCATTCCCACGTTATACTTACGACGAAGTATTTTCAAAATATGGTAGTGACAAGCCGGACACTCGCTTTGGATTAGAAATTAATGATCTTTCAGAAATTTTTAAAAATTTAGAAATCGCGCCAATCAAAACTGTTTTGAATGACGGCGGACAGATTGGTTGTCTCTGTGTCCCGGGTGTTGGTGCTACGAGCGAAGGCTCAACGAGCGAAAGCTCAAACGGCAAGAAATTCAGTCGTTCAGAACTTGATTCATACGTTGAGCTTGTAACCAAAGAACTTGGCGGCAAGGCTTTGTTGTGGATCAGATGGAAAGAGAGTGGGGCGGTTGACTCTCCACTTGCCAAGCAGTTGCCGGAAAACTTTTTTGAGTTGGCACAAAAACATATTCCTGGACTTACCAAATCCGACACTTTATTTTTGGTTGCAGGTCAGTTTGACTCTGCATGGACTATTCTTGGGCAACTTCGTTTAGTGCTAGGCAAAAATTTAAATCTTATAAATAAAAATGATTTTAATCTATTTTGGGTTGTCGACTTTCCAATGTTTGAATGGAGTGAAGAGGATAACCGCTGGATGGCAAAGCATCATCCTTTTACCAGTCCTCAACAGGGTTGGGAAAATATGGAAATTGGTAAAGTAAAGGCAAGAGCTTATGATCTTGTTTGTAACGGAGAAGAGCTTGGTGGCGGATCAATAAGAATTCATGATCCAAAAGTTCAGAGTAAAATTTTTGAAATGATTGGGATTACACCCGAACAGGCAAAAGAGAGATTTGGATTTCTTCTTGAAGCACAAACATTTGGATATCCACCAGATGGCGGAATTGCATTTGGAATAGATAGACTTGTTATGATGTTTGCAGGAACCGATTCAATTCGTGATGTTATTGCATTTCCTAAAACACAAAAGGGAACCTGTTTGATGATGGAAACTCCATCGACTGTTGATCAAGCACAACTTGATGAACTTCATATAAAAAGCACTGTTAAAGAAAAGTAATCTTGATATTTAATTTTTGAATATCTAAATCAAGATATCTAAAAAAAGAGGGACTTATTGGGTCCCTCTTTTTTTTGTGTCAAATTTCGAGTGCTTAATTTGTTTTTGATTGTGATTCGCATAGATTGGTATTTTAATAATTTATTTATATTTCAATCGGTATGCATCATCATCATCATCATCAAGAGCTGCTGCTGCTGATGATGCTTGCCCGGCGTAGCCACTACCTGTCCCTCGGAGCTACCTGAGCGGAGATGGAAGGGCGAAGCCCCGTCGGTGGTGATCTTTTGTTTGCTTACAATTATTGTTTGACAAACCACGGGCTGACTCCAGACACAAAAAAAAGCTGGGTGTTGTAAAACACCCAGCTTTTTTAACTAACTTATTTTTATTATAAATTAGAGATGGAATTAGAATGAGAGAGCGAGCTTAAGCCATACAGACCAGTTGTCTGGGCAGCTGTTCTCATTACCCCAATCATATTTTCCACCAACACCCATCAAGAGAGGATAATCCCATTTCTTGAAGTGGTAGCCCAAACCGCCGTAGATGCCGTTTGAAAATTGTGATGGAGTTGCTGCAACTTCTGTGTTGATCATATCTTTTGTAAGAACTGTTGCATCAACGAGGGTATAACCTGTTTCAAGATCACCCTTGAAATTAACATCTTCATCTTCTCTGTAATACATGTTGTAGCCGAGGTCGAAGCTGAATCCGCCGTTGTTATAAGCTAATGCCAAGATACCATCAAATTGGCTGCCTGGGGTTACATCAGCATTATGTGTTAATACGTTTGGTGCAGGAATGAAATCAGCGCCTTTTTTGATTAATGTGTAAGCGTATTTTTCACCTTTAAGAGCAAAAATTCTGTTTTCAGATGCTTCAAACAAATAACGGTAGTTTGCCATGAAGTTTAATTTGATGTTTTGTTCATTTTTTGTCCAAAGATTTGCATGTGCATCAAGTCCACCACCAAATCCGAAGTGAGAGTGGTTGCCGTATACTGACTCGAATACTTGTACGCCATCAGGATCGTTGCCTGTTGGGATTGTGATTGCAAGGTTGATTCCGAAGTGGTACTTGTCTTTGAACAAGAACTTGTAACCAAGAATTACATCAATATCAGCCAAGCCTGTTTCTGAGTGTTCGCCATCGATTAAAGCGTGTGTAAGTTTTGCTTGTCCAGCGATTCCTGTATCTTCACCTTTGAAGTATTTTTGAAGAGCTGTTTTGGTAGCTGCATCTGAACTGTCTACTGACAATCCCATTTCGTTTTCTACGCAAACAACTGTTGTGTTTACCTTGAGGTAAAGACCTTTTAATAGTTTGTCCATGTTTTGGTAGTAATCAAAACGTGCGCCATAAGATTTGGATTTAGGATCCAAAGATACTGTGGCTTCTGTGGTAGAGCCATTAAGTACTTTTGCTAAATCATAATCTGCAGTGCCAGCTGTTACCTGAGCGGCTGTTCCTAATGTGAATTTGCTCTTGTCGTTTATACCAAAATAGCTACCGAAATCATTATGTGTTTCTCCGTAGAAACCTGATACTTGTAAGTTACCGCCGAAACGGCCTTCCAATTTCATTTGTGTTCTCTCGTAGAATGTTGTGTTTTCCATTGGAAGATTTACATTTGAACTACGTAAATTCAAGTATGTTTGTTGTGTATGAGCTGAGACGTTTGCGCTTACTGCCATTGCAGCAAGGGCTAGATATTTTATTGATTTATTCATTTACCTTTTCTCCGACAAAAAATGTTGTATAACATTATTTTAAGGACTACATTTTTTAAATACGTTGCGATATGCAAATCGCAAATATTTAAGCATCAACAACATCGAATTATAAAACTTTCTTTGTTATCGCGCCCTCCTTTCTTTGAATTAACAAATTGCGTATTGACACCGACACCTCCCTCACTAATCATAATTTAATGTGTTGAATCTATGTGATGCTAAGGTGTTTCTACTTTTGTGAACTTTAATGTGCTACTCATCTCCTGTTGATATCCCAAGTGGTATTGCCTCGCGTACTAAAGCCCACCTTGACGTTGATAGATTAATCGCGTTTTTAAAAGATATCAAGTATTTTTTTTGTTGGCTTGTTAATAATTTTTGTTTTTACTTCGTGTTATTGCATATAAAAAATTTATTATATGAATGATAAGCGCTTTAAAAATATTTATTTCAGCGTATTCCTATGAAATACTTTTTTATTCTAAAATACAAGTTACTAGTTTTGTAAATAAAATTATTAAAAAAAATGTTTTGTCTTGGTTTTAAAGGTTTTTTTGGCTTTAACTTTATAATTTTTGATAATTTAATTTATGAGTTATGTAGAAAAATATAAGGTGATAAATTATGTAAAGTGTTGATTAGTAGGCTATTTGATAATGATATGATATTAAGTTTTTATGATATTGATTTTTACTAGAAAGGGCTTGATTTACATAATTAAATCAAGCCCTTTGTTTAGTTGAATAAATTTTATTATGAGTATTTAATTTTATTTACAAAATTGTGTTTTTATTTACCTTCAACAGTTGTTTCTACTTTTTTGCCATTTCCAAACTCTGTTATTGTTCCGCCTAACCTTGCGTTAAGTTCTTTCATTGCTTCATTAGGTTGTCCAAAGGCATTTAAAGTTACATGTATTCCACCCATTTCAAGAAGATCTTTATTCTTTTCTAATGCACTTTTGATGGCAGCATCAATCATCTCAGGACTATTTCCAAAAGCACCGCCGCCAATTCTGGTTAAAACTATTTTAGTTTTACCTCGAGCAAAAGCCTCTTTTATTATTGCATCATAGCTCATTTCTAGAGTTCTTTGTGCAGCATCTATAATTTTTTGTTTTTCTGCAGCAGGAGTGTTCGGATCTCTTAGCTTTATAGCAAGAGGAGATGTGGCTTGTTGCAAATCCAGCGCTGCAACATACATTTGGCTTACTTTTTGTTCTGGATCATTTAGCCTTTGGTGAGAACTCCCGTCGACAAGTCCTGTATGTGTTACTTGAGTGCCGTCTTGGAACCCGTAGCTGAACCTTGAAAATGCATCAGAGGCTGCAAGTCTGTCTATATTTCTCGCCCCTGCTTCTGTTACATATCCATTACGGGTCTCAATTCCCGCCCCACTCAAATAGTTTGTTTCTCTAGTTGTATCTCCAACAGCTTGAGGCCATTTTGAAGGATCGTTTGGATATCTTTCACAGTTTGCAAAATATGTTCTGAAAACTGTACCCGCTGCAGTTGACATAGCAGCTGAAGGGCCTTGTGTGCGATCCCTAACATAATCACTAATTTTTTTTGCCTCACCAGGATTAGTATCACCTTCTCTTAATGTTTCAAGTCCACTAAAATTAGATGCAACCATAAATAGAGCATCTCTGTATGCCGGGTCTGCTTGCATATTTCCAGTGTCAACATGTTGTAATCCGTCACCGGCAGATTGATAAACGATAGAAAATGATGTTCCTTTGCGTGGTTGGCCTTGCAGTTCTGCTTTTCTTTTTGCAACTCTGTCTTCCAGATCTGCTCCTGTTGGTTGTGTGTAGGTCCCGACTCTAACTTTAGGTGCATTCGGATTGTTTGGATCTTTTAAGAACCAAACTTTTTGTCCATTAATCATTTCGAATGTTAGATATTTAGCGCGTTCTTGTGGCGGCATTCTTACAAATTCTTCTTCGCTCACACCTAAAATATTTTTAACAACTTCAGCGGCACTTGTTTTTGGGGATAAAGTTTCTCTTGTCAGAGCTGGAGATGTTTCTAATTGGGCGACTGTTTTTCCGGGAGCTTTTTTCTCAGACTCTTTTGCAGTTGATGATTTTGCTACTTTACGAGATAGCTCTATTTGTTTTCGATACTCCTCAACTACATTGGTTTTCCATGCAGGGGCGCCGGTTTTTTTTGCTTCTGCTTCTGCGGCTGCACGATGCCTTTCTGCCTCTGTAACTAACTGTTGTTCCTTTTGGGATAACTCTTCATAGAGTTTTCGAAGGGTTGGATTTGCGTCTAATGCTTTTTTACCTTCTTCAGTTTCAAATGAACGAAGGATTTTTAGGGCTTCAACGGCAGTGGACACTCGCGTCATGCTATCCATTACGTATAAATCTATTCCCTGGGCGTTTTTAGGTTTTGTCACAAGTTTTTCAATTGCGCTGTCCAATATTGCCGTTTCTAATTTTGTTTTTGCAGTTACAAGTTCTCTAAGTTCTGCCGAGTCGTTTCCTGTTGCTTTTATGGCTTTAATTTTTTCATCCAAATCACGAAGAGCTGGAATTCCATCTCTTTGTAATGAGCTATTACGATTGAATTTTTCGGCTATGGCCCTAGATGCCTGAGCATCAGCAATTAATTTTTTGGCTTGTTCGGCTTGAGCGAGTGTTGGCAGTTTAGGTTGTGGGGATGATGTGGTTTTTTCTTTTGACGCGGCCGCTTTTTTAGCGTCTTCAGCAAGTCTTATGGCGTAAATCTCTAGCTGTCGTTTTTTTGTTGGATCTTTTTCTTTTGCGGCTGCTGCACTAAATTTAGCAGCAGCTTCTTCTAGTCCAGGCACAGATCTAAAATTTGCCCTACTGAGACTGCCCAACTCATTCATTGCATTCATCAAATCTAGTGAGCTAAGCTTAGTCGCTTCACTTCTCATTTTGGTAGCTTCGACTTCTCCATATTTAGGTTCTAAAGATTGTAAAATTTCTGATACTTTAATTTCACGAGTGGGTTCATTTTCAGCTACCCTAGTTGCAGGATTTTGCGTAGGTATTGCTCCGTGTTTTTGCTTTGAATCTTTCACTGGCACAGGAATAGGAGCAATATCGCTACTTGTTGCTGCAGCTTTTTTAGCGTCTTCAGCTAATCTTATGGCGTAAACTTCTAACTGTCGTTTTTTTGTTGGATCTTTTTCTTTTGCGGCTGCTGCACTAAATTTAGCAGCAGCTTCTTCTAGTCCAGGCGCAGATCTAAAATTTGCCCTACTGAGACCGCCCAACTCATTCATTGCATTCATCAAATCTAGCGGATTAAGTTTGGCGGCTTCAGTTTTTTTAGCTTCTTCTTCTTTAAGCTGGGCATCTCCTGTCGGAAGGCCCAGTCCTTTCGAGTATACCTGTAATCTTGTAGTTTTACTCGCCAATTTGGCTTTTGCAGCATTAACTTTGGCTTGAGCTTTTTGAGAGGATGTTAACCCGAAGAAAGATTTGATTTTAAATCCAAATGTATTTTCCATAGCTGCATCTTTTGTTCTTGCTTCTTCCAATTTTTGCTTTGCTTGTTGTAATTGTTCTTGTGCGGCAGTTAATTTTTTTTGTTCTATTTCAGCCAATTTTCGTTGAGCTTCAGGACTTTTACTTGAGGTAGTTTCTAATTTTTTTTGTGCTTTTTCTTCAGTGGTCTTAAATCCTAAAGTTTTTTTGATGGAATCTATAACTGTTTTTTTGGGGATATCAGGTACATCTTTTGGAACTTTTTTCTCCATGCAATAACAAAAGCTGTTAAATATTAATGCACTGATTAAACAAGATAAAAGTTTGCTACGGCTACTCATAGAAATTCTCCCTTAAATTACATATTTGGGTATACAAATATTAACTGAATTTAAAAGTAAGAATTTATATATCTAAAAGTCAATAATTATTTTAATGCGATAAAGCTGATTTGACGTAGAGATTTTTCTCCGTCAAGTCTGTAAGAGTGGAAGTTATTGGCGCCAGATGTATCTGCCTGCCCGTCGTAGCCACCTGGGCGAAGTCGGGTGCACATGGTGCAGTGGTTGTTCTCAAAGTGCATATTTTTAGAAAGCATGCCGAGATCTATAAGTAAAAGCTTATTAAACAGAACGTTATCGAAGAAAAGCCTATCAGTATTGTTATTGGCATTAGCGTTGTTTGTGCTGACTTTTCTTATTACCTGAGATTTGAATTTAAAGTTTTTTAAATTATCCAAAAAATTTGGTTGTACTTCGTAGCAGCAAGATTTTGCACATGGGCCAAAATAAATTTGTATATCTTCAGGTGCAAATTTATTTTTTTCAAACATCATTTGTATTGCTTTTGTACAAATCTCATTAACCGAACTACGCCAGCCGGCGTGAATACATGCTGCCACATGATTTTTAGTGTCATAAAAAATTATTGGAAGGCAGTCTGCTGTTAAAACACCAATTCCAATGTCTTTTTGATTTGTGATTAAAAAATCGCCTTCGAGATCGAATGATCTGATGTATTTTACTTTTTCGTTGGAATCAATGTAAGCTCCTGCTGTTCCGTGAACCTGTTTTTGAAAAATTAATTTTGACAAGCCATATTTGTGTACGAGAGCATCGCAAAATTTTTGAAAATCAGGTGATTTATGACTTACGTTGCAGTTGTTTTTATCTCCAAAAAATAGTGTGAACTTTTTATTGGCTGTACTTTCGTGATTTTTCATTTTTGTTCGATCTTTATATTTTCGCCTAATATTTTTTCTAAATCTTGAGTTGTATATGCGCCTTGTCTGACAATGTTAATTTGGGTTGCAGAAACATTTATGATAGTTGATGGTTTTGTTTCATGCGATTCTGATTTTTTTTTGTCATTATCATCAACAATATATTTTACTTGTGATATTACTTCTTGATTAACGTCTTTAATTGTTTTTGGAGACGCTGTGTTGCTTATGTTTGCGCTAGTTGAGAAGAGTCCGGTAAAGTTTTTTAATATTTCAAGAAGAGGGGCATAGTTAGGACAGCGAATTGCGATTGTGTTGCTTTCTGATTTTAAAAAAGCAGGAAGCTCTTTTTTTGCCTTAAATATTATTGTTAGCGGTCCCGGCCAACACTGTTTAACCAAATTTTTTACCTGTTGAGTGAGTTGTTCGGGATCAGCAAAGTAATCCAGTTTACTGATATCAGATATTAAGATTATGTAAGGTTTATGTTGTCTGTCTTGTTTGATTGTGTTTAATGCTTGAAAACCTTGATCTGTTGAATTTGCAAGAAATCCGGGAATTGTGTCTGTTGTTGTTATTAAGACTTTGTTATTTTGTAACTCTTCAATTATTTTGGTTTTAGTTTCCGGTGATTGCCAATAAATAATCGGGTTAATCATGATTTTTTTCTTTCGGGTTAAAACCCGTGCTTAATTTTAAAATTTATGTTTGTTTAAAAATTATTGAGTCAAGTTTACCAAAAAAATGAGAAATAAAAAAACGGAGCCGATTATTCGGCCCCGTTTGTATAAATTTATAATGTTACCTATTTTGAGATTGCTATGCAAAAGCTCCAGCAGCTGCAGTTGATGTACTTGGCTTTGCCGTTGTTTTTGTAGCAGGTTTTGCAGGAGCCTTAAGAGCAGGTTTTGCAGCGGTATCTGATGAGCTTGCATCAGCCGTTGTATCATCAGACTTTGCTTTGTCTTCGGCTGCTGTTGTTGATTTAAACTTTGTAACTACAGATTTAGCTACATCTTTAGCTACGTCGGCAGCTTTGTCTACAAGCTTGCCTTGAGTGCTGCCCAATAGTTGAGCAGTTGTGAGCCCCAGATGTTTACTGAATGGGCTATAAATTTTATTGAGAAGAGTTTTAACATTAGCGGCATCCGCATCATTAAGTTCTTTTATATTGGTAATCAAAAACTCTGCAGGAGTTAAAGAAGTACCATCGTCCCATGTTAATGGGTAGAATGGAGCAAGTTTTTTACGGAATTCAAGAATTGCCTTGGTGGCGGTGTTTCCCGCTATTTTTATTCCATCAATGGCTTTGGTATAGGCTGCTTTAGCACTTTGCATATCCTTTGATTCAACAGCCTTTTTTGCTGCTTTTGCGGCTTCAATGATTTTTCTTAGGCCTGTTATTGCGCCTTTTAAATTATTTGTTGCTGTTTCTATACCTGAGGATGGTTTTGCAATTAAATTACTAAAATCAGCCTTTGGATTAACTTCATATTCAGTTCCATCAAGTTTACGTAATGTAACTTTCCCACTTGTTTGTGACAATTCTTCGCCGGCCTTTATTACATCCTTTAATCCTCTGTAAAATATTGCTTGAAGGGTATTCTTCGTGGTTCTCATACTAGGTGTAAATTCGATAGAGGCATCATATTCGCCATCATTTTTGAACTTTTTGAAATAAACTTGAGAGAATTGATTGTAAAATATTTTGATAGTGTCAGTTAGAGCTCCTTCGACTATTTCTGCTTTTTGCATATCCATGAATGCAGTTTTTTGTTCTTCAAGCGGCGTATCTATTGCATCTGCCAAATCTTTATATACTTTTACTGTTTTGCTATTTAAAACATCAATAATTGCAGGATATTGTTGCAAGTACGAAAGTAACGAATCTGGAGCTATATCCTCATCTCGTGAAAGTATAAAACGTGAGTATAACTCTGTTGCTTCATCAAGCATGTATTCAA
>CAZMQG010000012.1:11777-51775 GCA_964568625.1 uncultured Pseudomonadota bacterium | reverse complement strand
AATTAAATTTTGAAAAGCAGGTAAATTTATCCGTTAATCAGTCTATATGGGATTAAAAGAGCCTCATATTCCACGCTTCTCATCTCTTCAAACCACTGGTTTAAATCAAGCACATATCCCCCCAGAAGTGCATCAGCCTTGGCTTGAAATTTATCCTGTATCCATAAATCACAAAAGCAATATTCTTTCAAATATTTGGGTAATAAATATTCAGGATTACATCTTAGTCTATGATGAATAAATTGCCTATGGGCTTCTTGGTAAGAACTTAATAAATCAGTTATTTTTGAAATTTTAGCATCTTCGCTCATACCGGCATCAAAATCTTTTAGTCTCAGAAGTCTATTTTTAATACGATTGGTCTGCTTAAAAGAATTTGCAACTTGCATGCTTATACCAGCTATTTGTTCGGAGATTTGTCCCGTCCCCCCTAATTTTGTCATTGCATTTGTTTGGAAGTATGAAAATGTTAAAAAACATAAAATTACAATATTGATCTTATTCATGATTGTCTCGCTAAAACTTATTTTTGTCAGTGTTTTATACTAAAGGGATCGCAATTCTAGCAACAACACATAAAAGTGTCAAAAATATTGTTCTTGTATTTGAGAGTAATTTTTCCCTTGACATTGTTTATATATTTTTGTTTTACTGATGTGCAGTAGAATTTGTGAGTTTTTTAAGGCCAATTAAAAAGTTAAATATAATGATAGTTTTAATCAGTTCCCAGCTTATTAATTTGAATAATCAAAATAATAATAACCAAGAGATTGGTTGTGCTGGGGTGCGGTTAAAACCTTAAATAAAACCAAGAATAAAAATAAAAACCCCAGCTTAAAAGAGCTGGGGTTTTTTAGTTTAACCCCATGATGAAAGGAAGATCGATGTTGTGTGTTCAGGAGTCTAAAATAAAAAAAGGTGATTACGAAAAATATTCGTCATTACTGGGACTGCGAGATACTGAAAAAGCAATTTATTTAATTAAAAAGAATTTTCAAGAAGAGTTAGCGAGAGTTCTTAATTTAACCAGAGTTACTGCTCCCATTTTTGTTAGAGATGGGACTGGGATTAATGATGATTTAAATGGAACAGAACGTCCGGTGTCTTTTTTTGTAAAGTCTGATAATGACTCAAGGGCTGTTATTGTGCATTCCCTTGCAAAATGGAAAAGAATGGCATTGGGGAGTCATGGCTTCTTGCCAGGTGAGGGTATTTACACGGATATGAATGCAATTCGTGCCGACGAAGATCTTGATGCTTTACACTCTTTGTATGTTGATCAGTGGGATTGGGAAAGGGTTATTACCAAGCAAAATCGTAATATTGAATTCTTAAAGATGATAGTTAGTAAAATTTATAAAACTATAGTTGGAGCAGAGCTTGAACTAGCGATGCATTTTCCGCAAATGAAGCCTTCTCTTCCTATGGATATTCATTTTATACATGCAGAGCAGCTGGAAGATTTATACCCTTCACTCTCACGAAAAGAACGAGAAAATGAGATTTGCAAGAAATATGGTGCGGTTTTCCTAATAGGGATAGGTGGAGATTTAAAGGATGGCGTTCCTCACGATGGTCGAGCTCCTGATTATGATGATTGGTCGACTTCAACTTATGATGGATTTAAGGGCCTTAATGGTGATATTTTAGTTTGGAACCCTGTTTTAAAAATGGCATTTGAATTGTCTTCGATGGGAATTCGTGTAGATAAGACAGCTTTGGAAGAGCAGCTTAAAATTGTGGGCAAAGAGGATAGAAAAAAACTAATGTTTCATAAAATGCTTTTGGACGACAAATTACCTTTATCCATTGGTGGGGGGATTGGACAGTCCAGATTGTGTATGTTTTTATTAAAAAAAGCTCACATTGGAGAGGTACAAGTAAGTGTTTGGCCCGATGCAATGGTGAAAGAATGTTTAGATAAAGGCATATTTTTATTGTAAATAATTGTCTGAATATTTCATTTTTACCATTAACATACAGGTAACATATAGGTAGGCAGGGGACTTGATAGTTCTCTGCCTCATTTAATTTTGTGTTTTTAAACATTAAGTTTTATGGTATCTTAGATCATGCTAAATTTGATGTTTAACGCTTTAAAATAGGATGTACCATGGCATCATCTACTGTAACGCTTGAAAAAATAGTTTCATTGTGTAAGCGAAGAGGATTTGTTTATCCTTCGGCAGAAATTTATTCAGGACTTAACGGTGTATATGATTTTGGTCCATTAGGTGCGCTGCTTAAACAAAACATCAAAAATGCTTGGTTAGAGCACATGTCCAGTTTCCACGAAGAAGTTGTGTTTGTTGATGGGGCAATTTTGGGGGCGCCTGAGGTTTGGAAAGCTTCAGGTCACGTTGATAATTTCAGCGATCCATTGGTAGATTGCATGGAATGCAAAAAACGTTTTAGGGCTGACGAATTTAAGCTTGAAGATGGATGTCCAAATTGTGGCTCTAAGAAATGGACAGAGATCAGGCAATTTAAACTTATGTTTCAAACTCAAGTTGGAGCTGTGTCCGATGCAAGTAGTATTGCTTACTTGCGTCCGGAAACAGCACAAGCTATTTTTGTTAACTTCAAAAATGTGATGTCTAGTTATCGAGTAAAGGTTCCATTTGGAATTGCTCAGATCGGTAAGGCATTTCGTAACGAAATTACTCCAAAACAGTTTTTGTTTAGAATGAGAGAATTTGAGCAGATGGAAATGGAGTTTTTCTGCAAAGGCGAAGAATCTGACAAATTCTTTGATTTATGGGTTGCTCGTAGACAAGAATTTTTTAAGAGCATTGGTTTAAATCCTGAAAAAATTAGAATTAGACCTCATGCCAAAGATGAACTTTCGCACTATGCAAAAGCATGCTTTGATGTTGAGTATAATTTCCCATTTGGTTGGAAAGAACTTGAAGGAATAGCAAATCGAACCAACTTTGATTTATCACAACACTCAAAATTTTCTGGGAAAGAATTAGCTGTATTTGATGAAGAAACAAAGACATCTTATATTCCATATGTAGTAGAATGCTCAGTTGGTGTTGATCGCTTATTTTTAACTTTATTATTTGATGCTTACTACGAAGATGAAGTTGACGGAGAGGCTAGAATTGTCTTGAGGCTTCATCCGAAAGTTGCGCCAATCACTGCTGCAATTTTACCTTTAACAAACAAACTTAAAGAACAAAGCGAAAAAGTATTCTTTGATTTGAAAAAACAAGGATTTCGTGTTCAGTATGATACTTCCGGTTCAATTGGAAAGAGATATCGTCGTCAAGATGAGGTTGGAACTCCTGTCTGTTTTACTTTTGATTTTGAAAGTCTTGAAGATGGAATGGTTACTGCCCGAAATAGAGATACATTGGTTCAGGAGCGTGTTGCAATTGATAAATTGCCAGAATATTTGACGAAATTAATTAAATAAAGAGTGTTTACTCGTAGGGATAGCGATGTTTGTTTTTAGATTTATTCGCAATGTTTATGACTGGATGGGCGAAAAAGTAGATTCGCCCCACGCGCTGTTTTGGTTGTTTCTTCTATTTTTTATTGAATCTTCAATTTTTTTTATTCCAGTAGATCCGTTGCTAATTCTTTATTGCGTTCATAATAACAAACGTTCTTTTTTTTATGCTGGGTTAGCTACAATAGCTTCTGTCTTAGGTGGAATCTTTGGATATATGATAGGATCGTTGATGTGGCAAAGCATTGGGGTGAATTTGGTTGGAAGGTTATTTTCCGAACAAGCATTTTTAAATCTTGTTTCAAGATACAAACTTTATCAGAATTGGGCTGTTTTAATTGCAGGATTTACACCTGTTCCATATAAAGCTGTTACGATTTCGGCAGGTTTTTGTCATTTGCCTATTGTCCCATTTATTTGGTATTCATTTTTAGCTCGAGGGGCAAGATTTTTTCTTGTTGCCGGTATGATTCGAATATGGGGATCACAAGTTAAAACATTTATCAATAAGTATTTTAACTTACTTGTTGTTATGTTTACAGTGATTGTGATTCTTAGCTGTTGTGTGTTTTTATAAAATTCAGATTAATGTTCTGCTCCCTGATTGTTTCTTATTATCAGATTTAGCCATGAGAGTGTTATTGGATCAAGTTTAAAATTGGGGTTGGTTTCTTGGGGAAAATAATGGAAACAAACACAGGCAATTCCTTTTTGTTGAAGTTCTTGTTGGATTTTATCAAGATTTGTTGTTTGATCGTCAACTACGAATACTATTGTCTTTTTTGTATCGAAACTTTCAAGTTTATCAAAAAATTCTAAAATAATTTTTCCCTTATTGTTACCGCTACAAAAAATTGTGCCATTAGAATAAATTGCCTTCCACGCGGTTTCTTCATTTATTACAATTTCTTCTTCTGACGTTTTGTTAATTCTCGAAAAGACAATCCCTAAGTCCTTTAGATATTTTTGTGTAAAGTCTTTTAAAATAAAAGTTCTGGCTGTTAATCCAAAAACAGGTATGCTTTCCATTTTAATTGCGTTTAATGCTTTAGGAACGATTTCTTCTGTTTTTATTATAAATTGTTCATCTGTTGGTTGATTGGCAAAAAATGCATTTACGAAAGTTACCACGCCAAAAATTATGTCTAATGGATTTTTAATATTATTTTTCTTTAGGTGGCTATACATTGAAGAGAACCACTGATCAGATCCCCATCCAAGAGGGTGTGTGGATTTTATTAAAGTGTCGTCTAGATCTGTAAACAGAATTGGCTGAAGCGTTGGATTTTTTTCACAATAAAAAGATATTTTTGAAGGAATTTCACTTATGGATTGAACTGGGTCATATCCAAAGGCTGTAAAAATAGGAAGAATAGTAGAAAATAAAAATATGGATGCTATAGAGCAATGCTTTTTCATGTAGATCTCTTTTGTTAAAGGATATTGGATGTTATTTTACATGTGGAATGAATTTTATTATAAAATTAAATTTTGTAAAGATGTAAAACTCTAAGAAGCAAACAAAATTCCAGTCGAATAAAAACGGACTGATTAAACGAGTAACTTAGATTTATATTTGATAGCTTGAAGAAATCATGGAGCGGGAAACGGGACTCGAACCCGCGACCCTCGCCTTGGGAAGGCGATGCTCTACCAATTGAGCTATTCCCGCAACAATTGAGGTGTGATTAATCCATGGATCCTGAAACGAGTTCAGGATGACACGAGTAACGAACTAGGTAGAATTTAACACAAAATTTTGCTTGTGCAAGTGTTATTTTATATTACTTTTAAATTTTCCATTAAAAACAAAATCTGTAATAGGTTTCCTATCAGAAGGGATTTCTTTTTTTTGTAAGTCAGATGAAAGATCTTCTTTTTTTCCAGGTTTTCCAATTGCACACATAGCCTCTACCGTAAAATCATCAGGAATGGCTAACTCTTTTTTTGTACGATCGTAATCAAATCCTTCCATTCCATGTGAAACTAAATTCATGTGTGTAGCTTGTAAGGCAAGATTTTCCCAGGCAGCGCCGGTATCAAAAGAGTGTGTTCTTGAATTTTTGTTATTGTAATCAAAATTATTTTTGGAGATTATTACAATTAATACTGCCGCATTTTTACACCAATTTTGATTAAATTCGACCAGTAGATTAAAAATAGTTTTCCATTCTGGGGTATCTCTCATGGCGTAGATAAATTTCCAGGGTTGATTGTTATACGATGATGGAGCCCAACGAGCAGCTTCGAAAAGAGTCATTAAATCATTTTGGGTTATAGATTCTCCAGACATAGCCCGTGGGGACCAGCGTTTGAATATAAGTGAGTTTATAGGATAATCTGATTTTTTCTCGAACATATGTAGATTCCTTCTTTATAAAAAAATTTGCATATTTTACATTTTGTACAAAAATTAACTCAATGGGATGTTTTAACTCTATATTTTAAAAGAAAATTAAGCATTTAGCGGCATGGAGATAGATTTTCGATGTTTGAACGTATTTTTATAAAAATATTGCTTTTAAAATATTTATATTGCTATTATGAAATTAGTTAAGTTATGTGTTTATTGAAAGAGGGGAGTTTTAAGATGAATAATTATTCAAAGATTTTAGGGGTTATTGTATTGGTGATGGTGTCGTTTTACAATTTGGCTGCGATGCCAGGAGTGGATGATGCGATATCAATCGATACAGGGGATACAGCGGTAACTACGGCGGCTGGTTCACAATTGGATTTGCAAGTCTCAAATGATTTGTCTAAGTTGACGGGTCGTGTTTCTATTAGTTCTTACCTTGTTATATTGAATAAAATTTTGAATTATGTAGCAACATCGACTGATGCTGTGAGTGCTCAGACGCAGCTTAACTTTTGCAATGCTGTGAAAAACTTTGATAAATATGCTCGAAGATTTGTATCAAAAGGAAGAACACCTAGTATAAGTAAAGCTGGGATTAGGGAGATAGACAAATTTTTAAAAAATTTACAGGATAGCTCTCTTCTGCATTCAGGTATGGCAAGGTATGTTTCTCAATCAATTTCGTTTTGGGATACTACGGCAAAAAATTATGGGCTTACACCATATCAAAAAGCTGTAAAACGTCAGAGAGATTTGAAGAGTAAGCGCAAATAAAAAAGTAACTAATAAAGACCAATATTTTAGGGATAAAATTATAGGGATGGTGTGGCATGGGGGATATATGTGGTTAATGCGCAGGCTGAAGAGGATGTTATTTGGGATGAATTTTAGGTTAAGTGTTATAAATTTTTTTTCCAAATGCCTTGTGCTTTTTAAAATGTTTTTAGGAGCTCCATAGGATGGAGCTCCTAAAAACATTTTAAAATATTGATTTGCAAAATCAGTCATCAAAATAAAGCTCTTATTGTTGAAAATTAAGAGTTGTTTTTTGTTCCAAAAATTGTAGAATTTGATTGCAAAGTGTTGTTTCAGTTTTATATATGAAAAAGGAGATTTTATATGAAAATTCTACAGTTTTCTTATGTCGGTGCATTTTTTTTCTTTAGTGGAATTAGCGCCGGTTTTTTTAGTTTTGATAAGGATGTAAATGTTGAATTTCAACAGGAACTTGAAAAAAACAACAAAGAGAGTGATTTGGTGACACAAATGACCAAATTGCGGGTTTTGATGGCAAAAAATCGTAAGAATATTTTTAATTCAACAACACAAAATATTTTTGGTAACAAACTGCAAGAACTTTACAATAAATGTGATAAGACGGATTATCATCAAGGCAGAATTTTAAATTCAATGTTGTCTGGTGCGATAAGGTCTCCTCTCTTGAGCAAAAACCAGCAGGAATATGTTAAAAATAAAATGCTTCCTGAATTGAAGAAATCAGGATGTTTTTCGAGCAAATCTAAAATATTTGGAGCGCTTAAGAGTCTTGAAAAATCTAACAATTTTTATATTAGAAACAGAATGCTTATGAATTTGTCCAGGCACCATGGGGTTAAGTCCGTAGATGGCGAAGTTCAAACTTTATTTGCCAAGGTTCTAAAAGAAACATATGCCATACGTCCTTTAAATGACGAAAATAAACTGAATTATTTTAAACAGCTTCTAGATGAAGTAGTGGATTCGACATTATTGAATGATTCAGATAAAAAATACGTTAAGACCGTTATGTTATCAGATGTCAAAAAAAATATAGAGATGGTAAAATTGGCTCCAGCAAGCAAAGTGTTTGGACAAATGAAAGATATTTCAGCGGCATACTTCAAGGATTCTAAAAAGGATTTTGACGTAGCAAAGAATAAATCAGTGCCTGGTCCGGTTTTAATAGCATAAAAGATAAAATAGAAATTGAATTATTACTTGAAATAGACAAGAGAACAAAAAAAAGAGGCCATGTACATGGCCTCTTTTTTTTGTTCTCTTCAGAAAGTTTTTTTAAATACTTTCAATTCTGATAATTGTTTGAGGCTGACGATGGCCTTTTTTTGTTCTAACTTTATGACGTCTTTGGAATTTAAAAATGACCACTTTTGGAGCCTTATCTTGTTTGATTATGCTTGCTGTAACGGAAGCATTTTTGATGAATGGCTTACCAAATTCAAATTTTGCATCGCCAGTTTTTCGGAACAACACATTATCAAATTGAATTTTATCCCCAGTATTGCCTTCAATTTTTTCTATGCAAATGGTTTTACCAGGTAATGCTTGGTATTGTTTCCCGCCTGTTTCAATAATGGCGTACTTCTCAAATTCTGAAATCTTTTGTGCGTTATTCATGATCGAATAGCCCTTCTTCCACATTGGAATCATAACGTATTTGGGTAATACAAGTAATAAAGAATACTTAATTTAAAACACATTTTATTTTAGCATATTCTTGATATCTGTCTAGTTTACCCTGAGAATCTTCCCCAAATTGGCTTAAATACAGGAAAATATGCTTATTTTACTGTGATTTTTGGGTCTTCTTCTCTAATTATTGATAATACCATTCCGGTTAGCTCATCGAGCTTATTGGCTATTTTTGCAAAAGCATTTGATCTGATAACCTTTTCAAGAGCATTAAGCTCTTCAGGGGTAAAATTGCTTAAGGTTTGTATCAATATGCTTTTTATTTGTTTGCGATCGATTTGTTCGTTTGAAGATGGCTTCAAAAACTGCATTACTAAAGATATGGAGCAATCCAGTTTATCTCCAGAGATATTCAATATTTCGTCTACTAAATTTTCAATTGCTGCTTTATCGGCGTATTGTGCATTGTTTGTTTTGTTTTTTATTTCAGGTTTTTGATTAGGTAATTGAATAGTTCTTGTAAATGTTTGGAGCTTTTCTTTTTCGATATTTAGCATACTGGATATGTTTCGGATGAATTCAGAAAACAATTTTTCGAACAATGTAGGGGTTTTTGTAAAACCTCTGAGTTCTAGTTTTTCAGGAAGCGTGCATATGCGCATTAGCATATCCCTGACCTTTTTACAGATTTTTGACATTATTTCTTGTGCAAAATTTGTATTATTTTGGCAAGAGTCAATGATTTTTGAAACATGTGGATTGTTTTCTATGCAGCTAATCGGTTCTGCCATTAAAGAATTTAAATTTAAATTCTGAGAAGGCAAGAATAGTAAAAGTGCCACTAAATTAAAAAATACTAACTTTTTCATTTGAAACCTCCATAATTTATGGCCATTAATTTTGTTAGCCATTTTATTTTTATATATTGCGTACTTCTTAGCTTCCTAAAATTTGCAAAAAACGTCAAACGCCCCCCTTTGGGCGATGGGTTGTATATAAGGGTTATGTATTATTAGATCTGGCTTTTCAGAGAGATGAGAACTTTTTTTATTTAAGAATTTGTCTAAGTTTTAATTCAATTAGAATTAAAACTCGCAGGCGTTAAAAGCTTATTTTTTATTACTGTTTTTTTGAGATAAAGATTTAGGCAGTAACTCAAATTTATAACAAGTTTGAGTTACTGCGCGATATTATTTCAATTAGATTCTAGGAAGTGTAATTCCCGTTTGTTTCATATATTTTCCGTTACGATCAGCATAAGAAGTTTCGCATGTTTGATCCGCCTGAAAGAAAATAACTTGGGCTATGCCCTCATTAGAATAAATCTTTGCAGGCAACGGGGTTGTGTTTGAAATTTCTATGGTAACATGTCCTTCCCATTCGGGTTCAAATGGAGTTACATTAACAATTATTCCACATCGAGCATATGTTGATTTGCCCAAGCAAATTGTCAAAATATTGCGTGGAATTCTGAAATATTCGACACTGCGTGCGAGTGCAAACGAGTTCGGAGGAATTATACACATGTCTGTTTTTAGTGCGACAAACGAATTATCGGTAAAATTTTTGGGATCAATAATCGAATTGTACACGTTTGTAAAGACTTTAAATTCGTCCGCTACTCTAATATCATATCCATAACTTGAAAGCCCGAAACTAACTAGTTTTTGAGTGCCTTCAGTTTGACGAACCTGTTTTTCAACAAATGGTTCGATCATGCCGGTGGTTTGCGACATTAATCTTATCCAACTATCTGCTTTGATACTCATCCTATTTTTCTTTCAAAAAATTCGTTGTACTTTACCAATGCTCTCCAACTTACAGGAAAAATTTTTTCAACTATGCTTGAGAGGATTCCTGCATACTCTCTGATCTCTTTTTGCGCTGAACTGTCAAGGCGGAGGTTAACAAGTCGAGCGTAACCAGCCAAACTTGCAGTTTCGATAAACTCTGTATACATAGATTGGGGTAGAACTCCTCTTGCTTGTTCTGGGCAAACCCCACGCTCTAGTAGGTAATTATAAAGTTCTAATGATTTATGATTTGCTTTACGAATGTTTGCAAGCAATTCGATATTATTTTCATGAACTTCGTTGCTTGATCCTTGCTTTATATTTACATCGCGTTTACGCAATTCTGATGGTACAAAAAATTCCGGTTCAAATGTTACATAACGTCGAGAAATTTCATTACGAGCAAATCCAACTGTGTGGCGATACCATTCCCGTGTAATATAGATTGGCATTTTAATTCTAAACCGAAGTTGTGGATGAAAAAATGGAGTAACGTGATTGTTTTGTGCTAAATATTCAATTAAATTTTGATCTTTAGCAGATACTCGGTAGCCAACAACTTTAGCAGAATCTCCGTAGCCATCACGAATGGGTTCAAATTCTGACTCTTTGTTAAACGAAACTCTTGCTGCGTTAACAACTGTTAAATCGTTTCCAAACACATCCAGAATTTCAACAAATCCAATGTTATCATTAATAAACTTTTTTTCTGCAAGCAACTTCCCACTTTTTTTTGGTTGCCTTCCAGGAACTATTTTGCTTAGCACTTTTTTCCCTTTCAAAAAATCAGCAATAATTTTGCGTGCATTTAAATTTTAACTAGTATCACAAATTTATCTTAGAGAGTTAAGTAAGTTATAAATTTTCAAAATTTACTTGGCTTTTACTTATGTTCTTGACCATCACCGTAAACATATTAATCTATTTACCAACAAAGTTATATGTTCAACCCTAAAATTTTGGTTACTCACATGCGCATAAAAATTAGTCATGTAAGCAAGAAAGATATTGGAAAAGAGTTAACGGTCAAAGGTTGGGTAAAAACATCTAGATTTTCAAAAGATTTTGGATTTGTTGAGATAAATGACGGATCTCAATTCAATAATATACAAGTAATTATCAATCAAAATTTAAATAACTATGAAAGTTTAAAAAAAGATTTATCTACCGGAACATCTGTAAGTATAACTGGAAAACTTGTTGAAAGTTTAGGCAAAGAACAGTTATTTGAGATTCAAGCAACGCATGTTGAAGTTATTGGGTTGTGTGATCCTGAAACTTATCCATTACAGAAGAAGCGGCACTCTCTTGAATTTTTAAGAACGATTGGACACTTGCGTCCACGTACAAATACGGTAGGTGCAGTTTCACGCGTGAGAAATGCGCTTGCATGGGCAACGCATGATTTTTTTCAAAGCAGAGGCTTTTTGTATGTTAATACTCCCATCATCACTGGGTCGGACTGCGAGGGTGCAGGGCAGATGTTCAGGGTTTCAACTCTTGATGCAGCAAAACCACCGTTGATTGATGGCAAAGTTGATTTTACACAAGATTTTTTTGGTAAAGAGACTTTTTTGACAGTTTCAGGTCAGCTTAACGGTGAATGTTATGCCTGTGCGCTTTCCGATATTTATACATTTGGGCCAACATTTCGTGCGGAAAATTCAAATACATCTCGACACTTGGCCGAATTTTGGATGATAGAACCGGAGATGGCATTTGCTGAGTTAAAAGATGATATGGAATGTGCACAAAGTTATTTAAAGCATTGCATAAAAACTGCGCTAGAAAAATGTCCTCAAGATATGGAATTTTTTGATAAATATATTGAGCCTGGAATTATAAAAAGGCTTCAACATGTTTTGGATAATCCATTCGAACATTTAACATATACTCAAGCAATTGATATTTTAAAAAAATCATCTAAAAAATTTGAATATCCTGTTCAATGGGGTATTGATTTGCAATCTGAACATGAGAGATATATTGTTGAAGAACATTGCAAAAAACCTGTTATTCTAACTAACTATCCAAAAGAGATAAAAGCTTTTTATATGAAAGAAGATGAAGATGGAAGAACAGTTAGAGCAATGGATGTGTTAGTTGCCGGTATTGGAGAAATTATCGGTGGAAGTCAACGAGAGGATAGGCTTGATGTGTTGACAGCCAAAATGGATAAACTTGGATTAAATAAAGAAAGTTACTGGTGGTATTTGGAATTAAGAAAATATGGCTCAGTTCCTCATGCCGGCTTTGGTCTTGGCTTTGAAAGATTGGTTGTATTTACAACGGGAATTGATAATATTCGTGATTCAATTCCATTCCCAAGATATCCAAAACATGCAGATTTTTAACTTTTAAATATATTAATTTTTAAAATTAGTTTTTAATTTTAAATTAAAAACTAAAAAAGGGCTCCATGAGAAATATGGGGCCCTTTTTTTATGTTTAAATTTTAGATAAATTATTTAATAAATAACATCTCCAGATAATTGTTTAAGAACAATTTCAATGTCTAATGGATCAACTTGAACAGTAGTGGAACGATCCATTGCCGAAAGACGTGGAGAGCGAACTGGTTTTTTTGTTGCAATGGCCGTTACAAGAGCGGTTGCGTTAGTAAATGTAAAATCCAATATTTTCATTCCATTTTCTCTACACCAAGGGATAAAGCAGCCGCCACAACATGATTGGCAGCAATTGACCTTAGTATCTTGATTGTAATCATCAATTATGGCTTTTAAAAAATTGAATGTTTGTTTTAATGATTCACTTGGAGCTCCTGTTTTATCCAGTAAGTTTTTTGCTGTTAAAACCTGAGCTAGTTTATAATCTAGATTGCCTTTTTTATTTACAACGTAATCAAAAAGTTGATGAAATGCTTTATCGTCAGTAGTGTGTAATTGTGATAAAAAATCTATGACACTTTCTTGTTGTTGATATGCTGTCCCGCAAAACAAATTTCCTAATGCAGAGGCAAATCCCCTTCGTTGTTCTGGGCCTGCAAATAAAGAGCATGTTGAAATGATTGTAACTAGGTATGTACTTGATATGAAAATTTTATAAAATTTATTCATGATAACTCCTAAAAAGGTATCCCGCAAAGTTTGATTGCTTTGCGGGAATTACATTAATATTCAATCTATAATTAAACTATCTATTAATTTTTACGTATCTAATTGCTGCAGAAGGAATAGTAAATGTGAAATTTGCTGAGGTGGCAGCTTTACTTGTGGAAGCGCTAGTTGTAGAAGAACTAGCAAGTGTAAGTAAAATAGGTGCTACTAACTCTACTGTTATTAAAAGAAATTTAGGAGCTGTTTTGCACCAAAAATTTTGGCAACAGGCTTTGCAGGTCTTAGCTTTTGCCGCTTCAATTCCGTCTTTAATAGATTCTGCTAATAAATCTAAAGTATCATAAATAGTAGGATTTAATTTATGTACAGATCCTTCAGTAATACAAATAATATTTACAAGCTCAGGAGGCATTTGATTTAAAAGGCCATCTGGTATGGCTGTGTCCTTAATGTCTCCGGATTTAATTGAGTTGTAAAAATTAAGTACCAGCTCGAGTAATGCAGGGTTTTGTCGATAAATCTCTAACAGGGTTTTAAGGACATTGAGTTTTGTTTCTCCTTCTTTGGTGTTTACCAAAAATGCTGCTTGCTCTATTCCTGTGACAGTTCTAGGCGATAGTTGTATTGTAATTCCCTTGGCTGCTTCAATACTGTTGAATATTGATGTAACCAAAACAAAAGATGTAATAAATGAACTCTGTGACAATATATTCATAATTCCCCCCTTCAAAAAAATGACACACATTACATATTTGAGTCTATTATTCCAAAATGAAATATTTTTACGCAACAAAAGTAATTTTTAAGTCGTTTTTTATTGTGAAATTCGGTGTTATTGTGTTGTCTATAATTATGAAATCTAAAAAATTATGCGGCTTGAGTTGAAGATATATTTTGAGCCCATGCTGATAATTGTTTTGGTGAAGGGTGTGTGTCACGTTCGAGCGGATGTTTTAAAAATTCTATTAATCTTGGAAGCCAAATTTTTAAATAATCTATAGAAAGCATTGAATGAGAGTCGCTGCTTACATTTACTAAATTTAATGCCAAATCATTAGAAAAAATATATAAATCTGTATTGAATTTTGTTTTTATAAAAGCTTCGTAAAATAGGTGATAAACTGACATCCAGCAATGGCATTGTGTAAATTTTCCAAAGTTTGGAGAGAGATCTGTAAAGACTGCCATTGTTTGTGATATTAAAGTGTCTAGTTTCTTTGCATCCGTGATATCATCTGCGAATGCTTGGGCTATTATAAATATTAAAGAGTCAAATAAATGTGCATTTACAAGATCATTTGGATTATCGATTAAAGTAAATGCAAGTTTATCTGCCTCTTCTTCTTGTTTAAATATTGAACAAGGCTTATGATTTAACTTAAAATGTGCAAATTCGTGAGCTAGAAGTGCTTCAAAATATTTTTCAAAATTTTGGTCGTGAAAAAGAATCTCTAAAATTTTATTGCCCAGTAAAATATTTTTCCCATCCCAATAAAAATTATAATTTTCATATTTTTCAGAATTGTAATAAAGACAAACCGGTGGCTGAGATTGCACATTGGTTTTAGTACAAAATTTTTGTAGATATTTATCAACAAATTTAGATAAAGCAGGGGTATTCGTACAGGTGAGCTCAATTTTTTGCCACTCATATTTTGGGTGTAAATTATTTATTTCGTTTTTGATTTTTATAAAATCAGGACTTGTGTTTTTTGCATTTATAAACGCGAAAATTAGTAGAAGCGCAGAAAAAAAATATTGAGGAATTCTTTTTATATGGATACTAAATTTATTTTTCACACCAACCGCCCTAAAATTTGCCACCCTAAAATCAACTGATAAAAGCCGATCAAGTCCCAATTATCAAGTTATTTATCTAGAAAAATAATGCTAGCAGCGTATAGGGTAATAGTCAATTAAAACAGTATCCATACCAACATGGTGTTTAACATGACATTTACTACGTTAGGTTCATATTGTCTGTTGTGAAATCATTTGAATTTGGTAGTATAATTAAAATTCAAAAAAACATAACTTAAAAAGGTGCCTTATGCAGGTCAATGTATCTCTAAAGTTTGTATGTTTTACTTTTTTATTTCTAATTACTTCCAATTTACATGCTGTTGAGCTTAATAAGGATGCGTTTTCCCCTAGTAATGATAGTTTTTTAACGCAATTTACCGCGATTAACAAAAATATATCCTATGATGGAAAGCAGTTTATATTTTACGCAAATCCGTCTTTTCTATATATGTTAGGAACGGGAGGAGGTTCTGCCATACTTATTGCCATGGGAGTTTTGTGTATAAATGATTCTTTAGATAAGCAAAAGAAGAATGTATCATGGGGGAAATTTTTATTCGGTTTGGGGGCCGCTGGATTAGGGGCAGTAAGTACTGAATTGTTTTTTGAAGCAATAAATATGAAAATAACCCAAGTTGAGTATATAAAATTTGATAAGATTGGCATATATAAATGGGGAAAATTAAAGGCCAAATGGGAAGATGTTTCAAATATATATCTTTCTAAGGCTTATTATAACAATACACCGACAAAAATGGCGACGTTCTCAGATAAACGGTTGAATGATTTGTTTGTAATCAAAGATTCGGACAGTTTTTTGCCTGTTGCGTTTGATGATTTTTTGTCGATATCGGAATATTACTTACCTGAAGCCAAATGATCCACTATTTTTGTGTTGGCCAACTTTGAAAAACTTGATATTCTTATAAAAAATCGAATTTAAGGCCGAAGTGGCGAAATTGGTAGACGCGCTAGATTCAGAGTCTAGTCCTGTCAAAGGGGTAGGGGTTCGAGTCCCCTCTTCGGCACCAGCCGTCGCCCTACGTGGCTATGGCTGGCAGGCCATCCTAAATTTAACATTATGCTTTCGTCTTCGTTGCACTCGTGGCTTCGCCTGGCAGGCCAGTTTACGCTTTCACCCTATTGAATTAAGAATTTAAGCGTGATACACTAAATTTATGTAAGTGTATTCAGTTAAATGTAATCTTTAATAAAAAACCAAAAAACAATATTTGAGAACCATGGCAAAACGCGATTATTATGAAATACTTGGCGTAGATAAATCAGCTAGCCAAGAAGATATAAAAAAAGCTTATCGAAAACTGGCCTTAAAGTATCATCCGGATAGAAACCCTGGAAATAAAGAGGCTGAAGAAAGTTTTAAAGAAGCATCCCAGGCGTATGATGTACTTTCAAATCCTGAAAAACGTAAGGCATATGACCAATTTGGTCATGCAGGACCCGAGCAGATGGGTGGTGCTGGCCAGTATTCAGATATAAATGATATCTTTGAAAATTTTGGCGATATCTTTGGGGATCTTTTTGGGGGTGGTGGGCAACGTCGTAAAAAAAGCAAAACCGGCCCTGTTCCTCAAAGAGGGCATGATCTATCTCAAAAAGTTCAAATTACATTAAAAGATTCTTACTTAGGTTGTAAAGTTGACATCAATGTCTATCGTTATGAAAAATGCGAGCAGTGTAATCATACCGGTTGCAAAGATGGTACAAAGCCAACTGTATGTTCAACATGTCAGGGAATGGGGACTATTCATCATAAGCAAGGTTTTTTTGTTTACAGTCAACAGTGTTCTGATTGTATGGGGCAAGGGTTTTCAATTAAATCGCCTTGCTCAAAGTGCAAAGGTCAATCACGTTTCCAGAAATACGAAAAACTTTCGATTTCAATTCCTGCAGGAATTTATAGCAATGCAGAATTAAGAGTGCAATCCAAAGGGGATGCAGGAGTTTTTGGAGGGGAATCAGGTGATTTATACTTGGGTATTGAGGTTAAGGCTGACTCAAAATTTTATCGAAGAGATGATCATTTAGTCACAAACATCAATTTGACATATCCTCAATTGGTTTTGGGGTGTCAGATTGAGATTGAAAATATTGATGGAACAAAAGAAACTATTAAAATTCCTCGCGGTTGCCAGGTAGGTGAAGAGATAAAGATTGTCGGAAAAGGCTTTGCTCGCCTACATCGCGCTGGCCGAGGTGACTTAATCTTTATTACTCAGTGCCACATTCCGTCAAAGCTTTCAGAAGAAGCAAAAAAAGCATTACTTGAATATAACAAGCATATTGGAGATAGCTGCAAAGATAGTTCAGGTGGAATTTCTGGTTTTTTCAAAAAATTTTTAGGTTAAGATTTTTAGATTAATTTAGATTAAATATTTTTTTCTTGAAAAAAATCCCTGCAAAAGGTTAATATCCTTAAAAAGTTGCAGGGATTTAAAATGTTTAGTTGTGAAGCTAGTTTTTTTAAAATATTAATCATATTTTTTCTTTCAACAAATTTTTTGGTTGCGACGGGCGAGAAAGTTCGAATCAATGATATCAAAAAATTATTTGATAATTTTCATAGCGTACAGCCTGGCGCTTTGTACCGATCTGCACAACTAAAGCCAAGTAGGCTAAGAAAATATATTCAAAAATTTGGCATTAAATCTGTTATTAATTTGCGTGGGGTAAACGAGAAGACAAAGTGGTGGCAAGCTGAAAAAGCAATGTTGGAAAAACTTAATGTTCATTATTATAATATCCCGTTTAGTGCCAGCCATTTTTCAAGCAAAGAGAATTTGCATAAACTTCTTTACCTTTATAAATACGCACCCAAACCAATATTAATTCACTGTCGTGATGGAGCGGATCGCTCAGGAGAGGCGGCAGCTCTTTGGGTTTTAGAGCGACAGGGAAAACGAAAGAAAGATGCCCTAAAGCATTTATCAATTAAATATGGATATTTACGATTTAGACGACCTGAGAAGTATTTTTTAATTTCGATTTGGCAGGGTGAAAAATGGCTAAATCAAAACTATGATCCGGAAAGTTATGCGTCTAAAATAAAACATTCTTAGTTTTATAATCTAAATAGCTTGTTGAAATTAAAGCCTAATTTAAGTAGTAAGTATTTGATTCTATCTGTTTTTACCAATAAAATTAACATAATGTGTAGATTATCGTGAGTATAATTTGTAGGATATTTTTGTGATTTCAAAATCATTGTTTTCAATATTTTCTATTGGTTGTTTTTGTTTACTGGGCAGTGTTTTTAGTGCATGTGCGCAAATGCGGCTTTTGCAAAAATATGAAGAAAAATTGGAACAAGAAAATTTAATATGTCCACTCGGAGCCGTAAACCAAGAGTCTCAAGATTGCTGTAACCATATCGGATCAGAAATCGGACGGGTATGGAGACCTCCAACTAGCGTCCCAAAAGGCACAACGTGCAGCATTAAGTTTGTGTTAGACTGCGTTGGGAAAGTTGAAAAATATGAAATTATACAAAAATCTAATGAAACGATTTTTGATTTAAGTATATTGCGTATTATTCATCTACTAAAATTCCATAAAAGTTTATGGGGAAAAACTTTTACAATTAGTTTTTGCCAATGATCAATAGTGAGGCATGCATAAAAACGATGAATTTCTCCTGGTTGATAGATGGCAAACTCTGTGGAATGGCTAGGCCTAAAAAGACTGCCCATATTTAAAATCAAAACTATGATGGCTATTCGAAATTCTTCGAAATTAACATAACTGAGGCAGTAAAGCGTTAATTTTTTTGTAAAGTCTCTTTTTTTGTTATAGACTTGAAAAGTTATTTGTATACAGGTGTGTTAAAGATCCTGAATCGAATTTCAGTCTAGGCTTTTTTAAAACTAGCCAAATAGAATTTTGTCAATTAAGGACTGACGGACAGGATGGTCCAGCTAACGCTTTTCGAGTTATGGCTGGTGCGGCAGATTAATATTAGCTTTATGGAGAATGCCATGATAGATCTAAATAGACTACGTAATGAGTTTGAACAAACAAAAGAACTTATTTTACGTAAAGAGCCAACGTTTAATGTTGATCGCTTGATGGAGTTGGATAAACTTGTCAGATCAATTAACTCTGAAGTTGAAAATTTGAGAAAAATGAAAAACAATTTGGCTTCAGCTGGATCCAAAGGCATAACACCTGAAATTCGTCAACAAAGTATTGAGCTTGGCAAAGAATTAAAAAATAAAGAAGATGAGTTGGCTAGTCTAGACCATGAATATAAAAATTTATGGCTTGCGTGTCCAAATATTCCATCCAGTGATATTCCGCTTGGGGGAAAAGAGGCAAATAAACCGGTAAGATTTATTGGAAATAAGCCTGAGTTTGCTTTTAAAGTTAAAAACCACGTTGAATTGAATGAAAATGCAAAATGGTTTGATTTTGAAACAGCGGCAAAAATGTCTGGAGCGCAATTTCCATTATATCGAGGTCAAGGGGTTAAGGTAATTTATGCATTAACTCGCATGATGCTCAAGAATAACGCTAAACATGGATTTGAGCCTGTAATTCCGCCGTATTTGGTGACAGATAATGCACTTTACAATTCCGGAAATCTTCCTAAATTCAGAGGCGATTATTACACATTACCGGAAGATGGGCTAAATTTGATTCCAACGGCAGAGGTAAGCTTGACCAATATTTATGCAGATAAGATTTTGAACGCACAAGAATTGCCTATGCGTATGACCTCTTGGACTAGTTGTTTTAGACGTGAGGCAGGAACATATGGTTCAACAGAGCGCGGTTTAATAAGAGTTCATCAATTTGAAAAAGTTGAATTGTATTCCATTTGCGAGCCCGAAAAATCGTTTTCAGAGTTGGAAATGATGGTTGGATGTGCAGAAGAAATTCTAAAAGCCCTTGGCTTACACTATCGTGTAAGTTTGCTTGCCGCACAGGATTGCTCATTTTCATCAGCAAAAACTTATGATATTGAAGTATGGTTACCTGGACAAAACCAGTTTTACGAAGTTTCTTCATGTAGTAACTGTACTGATTTTCAGTCTCGTAGATCAAAAATTAGATATCGCAGAGATCATGACTCTAAGCCAGAATTAGCACATACGTTAAATGCATCTTCATTGGCGTTGCCACGCTTGATGGTTGCATTAATGGAAAATTATCAACAGGAAGATGGTTCCATTAAACTGCCAGCAGCTCTTGCTAAGGAGATGAGCGAAGTTTGGTAAAAACTGCATGGGAGTATGCTTATGCTAACCGAAGAGATCAGAAAGAAGATTAAAAAAATTCAGATCCACACAAAACGCATAATGCAAACGACAATAACAGGTGATTATCTTTCTGCGTTCAAAGGTGCTGGATTAGAATTTGATCAAATCAGAGACTATATGATTGGGGATGATGTTCGATCAATTGATTGGAACAGTTCGGCCAAGATGAATAAAATGATGGTAAAACAGTTTATTCAAGAGCGTGATCGTACTGTCATCCTTGCGATTGATTTGTCTGCCTCGGGATTATATTCGTCTCAGTATGAATTAAGACGTGATTTAATAGCTCAAGTTTCGGCAGTTTTGGCATATATATCTGCTGAAAATAAGGACAAAGTTGGGGCACTGTTTTTTACCGATAGAATTGAAAAATGGATAGCTCCCAGTCGTGGGAATATTCACAATGGCAAAATTCTTGAAACAATATTTACAATTCAACCGCAGGGGCGAGGGACTGATATTGCTCAAGCTTTGAAATTTTTAATTACAATCAAAAAACGTAACGCAATCGTTTTTATGTTATCTGACTGGATTGATGATTTGAATTTGTATTCAAAGTTATTAAAAGTTACTGCGTGTGAATATGACTTTATAGGAATTAGAATTACTGATCCTTGCGAAAAACATTTTCCTGATATCGGCTTAATAGAAGTTCAGGATCCTGAAACCGGAAAAAATTTTGTTTTTGATACTAGAGATAAAAAAGCTCTTAATATATTTTTGGAGATGCGATTGTTAGAGCATAAACGTATTTTTGATAAATACAAAATTGATTTGCTTGATTTATCGGTTGGAGAATCTTTTGTTAATAGCCTAACCAATTTTTTCCATATGCGAATCAGGAGGCAGATTTAATTATGCAAAATAACATAGACAATCAAGATTTTTATGAAATATACGATTACTACTCTCAACCGCTTCTAGAAAAAAAAACCGTCCAAGTTTCTCTTTTTTCAGTTGTAACAATTGTTATTGTTGGGATAGTCGTTCTCTATATTTTTTATAGACGACGAAAACGTGCATTAAACTACTGGGAAATAGCATTGTTGGGGCTTGAAAATCTTAAATTAGAAAAATGTGTAAATAAAAATGATTTCAAGCTTTTTTATTTTAAACTTACTGAAATTTTCAAAAAATATCTTGAAAATCGATATGGGTGGAAAGCTGAAAATAAGACCGATGAGGAACTTATAAATCTTTTGGAAAAACAAAATTTTAATAGAGAGTTTCTTGAGCCTGTGAAAAAAATGTTGGAGGGCGCTCTATGGATAAAATTTGCCAACCAAGAGGCTTTGAAAATTCAAGCCGAAGCTGATCTAAGAACTATCGTTAACATTATAAATCAGACCAAACAAGTTGAAAAAAGTTAAAAAATGTCAGATTCCGTAAATTTTCAACATATTTATATCCACTGGCCATTTTGTAAAAATCGTTGCCATTATTGTGATTTTGTTGCTTTAGCGAATCATGAAATGTTTTTTGAATCTTATCATCAAGCTCTTTGTAAGGAGATTGAACTGGTTGGCAAGAGTCTTAGTTCACGGCAAGCGATAAAAACAGTTTTTTTGGGTGGTGGAACGCCAAGTCTTTATCCAACGCATATGCTGGAAGAAGTTTTCAAAACACTGGATAGATATTTTGATTTGAATAGCATGCAAGAAGTGACAATAGAAACCAATCCTGCTGATATAACCCAAGAAAAGCTATTTGATTGGAAAAAATTAGGTATAAATAGATTAAGTATGGGTGTTCAGGTTCTAGATGATGAAATCCTAAAAAAATTAAATCGATTTCAAACAACGGCGGATGTTTTTAATGCAATTGATATGGCTAAAAAATTGTTTAAAAATATTTCAATAGATTTAATTCTTGGATTACCTGACATAACTGAAAAAATATGGAATGCAACATTGCAACAAGCTGTAGCCTGGCCGATAAATCATGTATCGGTGTATTTTTTGACTGTTTATGAAAAAACACCGCTTTATTTTAAAGTCAAAAAAGGTGAGTTAAAACTTTTTGATGATGATCAGATGGTTGCACTTTATGCTCAAACTATTGATTTTTTAGAAAAAAATGATTTTGTTCAGTACGAAATTTCTAATTTTGCCAAAATAGGTTGTGAGTCGTTGCATAACCAGGCTTATTGGGATAGAAAGCCCTATTATGGGTTTGGATTAGGAGCATCTTCTTTTGATGGACAAAAAAGATTTACAAATTTCAATAACATAGAAATGTACATTAAATCGACTATTTCAGAGCCAAAATTGCCAATATCCTTCACTGAATGCTTGACGCAGCAGCAAATTATACTTGAAATGCTGATGCTTAGCCTTCGGCAAAGAAAAGGGCTGGACTTGCATAGTGTGCTATACTTATTAACGGGCACTCAAAAGATTACCTTTAATAAAAATATCGACTTATTAAAATGTGAATCCTTGCTTCAGCAGGATGCTGATAGGGTATTTCTATCCTTTAAAGGTATAGTTTTAGAAAATGAGGTTGTATTAAAGCTGTCTGAAGGACTCTTTTAGGCCCATAACATTTGAAAAATACTCAACAATGTGATAGCATGAGGATCTTTTACGCAAAAAAATACGATAATTTTTAAAAACAAGAAGAGGAACTATGGCAAAGCATGTTGGCCCAAAATTACCTGAAGATTTAATAAATTTACTCAAAAAAGAAAAAACGGTTGCTATATTGTCGACATTTTCTGAAAAAGGAATTCCAAATACAACTCCTGTTCAGTCTGTTTATCCAAAAGGCGATGAAAGCCTATTAATGACTATTCATAAGGAACATAACGGCTATATCAACATGGTATGGCAAAAAAAAGTTATGATATGTTTTTTGGGAGAAGGAAATATAGCATATAGTATTCTTGGCAGAGCTGGCGTGGTAAGGGCTCCTTCTCAGGTACATCCACTGATGAATGTTGTTCGTATAGATATTATTGATATAAAATGCGATCGTTCAATTTTGACAAAAGTTGAACAAGGAGTATTATGGAACTACACTTCACCAGAGGCGGAAGAGCTAATAAAGAGCTTATTCCAGGAACTTAAAGATTTAGCGAGAACTTTGTAAATAAATTTTAGTTTCTTAAAAAAAATCAAGATGCGTTATGAAGAAGTTAAAAAAGGAATCGAGGATTAGAGTTTTTTGGATGTTTAATTTCAATGGATTTAAGCCTATAATTTTTTTAATTTTTTTCACATATGCATCAAATTCATTACAATCTGCTATGCCGTCTTCTGAAAGTGGAGTCGGCTTAGAGACTGTTCAAGTTTCTGATGAAAAAACAGGTGAGCAAGGCAACTGGGTGAAGAAAAAAAATTGGTTGCTAAAATCGTATGAAATTAGTTCCAATATTTATAAGCTTGCAGCTCAAATCGCCGAATCGAAAAAGATATACCAAAGCAAATATAATGCAATTGATGAGGAACTCGATAAATTTTATAAAGATCTTGGGATGGAACAAGGTAAAATTAAAGAGTTGTTTGACAGTATTGGTAGATATCTTGAAAAAAAGAAAACAAAAGAGACAGCTTTGCTGACTACTTCATCAGACAAAACCGGAGATGTGGATCAAGATTATGCGAAAAAGATTGATCTACTTGAAAGTCAGATAAAACAGATGGAATCTGATCTTGAGCAGCTAAGGCTCGATATGGATGCAATTGCTGATGTTGATAAATCTCTAACTCAACGCTTACAAAAAGTTGATGAACAAATTACGTTGGCTATGACACAAGCGGAGGCTGCAAAAACTAAAGTTGATGATCTATGGTATATCATTGATGATAAAAAAGCTCGGGCGATTTATTATGAAGTTTTAAATATTGAAGAAAATTTAAAAGCGATACTTTCTTATTTACAAGATGTATTGGCGAGTGATTTTGATAAAGTTGTTAGTCTTGTAAAAGAAAAGATTGGATTGATAGCTTCTAATATTAAAAAGCTTGAGGAGAAGGGTTTGATTATAAGGGATCGTTCTCATAGAATTGAACAGATCAAACTTGAGGAATTAAAGAAAATAGAATTGGAATCTACTCAGGCCAAAAAAGTAGAAGAGATAAAGCCTGTAGTAAAGAAAGAACCACAACTTGGAATTGTTCAAAGAATCTACGCATTCATAGTGAATGGAATTGCTAAAGTTTATAATTTTTTCAAAAGTTTATTTTCAGGTAAAGTAGTAACGCAAAAATTGGCACAATCAACGCAAACACCACCAATCCAACATTCGTTGACACAAACTTCTTCGCAGGTTATAGAGACAAAACAAATGGGTACATTGCCATCAGATTCTACCGTGAAACCATCTGTTGCTCCAACTGAACAAAAAAGTAGTGCTGCAACAGAGATGCCGGCTCCCAACGAACTTACTATGCCAATGCCCTAGATTACACAGAATCTTTTTAAAAAATCTTACAGATTGACTTCATCTAAAAAAAAGTTTTTTAATACTAGCTAGAAAATAGCTTTGTAAAAAATAAGGAAAAGGAGCCTAGTATGAACAAATTTTTTTTGTGTAAAATTTTATTTGGGGTGTCTTTTTTTATGGGGTTTTGGTTATTTAGCATGCCAGAATCTGCTGAGATGCCGACTGAAACACCTGCTCAATCATCCGAGATGCCAGCGCAACCTGCTGGTGAAATGCCGGCTCAACCTGAGACATCGCCTCAGCCGGGCGATGTTACTCCAGCTGCACAGCCAGCCGCAGCTGCAACAACAGAAGAGGTAAAGACAGAGCAGCTTGGAGAGTTTAAAATTGATGATAGTCAGCCTGAAGTAATGAAAGGCACCGATTCTAATATTCGAATTTTGATAAATAAATCAAATGATTTAAGTAAAAAAATAAATGATATTGCAAAACAGATAAATGATATTCGCGATAAGGCATTTAATAAATTTTCAGAGATAAATAATTCACTTGATGCATTTTATCAGAAAATAGGATTTGAAAGTGGAAGAGCTAAAGAACTTTTGAAAGAACAAAAATAAAAAGGAGAAATGGTGAAAAAGTTTTTTTATTTAACATTTTGTTTTATTGTATTTACACCTGTTGCTTTTACGTCGGTGACTCCACCTGCTCAGTCGGCTCCGGTTATGCCTGCACCATCGCAACCAGCTCAAAATGTCACAACACCTGTAACGCCTGTGTCCCCCACACCAGTAACTGCAACAGTTACACCTGTTCAGGTTATTACGCCGGTGCCAGTGGCTACTTCAGTCCCAGTTGCTAAACCTGTAACACCAGTTACACCAATTCCTGTTGTTAAACCCATTGCTGCTGGAACTACAGCAGCTACGAGTTCAGCTTCTCCTGTAACTTCCACAGTGGCAGGTTCAGCTTCTACAGCTCAAGGTAAAACGGAGGCAGCAGTGGGAGCTAAAGCTTCAAATGATGAAAAGGAGTTTGATGAGCTTTATCAAAAATTGAATCAGGTTGCTGAAATAAAAAAAGAATTAAAGAAGCAATTAGGTGAGCTTGAAGATAAATTGGATTCTGCAAGAAAAATGGCGATTGAATCTAAAGAGACAAGTTTTAAAATTTTTCAGCAATCCCAAACTCCTGAGGCAGAAGCTTTAGTCGCTCAGGTTGAAAAGAATTTACAAAGCCTAACTGAAGTTCAGAAAAAGCTTAATGATGTTGATTTGCCAAAATTTGAAGATAGCGCGAAAAAAATTCAAGAAATTATGCAAGTGGTTCAAAGCAAAATGACTGAGCTTGAATCGAAGGGGCTAAAATTTCAAATATCTCAGGCACAGCTTGAGTTACAAAAACAGAGCTCTTTGGCTGCAAAGGATGTTGCTGCTGAAAAGGGGATAGGTTCTCAAGTTCCAGTAGCAAAACCTCAAGTCGAAAAAACACTTTCGCGAAAAATCTATGAGTTTACAACTAGCCAGATTGCAAGTGGGATTAGCACAACAAAAAAGGCTTGGCAGAGATTTAAAAAATGGGTTTATTCCCGTCCGGAAGAATCACCAGCTGATGTAAAAAAAAACTCTAAAATCATTGATTTAACATCTGATTCTGCTATTAAAAATCTGATATCGGAGTTTGATGGAATCTTAAAGAAGCTTGATGATATACAAATTTTGGTATTGCAAAAATATACAAATATAAAATCTAAAGCTAAGAATTTAGAGATTATGTTGAAAAGTAATGATGAAATTCGAAAGTATTTTGATAGCCTTGATGAGCAGCGTCCGGCATGGAAAGAGTCTGCTGTTAATGCATTTAGTTCAGCAATTGATGGAGTTTATACTATTGGAAAGGCTACTAAAAAAACGGCCAATATAGTTTATAACAAGTATCTAAAGGGCTTTGTTCGTGATGTAAAGGGCAAAATTAATGAGCAGGAAAAACAAGAAAGTAAGCCAGTAGATGTCCAGCCCAAAGAATCAGCACCTGTCGCCCCTGAAATGAAATTGCCGGTTGCCAAGTAAAATAGATTTAGTTCAGAACTTAAAGAACCCGCTTGTGGTGATATTCACAAACGGGTTCTTTAAATCGTTTGCCCTTATCTTTAATTTAGCCTAAACTTAAAAATATATCAGTTTTTATGGATTTCTGCGGATAAAAAGGACTTTTTATGGATTTTTGCATATTTAGAGAATATGACATCCGAGGTGTTATTGGCAAAGAGCTTCTAATTGATGAAACTTACGAATTAGGACTTGCTATTGCAACGTTTTTACAAACAAAAAACCCTGGAATGCATACAGTTTTAATCGGTCGTGATGGACGATCTCATTCTACGCAAATTTTTCATAATCTTGCAAAGGCCTGTACCGATTTGGGATTTGACGTAATAGATCTTGGTACGGTTCCTTCGCCAGTGACATATTATGCAGTCAAATATTTTAACAACACTGCAGCAATAATGATTACCGCCTCGCATAATCCAAAAGAATACAATGGAATAAAGATTTGGGGAGCATGGGGAAAACAGATTCAAGAAATTAAGCAGATATTTCAATCCAAAAATTTTTTAAAAAAAGATATGAAATCCAGTGCATTGCCTGTTGAGGGATGTGAGAGTCAAAAGAGATTTAACAAAAAAACTGGCATAGTTACGACTTTTAATATTATTGAAAAGTATCTTGAGTATCTCACAAACCATTTTTCTCATCTCAAAAATTTACCAATCAAAGTTTTAGTTGACTGTGGTAATGGGGCTGCCGGAACTGTCGTTCCGGAGTTGATCAAAAGAATGAATTGGACTGGTGTTAAAACTTTATTTGAGGAAGTTGATGGTGATTTTCCCAATCATGAAGCTGATCCAACCGTTCCGGAAAATATGACATTTCTAGCTGATGAATTAAAAAATTCTGAGATGGAAAGCTCTTTTGAATTTGGAATGGGACTCGATGGTGATTGTGACAGAATGTGTCCTATGATGAAATCAGGTGAGTTGGTAGGTGGAGACAAGTTACTGGCAATTTTTGCAAAATCAGTTCTTAAACAGTTTCCTGGTGCAACAATTGTATTTGATATAAAAAGTTCAAACTGTTTGGTTGAGTCTCTTACTCAAGATGGAGGGGTTCCTCTAATCTCAGCATCTGGCCATTCAATTATAAAAGAGGCTATTGTAAAATATAATGCGAAATTAGCAGGCGAGCTCAGTTGTCACTTCTTTTTTAATGACAGATACTTTGGGTATGATGATGGAATTTATGCAATGATGCGTTTGATTGAATTTGTATCTCAATCAGGTAAAACACTTGATGTGCTTATCAATAATTTACCAAAAAAGCAAAGCACTCCGGAAATCAAAATTAAATGTGCATCCGAAGCTGATAAAACTAAAATTGTTGAAACTGTTAAAACTGTTCTTGCGGCCAAGAAAGATGTGCAATCTATTACAATAGATGGAATCAGGGCACAAATGAGTTATGGTTGGGGGTTGTTACGAGCATCTAATACTCAACCTGCCATTTGTCTAAGGTTTGAATCTGATTCGGTCGAGGGCCTTGAGATGGTCAAAAATGACTTTTACGATGCGTTAAAGCCGCACTTCGATCACAAGATGCTAAAATGCAAATTGTCGCTTTAAACCATTAAATATTTGAAAAATTAAATAGAGCCTGAAGAAAATTTTTCTTCAGGCTCTATTTTTACGCAATTAAATAAATTCTAAAAATAGAAAATCTTAATGACTGTTTAGTTCTGTTAAGGCTGACAATTTTTTTCAGCTGCAATAGGTTCATTTTTACTGTTTGATACTTTGTAAAAATTGTTAAATTTTTCAAAATAACCAGCCTTATATAGTTGTGCATATAACCATATGGAAAGATGAACTTGATGCTTAAAAATTTCGCACAAAATGGATGACGTGTTATTTGTACCATTTTTATTGTTATCCAAATAATTATAGCAATCACCACCGCATAGATTTTTAACGGGGCATGCGTTACACTTTGGTTTTTTGTCTAGTTGGTTTTCATGAAAATAATTTTTAAAAGCTTCTTTATCAAAAGCAGAATTCACATTTCCAAGGCAGTGTTTTTCTTCACCAACAAAATGTGGACAAGGGTATAGATCACCCTGGGGAGTTACCGCTATAATTCCACTGCCCAAAGCACAATAAGAATGACGTTTTTGTCTGTTTATAATGGATTTGATAGAATAAAAGTTATCAATTTCCAAAGAATGTTCATCTTCCAAAAGATCCTTCAGATAAAGACTTGCCAATTTGGTAAATTCATTTTTTAAAAAAGTAACATCATCGTCGGTAAAGCGAAGTGAGCTATCGGCTGGAAGTGTTGCAGGTGTAAAACGTATATAATCTACGCCCAATTCTTTGAAGTGAATATACGTTTCAGAGAGATTCATATTTTTGGGGGTGACAGTAACCAGGATGGGTAATCTTTTGCTAATGCGTTTAAAGTGTTTTAAATTATTTTTAACAAGATCGTAGGACCCAATCCCAGTTGCAGTTTTTCTTAAACAATTTTGCACACACTTTGGGCCATCCAAGCTTACAGCAAATCCGACTTCATGTTTTTTAAATAACGACTGCAGTTTTTCAGATAAAATTGTACCATTTGTTGTGCCGGAGAATATAATCTTTTTGCCTTTTAAGATATCTTTTGCAGCATTTACAGTATGTTCCATGAGCTCAGGGTATAAACAAGGCTCTCCACCAAAAAAAAGTATACGAAAATCATCAACGTCGGAAAAATCTTTATTGAGAAGATGAAGGGTTTTTTCAATTGTTTGTTTTTCCATATATCCGCGGGTTTCTCCATAACTTCCACCATCTGCAAAACAGTAAGAACAGCGTAAGTTACAGTTGTTGGTGATTAACCAGTAAATTATTAGACTTTTTTTTCTAGGGGATGCTGCTTGAAAAGTTGGAATTTCAACTAATTTGTTTTTTTGTTTAATAAGTGATTTTTTTTCCAGGAAGGAACGAATACATTCTTCGTATTTTCCAACTTTATCTGTTGTAAAAACAACAAAAGTTTCTGGATCAAATAAGGCTATTTTTTTATCTTTTTCGATGACTACTATGCCTTCATAAGTCGTTACAATCATGGGTGCTTTCTTAATTGTTACATATACTTTATTAAAAATAACAGTAATAGTTAAAAAATAATATGCAGGTATCAAGATTCTAACCTACGATACCTGCATTTACTATTATTGTGCCATGCCGTAACAATGGCATACATCATCACAACTAGGAGTGTTAGCAGTATTACCGAAGCAACTACTATTGTTATTTTCATTGAAGGCCTGGGTTAAGCATTCTTCCAATGAGTTGTTGCTCAAAAGTTCAAACTGTTCATTTTGATTATTGCATGCAATTTCCATATTTTCCCTTCTTTGATTATGAAAAAATATTAAACTTAAAAACTAAGCAAATTATATCAAATTTTTTTTAAAATAATATTTTAATGTAATTGATTTTTCCATAAGTTGGCATATGTGCCACCAAGAGATAGTAATTTTTGGTGATTACCACGTTCTACTATTAATCCTTGATCAAGTACAAGAATTTCATCTGCATTAACAATTGTTGAAAGACGATGTGCGATAATAAGCGTTGTTGTTCCAACTGATATTTCTTCAAGATTGCGTTGAATTTCTTTTTCAGTATAAGAATCGAGAGATGAAGTTGCTTCATCAAATAGAAAAATGGGAGGTTTTTTAAGAAGCATTCGTGCAATTGCAACGCGTTGTTTTTCACCGCCCGATAATTTTAGGCCTCTTTCTCCAACAACGGTTTGATATCCTTCTGGTAATTTTTTAATGAAGTTATCCAAATGTGCACGTTTTATTGCCTGATCGATTTCTTCTTGGCAAGCAGAGGGACATCCATATGCAATATTATAATAAAGAGTGTTATTGAAAAGCACTGTGTCTTGCGGGACAACACCAATTAAGGAATGCAGAGATTGTTGTGTAATGTTGCGTAAATCATGTCCATTGAGTAAAATGCGTCCGCTATTTACATCATAAAAACGGAATAATAAACGAGCGATAGTCGATTTCCCGGTACCGGATGCACCAATAAGAGCAACTACCTTTCCGGCAGGAACTGTAAATGATATTCCATTGAGTATCGTTCGCTTTTGATCATATCCAAAGACGACATTATCAAATGTAATTTCAATACTGTTGCTTTTTAGATTGATTGCGTTATGAGTATTTTGAACCTCAGGGGTTTTTTCTAATAAATTCATTACATCGTTCATGTCATTTAGACCGGTTTGCATTTGTTGTAATATACGGCCTAATTGGTGAAGAGGCATAATAAATCGCCAGATATACCCATTAATTAAAACAAAATCACTAACATTCATTTGTCCTAAAATTACGGCATTACTTGTCATTAAAGTCATATAAATAAGTCCTGTGCCAATAACAATACTTTGGCAAATTTGAATTGTAGTAGCTGTAAACTGGGTTGCGATACCTTTACATTCTTGATCTTTAAGAAGATTATCGCATTGTTCAAAATCATAATATTCATTGCTGAAATATTTTACCGTTTCAAAATTAAGTAAACTATCGGTTATAAATGCATTCGCATTTGTTCTGGCTTTATTGTAAGCAGTTTGTTTTTTGGTTTTGTAATTCATGGCAGTTAAACTAAAAAATAGATAACTTAACAGAATAAGCAAAAGGCCAACACTGTAAAAAATTCCATAAAAAACTGTCAACAAGATAATGACAATGACCATTTCTATTAATATTGGCAGCATAAATAGGAATGCTCCAAAGAAAATAGCCTCAAATCCAGACAGTGCCCGTTCCAGTGTATTTATTACAATGCCAGTATGTCGGTCCATATGAAATCGTAACGATAAAGAGTGTAGATGAGTAAATATTCGAAATCTTAAAAATCTCAAATTTTGTTCTAATACACGAGCCAATATCATTGTATGCAGTTGAGATATAACTTGACTCATAATCCACAACGAGCAGTAGAGCACAAGTATTATTGGTACCAGTGAAAATAGATCTTTATTTTGAGAAGAAAGAATATTTATAATATTTTTATATACAAGGGGTATTCCAATATTTAATGTAATCGATATACCCATAAAAAATAGCGACAAAACAATATGCAGTCGCATTTTAAAATCATTTAACCAAAAAAATGGCAACAGCTTGGAAATTGTTTTTAAAAAGGCGACGTGTTTTTTAGGTTGATTTTTCATGCAGCTTAGTCTTGACGTCTTTATGTGTCTTAAACATTAATACAAAAATTTACAAAAATATTTTTATTCGATATCGAATTTTCCATATCCGCAGGCGAATAACAGATCTTGTTTTTTTGTTTCCAAATCAACTTTACTGTCAAGCCATGTGTAATTTGATTTTTCCCAGTCCGTTTTTGCGGAATCGAGATCAACTTGAGAAATTATTCCAATTTTAAATTGTTGTTTTTTGAGATCCAATTCGTTTTTGGCTCGGGTTAAATCAAAGTTTTTGGCTTTAAATTGAGTTTGAGATTGAATGTATGCAAAGTATGCTCGTTCAACATCAAATTTTATTGCCTGCACTGCCTGTTCTTTGTTCAGAATCTCTTTTAACATTGTTGCGTGAGATGCACTCTCTTGATAATAGCTTTGTAACCCATCAAATATAGGCCAGCTGAAATTTGCACTAACGGTTTGATAGTTTTGTCTATTTTTAGCAGGAACTATTTCTTGCGTTGGGTCTCCAAAAGATTTCCATGTTCCACCTGCGAGGGAAACATTTATTACTGGAAGTCTGGATCCTCGAGCCAGCTTAATATCGTCTTTTGCGATGGCAATTGTTTTGTCTGCCATTTTTAACTCATCCCTATTGTTTATTGCAATGTTGTAATAAAATTCAACAGGTTTTGAGGATAAATCTTTGTTATCGTCTTCCCATAAAAGATTTAGTTTTATTTTATGAAATTTTTTATTTACATATCTGCTGTCGATTTCTTTTACGCCTGCAATTTCAAGATCTACCGGTTGGCCCATAAAAAATTCAAGTTTTTTTTGAGAAATCATTACGCCTTCGTAGTAATTATCTATCATAGATAAGCTTTGAGCGTTATCTGCTGTTGCTCTTAGCCAGTCGTTTTTATCAACCAGATCCAATTTATTTGAATGTTCAACTTTTTCATATCCGGAGTCGGTTGATTTTTTAAATGCCCTTACGGCTATATTTTGTTGTTGTACCTTCCAGCATTCAAGAAATGCTTTTTCAACTTCGTGACGAATATTTTTTTTATCGCGTTCGTTTTGATACTCAATTACTTGGGTTATTTTTTTTGCTTTTTTGTACTGTTCAATTGGTCCTGCAAAATTTAGTACGAGCTGTTGTACAACAAAATCTATATTTAAATCTGGATCAGATTGGCCTCGTGTTTGGTTTAAGTTTCCACTCATGCCAATGGTTGGAAAATATCCGGCAATTGCCTGTTTGCTACGCATTTTACCTTCTTCTATTGCATATTGATATGCTTTTAAATCAGGTTTATTTTGATAGGCAATCTGAACTGCTTCATCTATTGTCAAAGTTGTTTTTTCAATTAATGGAGTATCTTCAAGATGGATTTCTGATAAATTTTGTGGTTTTATCGAAGGCAAGATCCTGTTTCTTTTTGCCTGAAGATCAAAGAAAAGAATTGATAAAATGATAATTACAAATCTTTTCATATAGCGGTTTTTCATATAATAACTCCTAAGTAAATTATTTAGTTTTTATTTTTTAAAATATGTAGAACTTTATCAAGTAACATACTAGGTTGTAGTTTACACATGTTGGCTTGATAAGGTGTAGATTTTTGAAAATTCGACTGATTCATATTGTTGGTGACTTGAAAGCCAGGTTGTAAAATATTTCCAGTTTGAATTGCATTTTCAATATTTACGTCCTTCAAAAATGGCCCTTGAAGTTCTTTGCTTGTGGGATCGAAAATTCCTATTGTTGTTATGTTTAAAAAATCGGCAAGATGTAGAAGCCCTGTGTCCGGAGCGATTAATAAATCTGTCTTTGATATAAGATATGCTGTTGTATTCAAGTTCCATGCCGGGACAATGAAAACAGGTAGATTTTTTTCTTGGCAAAGTTGAGCAAGTTTGTTTGCGGCTTTTCCAAATTGCTGTCCTACCAGTAGCATTTTATATTGTAATTTTTCTTGAGATGTAAGTTTTATAAATTCTATCCAGAGCTCATTTGGCCAGTGCTTGGTTTCCCATGTTGTATTTGGGCATAGTAAAATAAATCTCTCAATTTGTTTTGTTTTTAACCAATCATTGACGGTATTTTTCCCTGCTTGATTAAAATTGAAAGAGAAATCTTTTTTTAGTTCGCCAATAGTGGGGCACTGTGTGGAACACAAGTTTTGTGTTTTTGAGCGCTCATATGGTTCGACAGGCTTCCAGCCTTCGCTTAGTGATAGCTTCGGCGGACAGGCACCACGAGCGCTTGTATTGGTTTTTGTATCTCCTAGTTCTTGTGCTGCATAGCAAGCAAGCCCCAAGTTTTTTTGAATTATATTTTTGAATTCAATATCCACGTGAAACTGTGTAAGCCAAGTGCTAAATTTTGAACGAGCAATGCGTGAGGCAAATCCAAATTTTTTGCCTTTTAAAAAACTTATTATGATAGATGTTTTATCAATACTCTGATAATCAAGAATTGCATCCCATTTTGTTTTGCGTAATTCGTTTATTATTTTCAATGAAGCAGCCCAGTTTTTTGGGTGCAAAAATTTATCGGGTAGTACAAAAACTTTATCAAGAAATGGCTGGTTAACCAGTAAATCAGCAGCTTTTTTTTGTATAACCCAACTTATTTTTGCGTTAGGGTAGCATTTTTTTAGATAAAATACTGCAGGTAATGTGTGTACCACATCGCCAATAGCAGATACTTTTAAAATTAATATATTCATATTGCTGCATTTCATTGAAAAATTATCTAAAATATATCTTTAGAAATCTATTTTACAGTATTTTTATGTGAGTAAAAGTAAAAAAATTAAAATAGTAGGTTTAAATATGGAAAATTGGGAGTTGATCGTGCTTATATTTAAGAATAAATTTGTGATTTTGGGGATTTTAATTTTTATTAGTTTAGCTGCCTTCTATATGTTTTATAGAAAAAAGACGGGGCGAATTTTTATGAAAGCTTTGCCGGAGTTTGAGCTTCCTCTTGATAAAGTTAAAAAGATTGAACTTAAAAACGGCATGAAGGTCATTCTTTTCAAAACAAATACAGCTCCTAAAGTTATTGTCCAAGTTGCTTACGAGGTTGGTTCTTTTGTGGAAGGTTCCGGTGAACGAGGACTGGCACACTTAATCGAGCATATGATTTTTAAGGGTACGCAGACAATGTCAGAGGGCGATATTGATTCAATATCTCGTAAGTATGGTGCAACTTATAATGCATTTACATCAATTGATATGACGAGTTATTATTTTGAGGCTAACAAAAGTAATTGGCAGCCATTTTTACCAATTCTTGCTGACTGTATGCAAAATGCACGATTTGATGAGCAGCACTTGGCGTCAGAGTTAAAAGCGGTTATTCAAGAAGTAAAAATGTATAAAGATGATTATTGGCGTCGAATTTTTGAGAAAGCTATTCAGACTGCTTTCCCTTCAAATCACCCATACCATTTTCCTGTAATTGGTTATCAGGAGGATCTGTTAAATTTAAAAGCAGAAACTTTAAAAAGGTTTTATAAAAAATATTATAGTCCGGATAGGGCTACCCTTTTTATTGTAGGGGATTTTGATGAAAACCAAGCAATTAGTCTTGCAAAGCAAAATTTTGAGAATATAACCCCTAATGGAGTTGAGAAACTTCCGGTTTTACCTCCGGTTATACCTCAATTTTCATCAACCAATATACGATTTTATGAAGATGTTAAAAATAATATGCTTTGTTTCTTTTGGCATATACCAGGCTTAAGAGATAAAAATGAAATATTATCATCAGCTTTGGATTTTTTGCTTGGAGGTGGAGAGGGCAGTCGTTTATATCGTAAGCTTGTAGAAGAAAAAAAGGTTGCAACGTCTGTTTCAACAACTGCAGCAACGATGATGGAGGGTGGAATTTTTGGAATTTTTATTGAGCCAATTGAGGGAAAAAGTGATTATTGCCAATCGTTGGTTACTCGTGAATTAATGAAAATTATGAAAAAAGGTTTTACTGAGGATGAACTTGTACGCATGGTTAAAAACAATGTGAGAAGTTTTTTCTCTAGGTTGCAAAATTACAAAGATTTTACATACACCTGGATTAAATCATACTTTGCAACGCATGATGAGTATGCTGTTTTAAATCGTGTAAATCTTTACAAAAAGGTAACCAGCAAACAACTGCAGGATTTTGTAAGCGAATACATGGATCCTTTATTTATGAATCGTATAGAGATTGTTCCATTGCCTGATGATAAAAAAGAGATGAAGGTGCAAGTGCAGCATATGTCAGATGATATTGATCGTGAAATTCTCAAACATCATCAAAGAGTATCGCCTCTTGAACTACCAAAGTTGGTTAACACATTACCTGCACCAAATAAATTTGATTTTGAGTTTCCTAAGCCTGATGTTGAGATGACATTAGATAATGGTTTAAGAGTTTTATTGAAAAAAAATTCAAGTTGGGGGCTAATTACGTTGGGCCTTAAGTTTAAAGATGCTGAATATCTTACATCAGCCAAAGACGGAATCTTGGTTGGAATGATGATGGATATTTTGATGGAGGGTACAAAAAAATATTCTAAAGAACAAAATGTGGATTTTTTTGAAAGTAATGGTGTTATTTACAGATTTGATACAAGTGGCGTTTCTATCTCCATGCTGAATCATGGTTATAAACCAGTATTTGAGCGACTGTTTCATATTTTACGTAAACCTTCTTTTTCAAAACAGGCACTAAATAAGCTTAAAGAGATTGCAATCGGCTCATTTAAGCGTTGTAAGGATGATCCTATAGAGATTTTACGTAGAAAAATAAGTTGCACGGTTTATAAAAATCATCCATATGCATGGACTTTTGATGATGCCATTGGAATTGTTGATAAAGTTGGCACTACAGATTTGTTGAAGTTGCATATGCATTATATTGTCCCTACCGGAATGGTTTTAACCGTTGTAGGTGATTTTGATATTGATGAAATGAAATCAAACATTCAAAATGTTTTTGGAAAGTGGAAAAGTGATTCCTCTAAAAAAATAGAATATAGATCCGGCAGTTTTACGGCAAAAGAAAATGTTGATGAATTTATGATGAGGGATCAAGTTTTGATGGCCTTTTGCCAACCAAGCGCTCTGACAGTTTATGATGCGGACATAGTTCCTGTAAAAATGTTAAACTACATTACTTTTTATTCACTGGGTTCGAGAATTTATCAGCTACGCGAACAGACAGGTCTTTTTTATAATGCTTTTGGCGCTTATGCTGCCGGTGCCGGTAAGATGCATGGATTTGATTATATAGGAGCAATTTTGAGTCTTGATAAACTTGAGTTTGCGGAAAAAGGGATACGTGATCTTGTTAAAAATTTGGCACAAAATGGAGTAACTCAGCGTGAACTTGATGATGCAAGACAACTTTATCTTAAGTCTTTAATTGATTCAGTTTCCAGTAATAGTGATCTTGCCGGAATGTTGAATTATCTTGAATCAATGCAACTTGGTTTTGATTATTATGATAAAGTGTTGGCTAGGGTTCAGGCTATGTCGCTTCAAGAGGTTAATGATATTGCTGCCAAATATTTTTCTACAGAAAATATGGCAAGAATTAGGGTTGGACGGGTTGGACAAAAACAGGAAGAGAAAAAAAAGAGCATTGAATAAAAAATAAATCTCTTGCGTAACGAACAAAAATTTGGAATTTAAAAAAACTTTATCGATTTACAGTGGTCGTCCCGGCGAAAGCCGGGATCCAGTTTTTAGTACAGAAATAAAACAGTTTTAGAGTACTTGATTTGATTTTGAATGTTTCAAAAATAGGCGCGAACGTTAAAGTTGCATCTGGACCCCGGCCTGCGCCGGGGAGACGCTATAGTGATTTTCATAAAGCAATATTTAATTCTCTAACTCGCGTTAATAAATAAAAAAATTTATTAAAATAAAAAGAGAAGGGGCGCATATTTTATGCGCCCCTTAATTGATTTTACGTCTTTTACTTAATTGTTTGAATCATCGCAAAGACAATCAAGTTCTTCCATTAGTGAATCATCTTTTGACTCTTCTATTCCTAAGATTTCATTTAACTCATCAATGCCCTTGCGATTTTTTGCTATGTTGTGGTTGATTTTAAGTTTCTTGTCTTTAAAGTTTGTCTTTGTATTTTTGGCTGTACTTTTTTGTTTTTGTGTAACCTTTTGAGTTTCTGAAACTTTATTTTTTTCTATTTTTTCTTTTACTTTTGCAGTTTTTGGTTGTACTTGAATTTTTGTTTTTGGTTTAGATATTGGTTTGACTGTAATACTTTGTTTGTGATTTTGATTTCCATAGTAAGCACGGATGAATGATGGATCAATTTGGTGTCCAATAATTCGTGTTCCATCAACAAGCACGTTTGAAGAGTACTGCTTGATATTGTTGTCTCTTAGTTCTAATTCTTTAAAGAATATTTGACCGTTTTGGTCGAACAATATTGCATTCGAATCAAGCAAGTCAAATATGGTGTATGGATTTTCAAGAATCAAACGGTCTACATTGATTGGGGAACCGCCAAGCATTATTCCAGGACCACCGGTGAAGTTAACGATTGGGTAGAGCTCGCCAGCGGATACTCTTTCTGGATCAAGTCCATTTACAAGAACGAATCTAACTGCCAGCTCATTTACACTGGCATCGCCGAATGTAATAAGTCCCGAAAGTGTCAGATTATCTTGCATAAGCGTTATTGCATTGTTTGGTCCAATGGCTTTAAAGTTAAGTCCAACAGCTTCGTAAGTGTTTGTATCAATATCTACGGAGGCGTCTGCTGCTAGCTCAATTAAGTTGTTTGAGCCGTAATCAATGTTGGTTATACTTCCCAATTCAATGTTTTCAAGTCTTAATGTGTTATCTCCCAAGTTTAAAACTGCTTCGTCATTAAATGTAACGACGTTATTACCTGACAAACTTACAAATGTACATACTGTTCCATCAGGTGAGTCTAATACATTGAAGGTTCCTGTGCTGAATGTTACGTTTTCTGTAAATTCAAATGTTGTGTTAGCTCCAATTAAAAGTTGTCCGCCTTGTAGTATGTTAAAGGTGTTTTGGTTGATATTTGCAAGTGTTACATTTTCTAAAGTTACGGGAACATTTTCTTGAACTATAAATTGTGGGCCAGAAGTATTATTGAATACAATTGTTTGCCCGCTTCCATCTATGACCACTCCGTTAGGGTTTGTGATGTTAATAAATTGATTGGAATTTATGAAGATTGATTCATTCATTGTTACATTGTAATAAACATCTCCACTTACAAGTGGTGATATTTTATTAACGGCATTACTTGTGTCTTTAATCCAAGATACGATGGCGTTACTGTTTTGTACAACTAATCCTGATGGCGTTGCGGAATTTAGTTTGATAATAGCATTGGAGTTGTTCTTAATTCCATAAGCGAAAGCATTGCTGTCTGTTCTGACTATTATATTCAACCAGTCTAGAGCGTTGCTGGTTTGTTTGATCCAAGAGACAATGGCGTTACTGTTGTTGACTGGTAAAGCTGCAGGGGCTGTTCCGCTCAACTTAATAACGGCATTACTTGTGCCTTTAATCCAAGATACGATTGCATTACTATTGTTGATTGCTAATGATGATGAGCCACTTAGTATGGCGTTGGAGTTGTTTTTTATACCATAAGCGAAAGCATTACTGTCAGTTCTAACGGTTGTTTTAAGAGCAATAATGGCATTACTATTGTTGATTGCTAATGATGATGATCCACTTAATATAGCATTAGAGTTGTTCTTGATACCGTAAGCGAAAGCGTTGCTGTCTGTTCTGACAGTAGTTTCTAGAGAAGTTTCTCTGGCATTGAGACTGACAACAGAATTGCTGGTTGATTTAATCCAAGAAACGATAGCATTACTGTTGGCACGAGTCATAGCAGGATCGCCGGAAGAAGCAAGATAGATAATTGCGTTACTGTTGTCTCGGGTTAAAGCAAGAAGAGTATTGCTGTTGTTTCTAATGCCATAAAGAAGAGCATTAGAGTTGTTAGTGATACCGGAGATCAAAGCGTTAGAGTTATTTCTAATGCCGTAGAGTAGGGCATTGGAGTTGTATCTGGTTAGGGCAAGTAGTGCGTTACTGTTGTTCTTAATACCATAAGCAAAAGCGTTACTGTTGGTTCTAACGGTT
>CAZMQG010000012.1:0-11677 GCA_964568625.1 uncultured Pseudomonadota bacterium | reverse complement strand
AAGCGTTACTGTTGGTTCTAACGGTTCTATCAAGAGTGATAATAGCGTTGGAGTTGTTGCGATCACCAAAGAGTAGTGCGTTGGATGTTGTACGGTTTAAGTAGAGCATGGCGTTACTGTTTACACGAACTTTGCGATCAAGTAAAACAATGGCATTGGAGTTATTGCGGTCACCGAAGAGTAGCGCGTTAGATGTTGTTCTGTTAAGAGCCAAGAGAGTGTTACTGTTGTTCTTAATACCATAAGCAAAAGCGTTACTGTTGGTTCTAACGGTTCTATCAAGAGTGATAATTGCATTGGAGTTATTTCTGTCGCCAAAGAGTAAAGCGTTTGAGGTAGTACGGTTTAAGTAAAGCATTGCGTTACTGTTTACACGGACTTTGCGATCAAGAAGAACAATGGCGTTAGAGTTGTTGCGATCACCAAAGAGCAAGGCGTTAGAGGTTGTTCTGTTTAAAGCCAAGAGCGTGTTACTGTTGTTCTTGATACCGTAAGCGAAAGCGTTGCTGTTAGTTCTAACGGTTCTATCAAGAGTGATAATTGCATTGGAGTTATTTCTGTCGCCAAAGAGTAAAGCGTTTGAGGTAGTACGGTTTAGGTAAAGCATAGCATTACTGTTAACACGGACTTTACGATCGAGAAGAACAATGGCATTAGAGTTATTTCTGTCGCCAAAGAGTAAAGCGTTTGAGGTAGTACGGTTTAGGTAAAGCATAGCATTACTGTTAACACGGACTTTACGATCGAGAAGAACAATGGCATTAGAGTTATTTCTGTCGCCAAATAGCAAAGCGTTGGAGGTAGTTCTGTTAAGAGCCAAGAGAGTGTTACTGTTGTTCTTGATCCCATAAGCAAAAGCATTACTATTAGTTCTGACGGTTCTATCAAGTTTAATTATGGCATTGGAGTTGTTAGTAATTTGTTGTTGTAAATTGGTTGTTGATGTTTGAATTATATCGGCATTAGATAAAGTTTTTATTGTACCGCTTGAAACTAGCGAAAGATATTTATTGACTGATCCGGAGCCAAACTTGATTTTGCCGCAATTTATTTTATCCAGTGGATCTTTCCATAATGTAACACCATCAACGGTCATAGATGCTTTTTGATCAATTGTCCAATTATAGTTTTTTAATTCGAATGTTGTTGGGCCTTCAACATAAATTCCGCCTGTGGAAACGGTGAATCGGTTATCTAATTCCACTGTTACATTAGACATATTTATTTTGGAGGTTTGATCTTGGAATACAAACCAACCGTTTGTTATTCCTATGCCTTTAATAACTACGTCTGTAAGATTTAAAGTTGCATCTTTTTTGACATAGATTGTTCCGCCACTTGTTAAATCTAAAATATTACCATGTCCGTTGAGGGAACTGTTTCCGGTAAAATTCCAGGTTCCGGAAAGGCTGGTTTTACTTGTTAAGTTGATATCGGTTGAATTATCCCAAAGAATTGTGTGTGTTAGCTTTAAATCTGTTTTGCTTCCAAATGATAAAGAATTATTTTTTAAAAAAACGGTTCCAGAGCCTGTAAGTGTCCTATCATCAGCAAAATTAAGATCATTTGCAAGAATAAGGCTGCCACCTCTTAATGCAATATTTGAGTTCAATACGTTTTGAAGTGCTAGGGTAACACTTGATAAATTGTTTTCTAATCTTATTCCATCTGAATTACTGAATTGTGGTGTGCCTTGAATTTTATTACCGGTGCCAACAACATTTATTTTATTTAAAAATGTTCCCTTATCAACGCTCAAGATTTTATTTCCATTCAACTGAATTTGTTGTGCGGCATTGGGATCAAAAATTCCGGAGAATTCAGATTTACTTGTGTCGTAATTTAAATAACCGTTATTAAATGTTACGGATGAACCTGAAATTGTGGCACCGGATTTTTTTTCAAGTGTTCCATCCCAACCTTGTATAGGTTTACCTACGCCCAGTGTAGATCCATTTTGTAGCGCCAATTTTGAATTTTGATTGGAAAATTTTAATCCTGCGTACACATGATTGATCAAAAAAATCAAAATTAGCGTAAAACGAAAAAAACTAGAAACAAATTGATTACTCTTCATTCTATGTTAATCCCTTCTCTTTTGGGTTAAAATTGCCATTAACTGATTTTATTACCACCTAAAATCATTACTCTAGCCTACATTGTTGTAATTTACGTATCCATAATTTTCAATATTTGCGCCGGAAAGTATATTAATATCGAGATCATCACTGCTTATTGCATTACCAAATTCGAATGAATTGTCTTGAGTTGGTTGTCCATAAATTTTTACTTTGTTGTTAAAATAAATGGTTCCGTTAGTGAGTCTCCAGCCGCTATCCGGAAGTTGTAACGAACATTCGTCAAAAAATATTGAACTTGTTTTATCAATTAACTTAATTAAGTTTCGTTCAGAGCGTGTATGTCTGTTTGTTAAGCGTGGGCTGTAACTGAATGTTGAATTGGTGTCAAAATAAAGTGTCGAGTGTGGTGCGACATAAGATGTTTCGGTTGAGGCGTAGCTGAATTTATTTGTTCCTGTAACAAAAACATCACCATGGATAAATAATTGTCCTTGTGTGAATGTTAAGTCTCTGTCAAAACATAAAGCACTGTTTTGCAGGGTAAGTTTTGATGTTGCGGTTTGCATTTCGATTGGCCAATTTGATTCATGGCTCATCCATGTCATATTTCTCAAGGTTAATGTTGCATTGTTATCAACGATTAATTTTGCGTTGGTTAGAAGCTCTAAAGCATGACCTTGGCCATCAAGTACGCCACTTGAAATGATTTTAATTGATGTATTTGCAGGGACTATTAAATTGCCGCCAAGAATTATTGCATTACCTTGTAAATCAAAATTACCGGATGATTCTATTGTTGATTGATTTGAAAGAATCAGATCACTGTTTAAGGTTAGTGTCCCATTTTGTAGGTCAATTGGACTTGATAATAAGCCTAGCCCATCTATATTTGTTGAATCATTAATAGCACCAAGTGCAGTAACTTTGCCGTCATTGATAGATATAAAGTGGTCAGTTTCAAATTTAATGGCATTAGAGTTGTTCTTAATGCCATAAGCAAAGGCATTGCTGTTAGTTCTGACAGTACGATTGAGAGTGATAATGGCGTTTGAATTATTACGATCGCCAAAGAGAAGTGCATTAGAAGTAGTTCTGTTTAAAGCCAAGAGAGTATTGGAGTTGTTCTTGATGCCATACGCAAAAGCATTGCTGTTAGTTCTGACAGTACGATTGAGAGTGATAATGGCATTAGAGTTATTGCGATCGCCGAAGAGAAGTGCGTTGGAAGTGGTTCTGTTTAAGTAGAGCATGGCATTACTGTTAACGCGAACTTTGCGATCAAGTAAAACAATGGAGTTGGAGTTATTGCGATCGCCAAAGAGAAGTGCATTAGAAGTAGTTCTGTTTAAAGCCAAGAGAGTATTGGAGTTGTTCTTGATACCATAAGCAAAAGCATTGCTATCTGTTCTGACTGTGCCATCAAGTTTAATAATAGCATTACTGTTATTTGTAATTTGTTGTTGCAAATCTGTAGTTTCGGTGGTTAATATATCAAGACTTGTTGCAGTTTTGATTGTTCCGCTCGAAATAAGTGTGAGGTAATTATCAATTGATCCTGTTCCAAATTTGATTTTGCCACCGGTTTCTTGGTCAAGTGGATCTTGCCACAATGTTACTCCGTCAACCGTCATGGATGCATTTTGATCGAGTGTCCAGTTGTGATTTTTTAATCCGACAATGGTTGGTCCGTTGACATAAATTTTGCCGATAGTTGTCGAAAGATCATTATCAAGTTCAAGATAAGCATTTGCAAGCCTTAATGTTGCGGTGTCATCCATGAAGTTGATGTTGCCAAGATTTTGCCCAAGACCTTTTAGCGAAATATTTTCAAGTGATAGTGTAGAATTTGGCCTGATGGTTAATTTGCCTTTGTTTGAAAGATCAAGAATATTTCCTTTACCATTCAAGACAACGTTTCCACCGATTGTCCAAGTGCTGGACAGACTTGTTTTTTGAGCATTTAATTCAATGCTGCCTTTGGTTATGCCTTGCCAGTAAATTGTGTTTGTCATGTTCATATCTGTTGTTGGACCGAATGCCATTTTTGTACCAAGGAGTTGAACTTTGCCTGATCCGGTGAATGTTTTGTCGGCAGCAAATGAGCCATCTGAAGAAACAATAAATGTTCCGCCATTCAAAGTTATGTTGCTAAAACATGGGGTTTGCAAATCTGATTGTAGGGTTACGGAATTATTTTTTAAGGTTAAAGTTCCGGCAAATCCGGAAATGCCACCAAATATTGAGAATCCTGAGTCAGCCACAACGTCTTTCGTTGTATAACCTTCGACTAAATGAAGAGAGTCACCGTTTGATAATTTATATGTAGGACAATTATCATAAGCTGTCATTTTCATCACAGAATAATATGGAGTATGAAAAATTCTGATAATATTATTTAAATAAATTTCTACGTTTGCATCTTTATCAATGGCCATTCCGGTTGATTCCAGTGTTCCATTTTGTAATGTTAAATTAGTTTTGGTTTTTAATCCATTGGTTGGTACGACATAAAGAGAGGAGGCCGGGCTGCCAAATATAACTCTATCCGGTGAATAGTTGTTATAAAAAACTGAACCTGAAGTTAATTCTAATTGATATCCGCCGCCAATGTTTAATTCAAAATCTTTTTCAGCAACTCCATTGCCCAAAATCAGTCCATATGGATATTTTGTATTTTCAACTTCGATACTGGAATAGTTTAATGTTTCTATTTTGCCTGCCGTCATTATCATGCCTGATGATGTGACGTGTAGCGTTCCGCCGTCAAGAATTAATTTGGAGGTAGCAGGGTCAATGAATATTAGCGGTTGTTGTTCCGGATTTGAGATGATTGAATTCTGTCTGCCAATTGAGAAACGAGTGTTAGGTAAGATTTTCAGAAATGCAAAAGAATCGATTGTGCTTGTTCGTGTGCTTTCATAAGAAAATGTGCAAACTTTATCTAATCCGTCGATTACACCAATTCGGCTGTTGTAGTAAGTATATATGCTGCCTTTGTCCCAGAGGTAGTCGCCGGACATTAAGAGATCGGCTATATTCAGAGTGAGTTGGCATGAATTATCATTACATGTGATTCTGTTTTGTCTGGACATGTTGAAAACAGAGAAGTCTTTGAATGTTACGTTTGCGCCGCGTTCTAGAATTATTGATCCGGTTGGAGCAAGATCTATTAGATAATTATTCCCTTCTATTGTGATATTTCCGCTAAGGGTCCACGTTCCATCGATGGTTATGTTGTTATTTAATACTATTGAGGCTCCATCTCCAATCCAATATAGATCTCCAGACCAAGTTTTTATATCTGTTCCAAGTTGGAATATTTTATTTGTTAACTCTACGGTTCCGGTTCCTACAAATGAGTTACCGTTTTCTAAACCAGAGTCTTGTGTGAAAACTATACGACCACCTTTTAAGTCAATACTAGGTCCGGCGTAGGTTTGATTTATATCCCAAGTAAGTGTTGAGCTGGCGTCTGTGAAGATTATTTGTCCGGAAACATTTCCCATTCCGGATATGGAATTTCCATATTTATTTATTACGATAGGTCTGTCAAAGCTTCCTGGATTGATTAATAATTTGTCATTGGTATCAAGAATGGTTGCCGGAGTTGGGATAACCCTTGCAGACCCTGTGATGTAAAAATCCAAAATGTGAGAATAGTCATATCGATGCATGTTTTTGTAAATAATATTAATATTTGGATCGCGGCCTACAGGAACGTTCGGTATTAAAGGAGTTGCAATCGTGCCTTGATTAATAGTTAAATTTCTTTTCGCAAACAAACCATTGCTTATTTCTATGGCAAACGTTGATTCGGCGCTTGCAAAGTTAATCTTGTCGTCAGCATAGTTATTATAAAATAATCTTCCGGTTTTGAGAGTAAGTTGTGTTCCTGCATCCAAGCCAAGATTAAAATCATTTTCCGGAGTTGTGTCACCAAAAATTAAGCCATAAGGATATGAGGAATTTTCTATTTCCAAATTAGAAGATTCACGTGCCAGTAATGTTCCTTTTGTTAAGATCATACCTGAAGATGTGATATGTAAAGAGCCGCCATCAAGTAGGAATCTTGAGGTTCTTGGATCGCCAAAAATGATTGGTTGTAGTTCAGGGTCAGTGATTGAGGAATCCTGTCGACCTGTTGAAAATCTAATTCCCGGCCAAATTGCAAGGGATGCGTCTGAATCAATTAAAAGAGGTTGTGTTGTTGCGTAAGAGAGTGTAAACACGGTATCAGTATCAGCTGAAATTGGCATTATTATACTGTCGTAATATATGTAAAGGCTGCCTTTATCGAATAAGAAATTGTCAGCTAATATAAGATCCGTGTAATTGAGAGCAATTTGGCAGTTATTGTCACGACAGAAAATTCCATTTTGTTGAGTCATATTATAAAGTGCAAAATTGTTTAGTGATAACTGTGCGCCACGTTCAAGAATTATTGTTCCAGTAGTTCCCAAGTCCATTGAATAGCCATTGCCTTCAATTGTAATATTTCCGCTCAACGTCCAAGTTCCATCAACTAATATGTCATTATTCATTCGAATGATTGCACCATCACCAATCCAAAGAAAATTGCCGGACCAAGTTGTTGATACGGTTCCCAGTTCGAGGGTTTTTGTAGTTAAGTCAATTGTTCCGCTTCCCTTGAAAGAATATTGAGGGCCAATTCCGGAATCTTGAGTGTAAATAATTCTTCCACCATTTAGGTCAATGTCACCGGCTGTGTAAGGTTGATTTAAATCCCAAGAAAGGGTTGAGTTATAGTCGGTGAAGTTTATGGCACCGGAAATGTTTCCAACTCCTGAAATTTTATTTCCGTCTTGGTTTATGAGTATTGATCTATTATAGGTACCCGGATTTAATAGTAGGGTATCGTTGGAATCCAAAATGCTTACCGGAGTAGGCTCGGAAACAATTGTTCCTGTTAAAAAGAAGTCCTGCAGATGTCCATAGTCATATCTGTGCATGTACTGGTAAATAACATAAACGTCTGGGTCTTTGTCTGTGGTGATATTAGATGATAATGGTGTGGTAATTGATCCTCGAGATAGAGTAAGATTTTTTTTGGCATACAATCCCTTATCATGTTCAAGTGCTAGTGTTGATTCTTGGCTATCAAATTCGATTCGATTATCAAAGTAGTTGTTATAAAACAGTCTTCCGTATTTAAGAGTTAGTAGAATTCCTGCATCAATATCTAATTCAAAGTCGTAGGCTGGATCTCCATTGCCGAGTATCAATCCATATGGATAAACAGTATTTTCAATTTCTAAATTTGATGTATGGTTCACCTCAAGCATACCGGCCCCTAAAATCATTCCGGATGATGTGATATGAAGAGTTCCACCGTTGAGTATAAGTTTGGAAGATGCGGCATCAGCAAAAACTAGCGGTTGCTGGTTGATATCCGTTATTGCCGAATCTTGTCGACCAATTGAAAATCTTGTGCCGTCTAATATTTCAAAAATACATTGAGAGTCTATTGTGCTGGTTTGTGTACTTGCGTAAGTGAATGTGAATGTGCCGTCGAGTCCGTCAATTATGCCAATTGTACTGTCGTAGTATATAAAAAGGCTGCCTGTTTCAAACAGATAATCTCCGGCGAGCATAAAATCTGAAAAATTCATTGTGATTTGACAATCATTATCTTTGCAAACAATTCTATTTTGTCTGGTTAAATTATAAAGAGAAAGATTTTTGAATGTTACATGTGCCCCACGTTCAAGAATTAATGTACCGGAATTGTTAAAATCAAGAACAAAGCTATTTCCGTCGACAATAATGTTGCCGCTAAGAGTCCATATTCCATCGAGTGTTACATTGTTGTTTAATTTTATTGTACCCCCATCTCCAACCCAATAAATATTTCCGGCCCAATCGGAATCTTGAGGGGAAAGATCGAGTGTTATGTTTGTTAAATCAACAGTTCCCGTGTTTATGAATGTATAGTTAGCCGTAAGATTTGCATTTTGTGTTATTCGAAGATGTCCGCCGTTTAAATCGATTTCATTCGATCCCAGGCTTCCAATTAAATCCCAAGTTAACGACGAATTATAGTTTTCAAAAGATATTAATCCTGTGAAAGATCCTGGGCCTGTGATTAAGTTATTGTCCTGTACTATTGTTAAATTTCTATTTAATACTCCCGGATTTATTATTATTTGATCGTTTTTATCAAGAATTAGATTGGGCATTTTTTTCAGTGTACCGGTGAAATAATAATCTTGCGTATGGTTTGACTCGGCTACACGAAGGTTCGACGTGATCAAATACGCTGTGGGATCAATATCAAAAGTAAGATTTGTTGTTGTAATAATTAAACCGTCGGACCATTGCTGTGGCTTTTTAAGATTTATGGAGCATGTACTTTCAAGAGACAATTGCGATTGACCATAAAACTGAATCATTGTCGATGATATTGTCGGATTCAAAACAAATAAGCCGTCGTTCAATGCAAGAGCTGATCCGTTTCCTTGAATTATTATTGACGGATCGTTTCCTGAATTTACTCCGTCTCCCATTGAGAATGTATTTTTTATGTCAATGTCAGTATGAATATTTATTGCAGTGTTGCCAACGATATTTAGTGTGCCACGTTTGAAGTTCATGCCATAACCATTAAGATCGATTGTTGCATTGTTTAAATTTAGAGAAGAAGAATTTTCTGCAAATGCAAGTTGTTCAATATCGCTGCGGTCACTTTTGCCGATCGAAAGAATTGCGCCGTTTGTAAAATTAAGACTGGAGTTTGAGTTGATAGTGCTTGTAAAGTTTGAATTATAAAAAAATTGGTGAGGTCCCGTTATTGTTACGTCATTGTAAATATTAAAAGAACCTGTTGCCAAATACATGTCAGTGTTCATTTCAATAGTTGAATTTTGCAATGTAAGATTTGATGATCCACCTTGCAGAGCGAATGAGCTTGGTGTTGTAAATTTTAAATTCGCCAAGGAGATTGTAAGGTTGCTTTGTGGTGACAAATTTAGCGAACCATTTGATGTAAATGTGATTCTATGATTTTGTGCATCTATGCTACAGTTGCCTGTAAATGTTAATGGTGCGCTTAAGGTCAAATCACCATTTAAAAAAAGATTTACATCGCGGAAAATAAACGGAGAATAATTTTCTTTGTATACTATTAACAGTCTTGTTCCGTTATCTGATCTGGCAATGTATGAACTTTGAGTTGTTGAGTTGTAATAATACCTGACGCAGTATGAGTCTGTCGTCAAGGCAATCGGATATTTTTCTAAAAAATTATATGATGATGTGTCAAATGAATAAATTTGGAATTCATTTGTTGCAGCAACAGCTCTTGCGACAGCTAGTTCAGATGCGTCATATTTCCAATTTACTGAGTTGATGGCACCTGTAATTGTGTTACTTTGTTTTTGTGTGATTGTGTCTGTTGCAGCAGTGTGTTGATATGTTCGTAGCGTTCCGTCCGAACATCCAACTGCAATGTACGTGCTTGTTGCGCACCAGTCTAGCGAATAAATTCCTTTTCCTTGAGAATAGGCTTTTAAGTGATTGAGAGCTGATCCGGTAAAATTATAAAGATGCAGAGTTCCCACCGTTGAGGAGCTGTAGGTTCCTGCTATTAAATCATCTTTATTTCCTGCAGGAGCCCATTTGATAGCATTATACTGAATTGTTCCGCCAAGTGCAGCGCTGTTTGTTGATGTTGCAACGAGTGAAAATGCTCCAGTTCCCGTATTGTAAGAATAAACTCTTATGCCTGTTGAAGTTGTCCCTCCAAATGCGACGTGAGTTCCTCTTGCTTGCCATGCGACGGCGTAAGTTGTTGATGATCCTGTTACAGTTCCTCTGGATGTAAGTGTTGACGGAGGTGTGAATTGATATGATCTAAAATATGGCGATGCGCTTGCCGTAATTGCGAGAAAATATGAACTTGGATGCCAGCGTATTGAATATGGGCTTGCACTTATATTTAAACTAGTACGTAAAACAAGTGATGTTCCTGTAAATTCGTAAATATATAAATCGGATCCTGTGCCGGAAGTTATGCCAACTGCAAGATATTTGCCATCATATGACCAATCAAAAGATCTGGCAGCTCTGGTTAATGTTACTTGTGCTGCATTATTCAAAACTAGCTTTCCATTTGGATTTGTGCCTGAGGCAAACGTCCTGTTGTACTGTGATAAATCTATAACATGGTTTGCTCCAACAATGGTTCCCAGGTCAACAAATGATCCGGTGTTATTCAGTGTCAGGTCGCTCATAAGATAAAGCGTTCCGCCTTTGAGTGAAATTGGTCCGGAGACCGGGAAGATTGATTGCCATGAACATGTTGTGGAAAGATTAGTGAATGCGAACCCGTTTTTTGCAGAGGCAAATGTTTTTATGATATTATCAGTGCTTGCGGGAATGTTCATTGGGTTTACGATTGAAACTGTAGAATCGGACCCATAAGTGGCGGCTGAAATTTGAATTTGATAAATTAAAGTAATAAAAAAATAAATGCATAGGATGATTTTGATTTTTTTTATTTCGATTATCATTCTATTTTCCCTTATCTTCTTTTATTAATTTTTTATCAAATTATATGTCTATGTTATATACGAATGTTTAATTACCCGGGTTGACATAAACATATCCATAGTTTTCAATATTTGCGCCTGAAAGTAACTGAATATCAGAGTCATTGGCTATTGTTCCGTCACCCAATTCGAGTGAATTTTCTTGTGTTGATTGTCCGTAAACAGCAACTTTGTTATTAAAGTAAATTGTTCCGTTTGTTAATTGCCATCCGCTGTCTGGTAGGTTGAGCGAGCATTCGTCGAAAAATATTGAACTTGTTTTATCAATCAATTTAATTAAGTTTCGTTCAGAGTGTGTATGCCTGTTTGTTAAGCGTGGGCTATAACTGAATGTTGAATTGGTGTCAAAATAAAGTGTTGAATGTGGAGCTACATAAGATGTTCCGGTTGAAGCATAACTGAATTTATTTGTTCCTGTAACAAAGACATCCCCATGGATAAACATTTGCCCTTGGGTGAATGTTAAGTCTCTGTCAAAACATAGAGCACTGTTTTGCAGAGTAAGTTTTGATGTTGCGGTTTGCATTTGAATTGGCCAAGTTGATTCATGACTCATCCATGTCATATTTCTCAGTGTTAGGGTTACGTTGTTGTCAACAATCAATTTTGCTCCTGATGAAAGGTCTAAAGCATGACCTTGTCCGTCAAGCACACCACTTGAAACAACTTTTATTACAGTATTTGCAGGTAATGTTAAATCTCCACCAAATATCATTGCGTTGCCTTGTAAATCAAAATTTCCAGATGATTCTATTGTTGTTTGATTTGAAAGAATCATGTCACTGCCCAAAGTAAGTGTCCCGTCTTGCAGATCAATTGGACTTGATAACAGGCCCATACCGTCTACATTTGTTGAACCGTTAATTGCGCCAAGAGCAGTAACTTTACCGTTATTAACAGAAATAAAGTGATCCGTTTCGAATTTAATTGCATTGCTATTATTTCTGATATCGCGAACATTTTTAATAATAGAGTTACTGTTATTTTTGATTCCATAAGCGAAAGCATTACTGTTAGTTCTAACGGTTC
>CAZMQG010000011.1:0-53785 GCA_964568625.1 uncultured Pseudomonadota bacterium | reverse complement strand
AAGTACCGCATCTGACAATCTAATCAGATCAGAAGCAATTCTTATAGTTTTTGAAGCAACAATATTTTGTTTTCCAACAGAATTTACACCAATTGCAGCAGGAATCCGCAAAAATGCCGTAATGGTTTCAACATCTTCTGCTGTCGTTGCATTTAAAATTGAACCCAATGCAATAAAAAACAGTACCCCTACAAGAATATTTTTAAATATATTTTTTTTGCTAAAAATCATAACTTGTTATTCCATCTATTCAAATACCTGTTGCATTTCCTTCACCGGGGATAAGTTCTTCTTGCCTTGGAATGAGAACATCCCGGGCCGCACCTAGCTCTGATATTCGCGCTGGAGACTTTTTCGCCTCTCTTCTAAAAGCCCTGCCTACTATCTTAGGATCTTGCCCCTCCGTTAAAGAAATTCCAAGAACCTCACAAGCTCGCTTCCTATCAGAATCTCTTCCACACAAATCAGCTCCAAAATTCCCAAACCCTTCCCCAAAAAATTTACGCCTAAACTCTTCTTGAAATCGTCTGAAATCTTCCTCTTCTTTAGCTTCACTAGCATCATCGGCCCTTCTTGCTTCAGCAAGAAAAATTCCAAGCTGATCATCAATGCCATAAGCAGCGCCAATATTGGCTCCAAGTAAAATACAATATGCGTAAAATTCAGCACTTTTAAATTTGGGTTTACTCATAATAAAATTATCAAGTAATCGAGCAAGAGAAAGGATCGCACTACACCTATTCCTGAACTTCTGATCCCAAATATTACTCGAACGGATTGATTCAAGATCGCGATTATTCTGATCTCCCGGCATATATTTCAAAATGGCAGACATTCCTTCTGCCAAAGGCAAGATTAATTCATGTAAAGATTTGATTACTGATGCAAATTTTTTGCTCTCTTCAGATTCAATATTTTCAGTTTGTTTACTCTCATCATTAAAAAGACTTTTAACATGAGTAATCAAGCTATAAACATCATAGGCACCCCAACAATAATCATAGCAATGAAAATCATACTCGCCACGCTTATTCGCAACCGAAAGCATCTCATTTGACAACCTTATCAGATCAGAAACTATACAGATAATCTTGGGAGCCGTACCATGTTGCTTTCCAAGAGTGTTTACCCCGACCACGGCAGGAATTCTTAAAAATGCTGTAACCAACTCTAGCTCTTCTGCTGTTGTTGCATTCAAGTTTGAACCAAATATGGTAAATGATAATATCGCTACAAATATATTTTTCTTGTTAAAAATCATTAATGGATTTCCCTGCTAAAATTACTTTTTTAATAATCAGACCGCATGGCATCGTCCAATTTTTTTAATATCTTTTTCTGAGCCGCCCCTCTCCCAAAAAATTGGGTATAATCTTGGCGCCTCATCAAAGCCACCCTTGCACTACGTATCCCCTTTTCAGTACGAATCAGACCCAATTCGCCTCCAGGAACATCTATCAATTTTAAACCGGTAGAATGCTGATCAGGTTCAATTTCCATACGATCATCATCAGCCTGCATAGGTTCATCCTCAACTGCAGCTTCTTGGGTAGGCTCAAGAACTTCAACCGGTTCAATATGCGCAACATCTCCATGTTCTGCAGTAGACTCAGATTCCTGAACATGGTCACTAAGCACAGCATTTTTAACAGGTTCAGCAACTGCCGCCTTTTTAGGCTTAGCATTTGCAGGCGCCGTCTTAACTAAATCAGCAATTAACAAAACTGCATGGACAAGTGATGTTGTTATAATAATCTTTTGGTCCATGCTTCCAGATTCTGTTTCAATCATATCGGCAAGAAGCCTTGAACCTGACACAACAATCTGCAATAAAAGACTTAATGAATTAGTAGTTGAATCATCTTGTGTACTATCCCAACAAAGTAATACTGACGCAGCACCTTCAATGGCCGGTAAAATATAAAGATCTAGTTTTTTTAAAAAATCAGACAGAATCAGATTTAACTTCTTCTCACCATCTGCTTCAATTTTTTTCCACTTACTTGAATCAGTTGACGTCATGGATTTTATTTTAACCAACAAAGATAGAAAATCCTGTCCAACCCACATTACCTTTGTTAGCTTATATAAGTTTTCATCATTATTCTTCTGGTATAAATTATACAAAGCAGACAAATCATTTGTTAAACGAATGAAATTTGCCATAGCACCCAAAAGATACGCCTTCTTAAAATTTTTATCTTGCTCAGCCTTTTTAGCCATAATAAGGATGGGCGCACGAAAAGCTGCCGTTGTTAGCTCAATGCCAGTAGACATTGCACAAACATTTGTGTTTACACTTTGTGAGATCAAAAAAGTACAGATTAAACTGCTCAAGATCCGTTTATTCATATAAACCCCAACTAGTAACTAAATACCAATAAAATTAAATTCAAAAAAATAAGTGTGAGAAATATAGCACTATGGATAATAGAAATCAAATCGAATCCGATATTTTCAGTTCCTTTTGCCTAAAATATAAAAAATAATTAAGCTATTTAAAAATTAATTCGATCGATTATATGAGAATAATTTGTTCGATGGAAAATTTGAGGGAAAAATATGGAACATGAACAAAATAACAAAATGCAAACCAATCAAGAGCAAACTAATATGGACAAAGTATACAATCATACACTATCGGAAAAAGAAGCCCGTGAATTATGGGCACACGAAAAAGTTTATGATTTTCATGTAGATCCAGACAAAAAAGTGTTCAGCATTGATACGCCACCTCCAACCGTTTCCGGATCGTTACACATCGGACATGTATACTCTTATACACACCAAGATTTAATTGCACGTTTCAAGCGCATACGTGGGTTCAATGTCTTTTATCCTCAGGGTTTTGATGATAACGGACTTGCAACTGAACGTTTTGTTGAAAAGAAAAATGGCGTTAAAGCTCACTTAATGAAACGCTCTGAATTTATTGAACTTTGTTTAAAAGAGTCTCATGAAGCTGAAAAAGCTTTTGCTGAGCTTTATAAACAGCTCGGACTTTCTATCGATTGGTCAAAAACATACTCAACAATTTCTCCAAATGTACGCAAAATATCACAGCACTCTTTCATTGAACTTTTCAAAAAAGGACTTGCCTACCGTAAAACAGAGCCTGCTCTCTACTGCACAACATGCAGAACATCAGTAGCACAAGCAGAGCTTGATGATTCAGACATATCCAGCACATTTAATGATATTGAATTTACAACTACAGATGGAGAAAAATTAATCATAGCAACAACCAGACCTGAATTACTCCCCGCTTGCGTTGCCATATTCTACCATCCAAGCGATACCCGATACACAAAATTATCCGGTAAAAAAGCCATAGTTCCTGTATTTGGGCAACAAGTTTCAATAATTTCAGACGAAAAAGTTGATCCGGAGAAGGGGACTGGCTTGGTCATGTGTTGCACATTTGGCGACCAAACAGATATTCTTTGGTATAAAAAACACTCTCTTCCATTCATTCAAGTTGTAGGACTTGATGGCCGATGGACACAAGCTGCAGGCCCTCTTGCAGGCTTACCAGTTCATGAAGCCAGAAAAAAAATAATAGAGTTATTGAAAGAAACAGGTAAGTTGCTAAATCAAAAGCCAATTACACACAATGTTAATGTTCATGAACGCTGCAAACAGGAAATTGAATATCTAGCACCATCACAATGGTTTGTAAAAATTCTCGAGCACAGGGATGAATTACTCGCCCAGGCTGATAAAATTAACTGGTATCCTGATTACATGAAAGTCAGATACGTTGATTGGGTAAAAAATTTAAGCTGGGACTGGTGCATATCTCGTCAAAGGTTTTATGGAATACCATTTCCCGTATGGCATTGCAAAGACTGTGGCGAAGTGTTACTTGCTGATGAAAAAATCCTTCCGGTTGACCCACAGGAACAAAGTTTTCCAGGAGGCAAATGTACAAAATGCGGCTCAATAAACATCACACCAGAAACTGACGTTATGGATACGTGGAACACTTCAGGTCTAACACCTCAAATTAATCTCCACTGGCCGGAAAAATCACCGGATAAATTAACTCTTCCAATGAGCATGCGTCCACAGGCACATGATATTATCCGAACATGGGCATTTTATACTATTGCAAAAGCATATTTTCATAACAAACAACTCCCATGGCAAGACATCGTTATATCAGGACATGTACTTGCTGGTAAAGAGAAAATTTCCAAATCAAAAGAAAACAGTAAAATGTCTCCTGAGATGTTATTGCAAACATACCCTGCAGACGTTATAAGATACTGGGCTGCAAATGGTCGACTGGGAATTGATACTGCATTCAGTGAAAACCAATTAAAAATTGGGCAACGGTTACTAACAAAACTCTGGAATGCACTTCGCTTCTGTTCTGAACAATTCGGTAATTATAAAAAAGCACAAACTGCACCAAAGCTAGACGCCGTAAACGAGTGGTTATTGCATAATTTTACAAAAACGGTTACTGCATATATAAATGCTTATGATAAATACGAATATTACACGGCGCTTGAAATTGTTGAAAAATTTTTCTGGCAAACATTCTGTGATAACTACCTTGAATTAGTAAAAGATAGATTTTTCAATCCTGACAAATACAGCCAAGAAGAAATCAATGCAACAAAGTTTGTATTGTATGAAGTTGGATTTGGAATATTGCAGCTCTTCAGTCCAATAGTTCCATATATCACAGAAACTCTTTATCAAAAAATTTATAGACAATCGCAGGGCAAAGTATCTATCCATCTGATAACACTTGATACAAATCGTTATAATTATAATTTTGATGAAAGTAATCAAACGCTTGAAAAAGTTTTAGATATCATTAATTCTGTACGCAAACTTAAGAGTGAAGCTCAACTTTCGTTAAAAACAGAATTACAAAATCTTGTAATTATTTCGGAAAATCAAAAGACTCTAAAGCAGATAAAAGCACAAGAAACACTGATCTGTGGAATAACAAAAGCCTTAAAACTTGAAATACAAAATCAAGCTACTGGAGAAAATAAAGAAGGTGGAAATAAGTTAATCAAAGATGAAACAACTGAGCCTGCAACATTCACCGGCCAGGTAAGCGTTTTATGATTGTTATAAAAAACAGACAACGTAAAATTAAAGTTGATACAAAAGACTTGCACGCCAAGGCATTTAAAATGCTTGGCGTGCTGAACAATAAAATATTAAACAATAAAGACATAAACTACCAAGATTTTGATCTTGGCATCCTGCTAACAACAAATAAAACCATTCGTAAATTTAATAAGCAATTTCGAGGCAAAGATAAGCCCACAGATATTCTTTCATTTCCATTTCATGATTATTTAAAGCCGGGACAAAAGATTAAAATTAAGTCACCTGAAGATAAAAATCTGGGTGATTTAATTATTTCACTCGAATTTGCACAAAAAGACGCAAAAACAACATGGAATCGGCAATTCAATGAACACCTGATTGCGCTCATAGCTCACGGAATAGCCCATCTAATCGGCTACGATCATATGAATGATAAAGATTTTGATAAGATGTTAAAAGTTGAGCTGGAACTTCTAAAGTCAGTTGGTATCAAATATTAATGATTAGTACGTTTTTTTGCGTATCAAACCATTTTGGTATAAACTTTAGCAAAGTCAAAAACCAATTCAATTTTAAATATATAATTTTTGAGCAAAAATATGAAAAATACTTCAACCCAGTTACCAAATGATATGATTTACGGCGTACACCCAATTATCGAAGTTTTGAAAGCAAAAAAACGCAAAATCATTTCTATTTACACAACAAAGCCGCTCCCGGAAGGATGGGAACGCATAAAATCTTACCTACCGCAAAAAACACCTATGATTCAGTATGTATCTAAACAGGTTCTCGATAAAATGACAGGGACCACAGATCATAATAACATCGTTGCATGGGTTTCTCCGTTTAAGTATTCTTCAAAAATGTTTAGTCCTGATTCAAAGCCTTTTATTCTCATGTTGGATGGAATTCAAGACGTACGAAATCTCGGAGCAATTTTGCGTTCAGCATATTGTGCCGGCATTGATGGGGTTATTTTATGTAAAAAAGGCTCCGCAGCCTTGGCTCCTGCATCGTTTAAAGCTTCAGCCGGCTTAGCAGAGCATCTAAGCATTTACGTTGCACCTAGCGCAGCCTATGCTGCCCAGGAAGTAAAAAATGCAGGGTATAGTTTGTATATGGCTGTTTTAGATGGAAAAAACGCCACTGAAGTTGAGTTCAAAAGGCCTCTTTGTCTTATAATTGGCAACGAAGCAGTTGGAATTAGTAAAAACATCCAATCTTTAGGGGAGAAGGTAACCCTTCCACAGCGAACCGCTGACATATCATACAACGCTTCTGTAGCCGCCGGAATTCTCATGTTCCTAGCTGCTGCAAAAACCAAAGCTATTTAGTGATATATTTTCTATTAAGATTTTTTATTAAAATATTGCTTTTCATATATAAAATTAATTAATATAAAATTAGAAATTGAAATTACCAAAATTTAAAGGTAAAAGGGCAGCCACTGACCGGTATGCATTTAGTAACTGAGCAAATAACATAATCAAGTTGTAAAGCTGAACAAGTTTTTAACTTAATTGAAGTTGTAGGCTTTAGTAAATACTAAGTAACTTACCGATACTCAAGCTCTAAGCGATTGGAAAAGCTCCTCCCTCCATTTTATTTATGGCAGGACCAATCTTAAAGTTAAGTATTTGTTGGTGTCGATGACCGAGGTTGATCGATGTTTTTAACCTACCTTTGCAATGTTATTGTTTTTCTCCGAATTCGTTCGTGAAAAAATTCGTAACACCGCAAAGTTCCGTAGCTCTTTCAAGATTTACGGGGTTAGAAACTGACTGCCCTATTAATTTCACCCATTTTTCGTAGCTTTATGTACTTACCCCATCAACATTCGACATATTCGAGCTTGTATCTAAAAAAATATGCTTAAATCCAATATATACTTTTGTTTCTTGACAAACAGAATTAACATGTTATCATGAAAGAAAATAAGCATTAAAGAAATCGGTCTTCTTTCTTTAAAGATCTTATCTAGTTAATCCAAAATTATAAGCTTGATCAGTTGTTAAGCTTATCCAGTTACACTTAATAATTTAATTTAAAAGGAAATATTTAAACGTGGATAATTTAAAAATAAAATTCGAAGATTTAAATTTATCAAAAGAAGTTTTAAAAGCCATTTCTGATATTGGCTACACAGAAGCTTCACCAATTCAAGCACAAGCAATTCCGTTCATCATGCAGGGTCACGATGTCACAGGACTTGCAATGACGGGAACTGGAAAAACGGCAGCATTTTGCTTGCCTTTGGTAGATAAGATCGACAATAAGAAGAAGAATGTACAGGCTCTAATAGTTTGCCCAACACGCGAACTTGCAATACAGGTGTCTGTAGAACTAAATAAATATTTAAAATATAAACCGGGCATATCAGTCATAGCTGTTTATGGTGGACAACCAATCGACCGTCAACTTTATGCGTTACGAAGAGGCCCACAAGTAGTCGTCGGAACTCCTGGCAGATTACTTGATCACTTAGACAGACGTTCTATTGATTTAAATGGAATCGCAACAGTTATTTTAGACGAAGCTGATGAAATGATGAACATGGGATTCAGAACCGATATCGAAAAGATATTAACAAAGACTCCTAAAACTCGTCAGACAATCACTTTCTCTGCAACAATGCCTAGGGATATTTTGGATCTTGTTAAAAGACACCAAAAAGATCCTAAGCTCGTTCAGGTTTCAAATGAAAAATCAACTGCAACAACTGTTGAACAGTATTACTATGAAATTGAAAATCAAAATAAATTAGAACTTTTAGTAAAATTGCTAAACGAACATAATCCATATTTATCTATTGTGTTTTGTAATACTAAACGCAAAGTTGATAATATTGCAATTAAACTAAGAAAATACGGATTCTCTGTTGAAGGAATTCACGGAGACATCAGTCAACCAAAACGTAATCAAATTATGGATCGTTTCAGAGCCGGCAAAATTCAAATTTTAGTAGCAACTGACGTTGCAGCTCGCGGAATTGACGTTCCTAATATCGACATTGTTTTTAACTATGAAATTCCGGATGATGAAAAATCATATGTTCATAGAATTGGCAGAACAGGAAGAGCCGGAAAAGTTGGTAAATCTTTTAGTTTTGTTTCAGAGTATGATTTTTACGCATTCCGCAATATAAGAAATTACACAAAAACAAATATCATTCTGCAACACTTTACAGCAACTGAATCTATTCCACAATCTGCCACACCGGTAGCACAAGCACATAAATCAGAAGGAAACGTAAATCCTTTAATTTTAAAAATTCAAAAAGCGCTGCAACAAGATTTAAATAAGCATATAAATACAGTTGAATCGCTTGTTTCAGAAGAAAATCCACCAATAAAAGTCGCAGCTGCTCTTGTTAAGCTTCTTTCACAAAGTACTTCTTCTCGATCTCAATACTCAGAAGAAAGAAGAGAAAAACCAAGACATAACTCATCAGAAAGAAGACGCCGTTACTAAAATATAATTTTTAGCGCTAAAAATCAGGTCTTTTGATTAGCTCACATGCAATTTTTACGCATTAAAAAGACCTGTAAATAAAAAATCTTTGCATTTTCTGCTTCCATTTTGTTATTACTGAATTAAGTTAAGAAGTTACAAATTAGAATTTAAATTCTGTGATGGACGATGAAGGTAGAAAATTCAAAGCATAATAAGATAAATAGGATCAGCGTTTTGGTGATATTCGCCGCAATACTGATCCCTTCATTATTTTCGCTAACAAAGAAATTTATTCAGTCAGCTAAGGAAAAGGCAAACTCAAACCTTTGTTTCGAAAAAATCGAATTTGAATTTGAAAGTATTTATTCTCAAAAAGTTGAATCTGAAATTCGTAATTTTATTAAAAATCAAATTCAAGGAGCTACACTTTTAAGCTTCGATCAAAATGAATTTTATAAAAATCTAAAAACTAATTTTAGTATAATAAAACAATTCGAGTGCCACATAAATGCACTTACCATATACCTCAAAATTGTAGGCGCTAAACCCTATTGTCTAATTAATAACAACTGGGTTATGTGTAACAAAAAACAGTTATTCTCTACAGATCTATTTGATCAATTTAATCTTAACAATCTTAAAAATATCACTCTAAATGATAAATCATACCAAAACCATCTACCAAAAGATCTCTACCATTTTATCAAACAAATTCCACAAGAACATTGGGAATATTTTGATATAAACTTTACAAAATCTACAGAAATTTACTTGACTCCGAAAAATGAAGCCTTAAACTACTGTTTCGTTACAAATGAAAAAAATATTTTTGATAAACCCACAATGGCAAAAGCTCAAGAATTGTACAAAAAGCTTATACATGACGGAAATTTCATAAAAAAAATGAAGCTGAAAAAAAATCAAAAACTCGTATTAGATTTAAGATTTAAAAATCGCATCATAACAAGTTTTGACAAAACAGGTTTTGCCGCTACAAAACTTGAGAATAATGGTAGGGAGGGGGGACAATGAAAAAAAAATTATTTGGGAAGCATGTTGCAGCAATCGATATAGGAACAACAAAAATTTGTGTAATAATCGCATCAACTGATACAAATGGGAATCTAGAAATAATAGGAATTGGGCAACATCCATCGCATGGACTAAAAAAAGGTGTTGTTGTAAATATAGGTATGACTGTTGATTCAATAAGAAAAGCTGTAAAACAGGCTGAAGAAATGGCCGCTGTTAAAATTGAATCTGCATGCGTAGGCATCTCTGGTGGACACATAAAATCATTCAATTCAACGGGCGTTGTTGCCATAAAGGGTCGCGAGGTAAAGCAATCGGATATCGACCGCGTAATTGAAGCAGCAAAAGCAATAGCCATTCCAAAAGATCAAGAAATAATTCATGTTCTTCCTCAATATTTCAGAATTGATGGACAAGATTTTGTTTTGGATGCACTTGGAATGTATGGAGTAAGACTCGAAGCTCAAGTACATATAATTACCGGATCAGTAGCCTCGGCTCAAAACATAATCAAATCATGCGAACTTTCCGGAATTCAGGTTTCAGATATAGTTCTAGAACAACTTGCATCAGCTAACGCCGTTCTTACACCATATGAAAAAGAACTTGGCGCAGGAATTCTTGATATTGGCGGTGGAACTTCTGACTTTGCTATTTATAAAGACGGTAGAATAAGACACTCAAAAGTTATCCCAATTGCAGGCACACTCTTTACAAGCGACTTGGCAATAGGACTTGGAATTCCAACAGAAAAAGCTGAAGAAATTAAAAAAATGTATGGCTCCATCTCACCCGAAAAACTTGCAGCTCTCGAAAATAATTATATGGAAATAGATTTAGGATTCGAAGGTGGTCTAAAAACTATACAACTCAGCGATGCCGGAAAAATTCTAACGTATCGAGCAGAAGAAGTTATGGATTTACTCATAGAAGAACTTCTTGAATTCAGAGTAAAAACATTAATGCCTGCCGGGTTGGTCTTAACTGGAGGAGGAGGACTGCTTGATGGCTTAAGAGAGTTGGCACAAGAAAGACTTGATATGCCAGTAAGAGTAGGATCACCACAAAGCAACGATCGCTACATTCTTCCCGATGCATTAAAAAGTCCGGCTTACTCAACTGCTTATGGTCTCATGCTTTACGCAATCGGACAGTGTGGAGAGAAGGAGTTTTTCTCCGCAAATAAAATGGCATTTGGACAAGTTTTTAAAAAAATGAAAACATGGATTTATGATTTTTTTTAGACCTAGGTTTTACATATCTAGGGTAACTAGAATACTAGTTTCATTAGGATAGGAGTTTAGGATGATTGAGCTTAGCATGATGGAAGACGAAAATCGTTACAAATTTGGTGCCAGCATAAAAGTTATTGGCGTAGGTGGCGCAGGAAGTAATGCCGTAAATAGCATGTTCAGCAGCCAAGAGTTTCAAGCTGTTGAATTCATGGTTGCAAACACAGATCAACAGGCGCTGGAACAATCTCCTACTCCATGCAAAATTCAATTAGGTGCCAAAATAACAAAAGGATTGGGAGCCGGATCAAATCCCGATCTTGGCCGCAGAGCGGCAGAAGAAGATTTAGAAACAGTATCGGAAAAAATACGTGATACTGAAATTCTTTTTCTTACGGCAGGACTTGGAGGAGGAACAGGAACAGGCGCTCTTCCTGTCATTGCAAATGCAGCAAAAGAGTTAGGAATTTTAACGGTTGTTGTGGTAACAAAACCATTTTTATTTGAGGGAAAACGAAGATTAAAATACGCAGAAGAAACAATTGAACAATTACGAGCATCGGTTGATACTTTAATTGTAGTTCCAAATCAAAGACTTCTTGAAATTTCAGATCCAAAAATTTCCATGCTTGATGCTTTTGCCAAATCAAATGAAATCCTAAAACAAGCGATAAAGGGCATCTCTGACATCATCACAAAACCTGGCCACATAAACGTCGACTTTGCAGATGTACGTGCAATTATGAAAGAAGCTGGAATGGCTGTTATGGGAACGGGATCGGCAAGTGGACCTAATCGTGCAGAAGAAGCCGCACTTGCTGCAATAAATTCACCACTGATTGAAAATTCAAGCATTACAGGAGCTAAAGGTATTTTAATAAATATAACTGGAAATGTTGATCTTGGATTGCACGAAATCAGCCAGGCAACCACACTTATCGGCCAAAATGCAAGTGAAGATGCAAATATAATTCTTGGTTCTGCTATTGATTCATCGCTTAAAGATGAAATTGTAATCACAGTTATTGCAACCGGATTCCAACGTTCAATACAAAAAAACAATTCACAAAATCACCCTTCTGATATCATTACAAAACCGGCACTAACTGAAACATCACAAATTATAGCGTCAAAAGCTGAAACTGTCTCAACCGGAACGACAAAAGAAGTAGACGAAATCAAAATCGATTTAAGTGATTTTGATACCCCAGCTTTTATGCGTAAAAAAGCAGTCAAAGATTTATTAAGCGAAAACAATCTTGAATAAATAAATCATTTAATAAACGAAAACATAAAAAAAGGCGGTGCTGATATTAAATTTGGCATCGCCTTTTCAACTGGAGTAAATATGAATTTTAATCCAAAACAATTTTATATAAAAATAACCTATCAAATAAGTCTTCATGAAGAAACATTTTAATAATTAATTTTAAATATAATTTAATATTAGCATTTTTAAATTTACAAGCAAATTACGATAAAAAAAGCCCATTTTTCATAGTAATTTGCTTGTAAACTGAGTAATTTTGAATTTTTTAAAGTTTTTATGCCCCTTTGCTCCCATTAACTGTGACTTTTTCTGTAACCTTAGTTTCCACTTTTTCAGGTGTTTTATCTGCCACTTCTTCAGATTTAGAGTTTTCAGATTCTTGTGGTAATGTCTCAGCCACAAATAACCTTACAGGTGACTTCACAGGACCGGGCTCCTGAGAATAACCCAAAATATCCTGCGTAGAAAAAGGAAAATTGCCTGCAAACGGTTCAAATATTTTAGGTAATATTGATGTGAAATATTTCTTATTTTCCGCTTTCTGGTAAGCACGTTTACACTCACGTTTAACAAAATCAAAAACTCTTTCTACTTCATACCCTAATGTTTTCTCAAACGGATAAAAACTCACTTTTTTCCTAACCTCAAGTGCAGATTTTGAATATGCATCAAGAGCCGCCATATAGTTTTTATATGCTGAATTGTATAATTTAGCACCATCTGCATTAGTCATATCAGCCGCATAATCGATAGTTGCATCTATGATTTTAGCCTGAGCTTTTTGTAAATTATCAAAGGCATTTTTTGTCACATCCATGTAAAATTTTTTACAATTAAGCTGACTACTTTTACCTAAAGCATCTTTTATTGTTATTGGGTCCGTTTTTTTAAGAAGCTCCTTTTCTATGCGTAAAACATCATCTAACGCTCGACTAAATATTGCTAAAATCCTTTGTGATAAATCAGAATCATCAAGCGCCTGCTCATCATCTTCGTCATAATCAACATCACCTTCAAAATCAACGTTTAATACATCATCAAATTTTGCAAATTGATTAATTACATATTCCTCAAATGAAAATTTACTTTCTTTGCCATCCTCATCTAATCCATCAACCGTGAGATCAGCTATAAAATCCCTAATAACCTTAGGAGCTGATTGAAAACACTGCGCAGGACTTTTCATATAAACAGATTCCCATTTCGTTTCGTCCTTTTCAATTATATTCGCCCTACGCGTTGCTTCTTCGTCTACTGTCCTTAAAAGACGCATAAATAACATATTCATTTGTTCGTTTAAAAATGACTGTTTTTTTGATAAATCAGTAAATTTCTTATTTGCGTAATTAATTAACGAGATAGCCTTCATTAAAAATAAAACATCAGGATCGCAACTTCTCAAAGATGTAATAAGCTCCAATGCATCAAAATTCGACACCCCAACCAAAGCCTGATTAGGATCAATAGGATTTCCATCAATATGCATTGGATAAAATCTAACAACTATCGGAGCCAAACTCTCCGCAATGTTGCCTACACCTTTGTAATCAAATAATAAAACCATTCCTGCCGTAAGATTTCCACCCGCATATTTTACTTTTTCAGTTGTCTGAAATACTGTTGATTCATAATCAAATGAGGCTAATACTTTTTTAAATTTTTCATCAAAAGTCGAATAAAATGCAGCCAATTTTGCAAGAGCATCCATATTTTTTTGATCCTCAGGTGTTAATTCGCTACTTCCATAGATGTCTTCTTTGGATGATTGCTCTTTTAGATCAAGACCTGCTGGTTTAATTTTCCCAGCGTCAGAAATAAACTGATTAGCCGATTTTGTGATTTCTTTTTTTACTAACAATCCCAATAAAAACATAGGCAATGAAATAATAGCCCCTATTCCTAAAGCCTGGAAAGAAGCCGCTTTTTGCCGCATTTCCTGAGTCCAATCTTGATATTTTGAAACCCAAGTTTTTTTCAAATCTTCTTTTACATTGTCGGCTAAAATATTTTTTGCAAATTCAGGATCTTGAAGTAATTTAGCAATATCTTCTCGATTTAAGCTTCCACTCTCTACCCTTTTTTCAATTTCCTCCCCTACCATTTGGGCAAATTTATTTGGATTTTTAGTCCTAAGCTCTTCTATTTTTTTTGCTACAGCAGCCTCTAAATTTCTATTTTCAACTTCAGCAATTAATGCACTTTGCGTGGCCTTATCAATTTTATCCGCTATATTTTTTCTATTCGCTTCTTCCAATTGAACTACTTGCTTAACATGCTCATACATCAAGCCTTTTGCAAAACCTTCATCTTTAAGCATCTCCTTAAGCTCTGCTTGGCTTAATTTTCTTCCGGCAGCACTTTCAGCAAGCCTTATATACTTTTGACTCCCTTGGGCCAGATCCTGCCTAATTTGTTCAAGATCCGCTGTATACTTTTCTTGATCTCTTGCAATAACACCATCCAAGTATTCACGAGTTAATTCAACCTTTGCAACCTCTTTTAATGGATCACTACCAACTTTTTTTGTAGCTTCAGCCTCAGACATTCCACCTCGCACATACTCACTTATCATATCTTTTCTTACTTTTTCACTCATTTCACGCCACTGTTGAGTTCCACGCATTTTTTCAATATCCTTTTTGTCAGATTTTGAAACAAACGATCTTTTATTCAATGGAATTAGATTATATACATCAGCCTTAAAATCTCTTGAAAGCTTATTAGCCCTCTCCTGAAATTTTCCTACTGGAGAATTTTTAAAGCCTTTATTTATCTTTAAAGACCTTTCCATAATTGGCACTGATAAATTAGGAAATTTAGTAGCAATATATGTTCCAAGCTTTAGAAATTGCTTATCCCAAAAACCTTTATCTGACGGATCTTCAGAATCTCCAAAAAGCGAAAACTGTCTTTTTATTAAATCAGTAACTGCATTCGCCGTCCGCGGAACTGCTGGAAGCGGCTTTTTGGTTTGAGCTTGTTTTTCGGCCTCTTTTTCTGCAGGTGTTTTTTCCTGCGTAGCTGCCTGCGGGGTTGAAGGTAAAGGCTTAGATAGTTGCGCTTGTTTTTCCGCCTCTTTTTCTGCAGGCGTCTTTTCAGGCGCTTTTTCAGGTGTCTTTTCTGGTGCTTTTTCCACCGGCTTCGCACCCCCAACGGAAGCGGCAACTTTAGCCTTTATAGCTGTAGGACTTGCACCCTTAATTGAAGCCTTTGCTCCGGCAATAGACTGCTGAAATTTTGCCTTTATATTTAGACTATCCTTTAACTTCTGCGTAAAAGTTTTAGGAACATCCTTAGGGGCATCCTTTGAAGGAGTTGAGGCCTTTGCTGACCTTGCAGCCTTAGCCATTTTACCCGCATCAGCTAAATCTTCCATTGCCGCTAATGCATATTTGGAGAAAATAGCCTCCAAAATTACAATTAACAGCACCCAATTTAATATTTTTTTAAACATGTTTTGCATCCAAACCTCCTAATATCAGTTTGAACTTCCTAAAAATAGAAGGGCCACCCGGCCCTTCTATTTTTTTTATCTCACTTACTTTCCTATACTATTTATTTAGTCGTAGACTTTTTACCTGTAGTTTTTTTAGCAGCAGGTTTTCCTTTGCCAGTTGTTTTTTTAACAGCTGGCTTGGTCGCTGTTTTTTTAGCTGCCGGTTTGACTACTGGTTTTGCCTTGACTTCAGCAGAAGCCACAGGCGTTTCTACCTCTGAAGTTACTTCCGATGCAACAGGCTTGAAGCCTGAACCTGCAATAAATGGATACCCAACTTTAATATTTCTGTAAGTATTAACAGAAAGCCAGTTACTAAACCCAACCCATTTAACAGGAGCTGCAGGATATGGATCCGTCCATTCCCACAATTTGTTCTGCCCAAGCGCTCCAATACCACCGGAGATTTTACCATTATCAAAATTTATCCAATATTTCTTAAAATCTGTTGGATCTGGTGATAACTCCGGAATTTTAGCGTGCTCAAATTCGATAACAGCATCACCCAAGCTCTTTCTGTGAATTGCAGTTGTTTTGTTATCCCATTTTCCAATAACAATTTCATACATACGACTGGATCTGTTACGTACCTGATATGGATTCTCACTAAAAGCAACAAATATATTACTGTAAGCTTTTGCTTCAAATGTTACTGAACCCTTACCTGCTTGAGGAAACGCAACAGGGAACCATAAATACTCTCCTTTAAAATTAATATCTATTCCCAAAGACATCAAAGCAGGTGAATTAAAGAGCGTTCGTGATAAAGTATTAATCCAGAGATACCAATCCCTCTTTCGTGCATCATCTTCAGCATTACCAGCTTTTGTTAAGTACGCGTTATTATAAGCTTTCATCAAGCAGTTGATCATTCTGTTGTAAATAGGTAATGAAACCGTTGTCAAATCAAGACTCTTAACAGCATCATAAGCTTCTTTAAGACCATCGGCCAATTTTCTTTTTACTGAACTATCATCAACAACATAAAAATCTGTAACCAATCTTAAAACATCATCCCATTGCTTTGTTGCATAATCAAGTTGCGCAGCATCTTGCAGTTGCAATTGAAGAATTGCCTCTAACTTAGACTCAAGAGTTTGACGATTACGTTGAGCATCGCTCTTAATTTCAGCCTGGCCTTTTTGTTGTTGGTCAATTTGTTCGGTATAAATATATCGATTCGCCAACTCTTGCAATTCGGATAACTTTGTCTGAGCAGCAGCTTGTCCGGCAGCCCAACCTGCACCGGCAGCACCCGCAACCGATGAAGCCGCTATTGCCACTAAACTACTTACCATATCTGGGCCCGTAGCATATGCTAAGTTCTGCGAAATTCGCATAGATGCGTCTTTTTGAGATTCAAACATTGTCACAAGTCCCTGCACCTTAACGATTTCAGCCGACGGATCTTGGAATAACAGCTTAATATTTGGAGTGCCATCGTTTTCAACATCAACCATAAAAGAATACTTAGCTTCAGGCGATGGAGTACCGGCCATTTTCCATTGCATTCCGGTTAACTTATCCTTAAACACAACAGTTGGACCCTCTTGATAAATTGAATAATCATAAGGACTTATAATATTCAATGCCCCTTTAAACTCAGAAAATTCACGCTGTTTAACATAATCGGTAGGTTCCTCTTCAAAACCAAGATCAACCTCAGGCCAAATCTCCAAATTTTGAATTGCAGCTTTTCCTGAAAATCCAATTTTAGAAATTCCCTTTGGCGCGCCAGCATCAACATAAATACAGAAAGGATTTTTGCCTATTTCACCTTTTCCTAAAATTATTCTACCTTTATAATAACTCACCCAAAATTTATTTGGCTTATTTTTATCTAGGATAGCAAATGATGATAATGATGACGTTTTTTTCGAAGGAACTAAAGCTGTTGTTGTCTTTGTAGCTGAAGCACTTGCAGCAACAGTTTGCTTAGTGGAAGTCTTTGAATCTGGAACAGTTTGTGTAGTCACTCCTGACACACTTGCTACTGCGGTAGATGGAGATGCAGTACCAGTTACCGGTGCAGCCACCGCTTTGGTATCAGTTGTTTTATCAGAGCTACTTTGGACTACATCCTGGACACTTGAAGTTTTTTCAACAACTTTTTCTCCTGCATTTTCCGTAGCCAACTCTTTTTCTGTAACAGGTTTTACCTCTGTCTCAAGTGGTTCAGTAACCGCAGATGGCTTATCTGGAACAGCCGTTGCATAAACACCATAAAGTTCACCGCCCTCTTTTAGATCCACAATCTTTGTACAAGTATTTCCATCAGCTCCAAAAGAAATAATGTACCCCTCTCCATCATCATCAGACAAAACCAAATTAGCCTCTTCACTCCCAGTTGCTTCAAATACAATTGTACCTGCATCTGAAGGTGAAAGTGCAAATTGATGCCATGCAGGAGACTCTTTTGATCCAACTTGAATCGACTTTGTATCAGTAGCATATGGAAGCTTTGGTGGAACAATAACTATCGGATCAGATAATTTCTGCACATCTGTATATTTAACATTTGATTTAAAAGTACTAAAACCAACTCGTTCTATGCCTTTGGCTGGATCCGGATCTTGCCATGCCATAAGAACAATTGCTCCCGGATCACCTTTTCCAACAATTATAAATCCATGATTCAAGCTTACCCACAGTTTTTCAATCATTCCTGGAGACAGACGCGCATTTTCATTTTGCTCATTACTAATCTCCTGAACCGGAACGTTATTTTTATAAATTATTGTCTTTGTATTACCTGCAGCACCAAAAACTATACGATAAATAGTGTATGGCTTAACAGAATCTGAAAAACAAACTTGTACATCTCCCTCATCTGCCACAGCTCTGAATGATATGGTTCCTTCGCCTGGGGTTGGTAATGACTCCTCAATCCAAACAAAACCTTTTGAATAAAGAGGTTTCATTGTTACCACCATTTCTGAACCAAAATCCGTAATCTTTTGTTCCCCAAAACCTGTAAATTCCGGACGTTTATGCGCCCATATGAAAAGATTTTGTGATGATCCTCCTGCAATTGTCTGTTTTTCAGCACCCTGATCATCATAATCACCAACATCTGATACAGTTTCAATTGCAATTTTCGACCACTGTTCCGGTTTAAATATAGTAGTTAATGAAGGAGTTACATAACCCGTACGTGCAACATCACTGGATTTAAGCGACTGCATTCCTATATTACTTATTTGAAGATTTTTTACCTGCTGTCTCAATTTCCAAGCAGGATGTTTTGTTACGTCGGCTTTAAGATAAAGGGCTTTTCCCTCTATTTGGTCAAATACCTTCTCTTTTTCTACTCCATCACCCTCTTTATACTTTATCCTCACAGACCTAGGATCATTCATATGTTTAACTCTTGTCCAAAAGCGAGCTGCTTTCATTCTGGACATGCTAATTCCACTCCATTCGGCAACCCAGTCGCCTGCTGGAATATCCAAAACTGAATTAAGCCCGTCATTATCAGCATGTATGCGCTTTACCACTTCATCCTTAATATTTCTTGCTAAGTCCCTAGAATAATCACCATAAGCACCCTCTGTATCTGCAGCTGTTATCTCCAAATATGGAGTATTAGCTTCTAATGTTTTTATTTCTTGATTCAACCTAGCAATCTCCCCTTCAGTGCTACCTCCAGAGGAATCATATGAAGCAGTTAATGTACCACCTGTAGCTCTGTTTTTTAGATAGCATGTCTCAAGAGTATCACCTGCTTTTTCATCTTCCACTAAATCCCAAAGCACTGTATTGGCTTTTGTCTTATCACTTTTCACAACTTTGTCATTAATCAAAGTAACATCAAATGTCGGACCCGACGACGCAAGCAAAAGACCATTATTACCATCTTTGGCAAACTCTGACGCAAGTACGATAGAATTTCCAACATAAGATACCAAAAATTGAGATGCTGGATCCTTCGCATCTTTTGCACTTGCTTTAAGAATCCAAGCGCCGCTTGCATTTTTCTCCGCTTTATAATACATTCCAAAGCCTGTTTTTAAAGCTTTGATTCTTACTACGGATCCCTCGGGCAACATAGACATCAACCCACGAGATTCGGCATAAAATAACATTGAATGAGGCGTCTTATTACGCACAGTATCTAATCTTGCCCACCCATGCTCTTGATACTGCTGATCAGCTGCAACAAGAGTACACATAAATACGCTTCCCACAATCAAAAGAGCGTATACTCTAAATTTACAAACCATAAACCAATCTCCCTTGTTTAGAATTAAAACATCTTAACTCATGTTAGAAACGATTATTAAATTGTTATTTAGCCTTTACTTTTCCAACCACGTTTTTTTTCGTCGTAGCTTTCTGTACAACAGGCTTCTTAGCCAAAGGTTTTCCAGTCGATAACTTAGCTGTTGATGACTTAGCAGTCAAAGGCTTATCTACCGTTTTATTAGCAGAAGCTTTTAAAACAACAACATCTTCAGTGTCTTTAATCACTGTAGGTAGCTTAGGAACTGTTGGTTGCACTCCGGAACTTGCTGAAAATGGGCCTCCAACTTTAACATTGCTTATAATCACAGGAGAAAGCCAATTACTAAAACCAACCCATTTAACAGGAGTTAATTGATATGGATCCTTCCACTCCCATAATTTATTTTGGCCCAACTCTCCAACCCCTCCTGATATAATCCCGTTATCAACATTTATCCAATATTTTTTAGCCACCATTGGATCAGGCGATAAATCTGGAATTTTTGCATGATCAAACTCAATAACAGCATCCCCAAGATTGCTGCGATGAATTGCCGTAACTTTATTATCCCATTTACCTATAACAATCTCATAAATGTTCTTTAACAGACTACTTGTCTGAACTGCATTATCACTAAAGCAAACAAATATATTACTATAAGCAGTTGCTTCAAATGTTACTGATCCTTTTCCGGATTGAGGAAAAGCTACGGGAAACCATAAATATTCGCCCTTAAAATTAATTTCTACTCCCTTTTTCATCAATTTTGCCGAACTAAAAAACTCCTTGGCCAAGTTATTTATCCAGAGATACCAATTTGCTCTTGTTTGCTCATCCAATAGATCTCCAACACTTGTAAGATATGGATTATTATAAGCTTTAATCAAAATACTCATCATACGACTATAAACACTTGACGAATCATCTGACAACCCAAAATTTTTCACCGAATTATATAAATTACTTAACCCGGAAATTACACTCTTTTTAGTTCCCTGATTTTCAACAACATAAGCATCCGTAATTAATCGCAACGCATCATCCCAAAGTTTGGTTATATAATCAAGCTGCGGAATTGGATCAAGACTTGCTATAGAATCCGGTAACGTCCCGAATATTGCCTTTAACTTTGCCTCAAAATCTTGTCTATCTCGTTTGGCCTCATCACTTACAGTCAAAGCCCCACCGAGCGATTTTTCGATTCTTTCAGTGTATATATAACGGTTTGCAAGTGTCTGCATTTTATCCAATTCTACTTGTAAAGCTGCATGCGCAGCAGCAAGACCGGCGCCAACCGCTCCAACTGCCGCACATCCTGCAATAGCAACTAAACTGGCAATAGTTTCTGGTCCCGTGCCATATGCCATCTGTTGAGATATCATATACACTTGATCCCTTGCAGTTTCAGCAATCTTAACCGAAATATCCAATGCAATTTTTTCAGGGGTAGAAGAATTCTGACCCGCAACTAACTTTGGAGCTCCATCTGAAGCTATCTCTAATCCAAAATGATACTGCTTCCCCGGATCAGGCGTACTGGCAACAGGAGTAACTTTCCCTGTCATCATGTCTTTAAAAACAATCGACGGCCCTTGTTGTGTAATTCTATAATCAAAAGGAGAAATCACATTCAATTTACCTTGAATCAAAGTATTTTGACGTCTTTTAACATATTCGGCAACATTCTGATCAAAACTAAATTCTAACGCCGGCCAAATTTCTAAATTCTGAATAGCGGATTTACCTGCAAATCCAATTTTTGATATTCCATTTGGAGCTTCACCATCAACGTATATGCAAAAAGGATTTTCCCCAACACTCCCCTTACCCAAAATTATCTGACCTCTATAAAAGCTAACCCAAAACTTATTTGGCTTACCTACATCAAGTTTCGCTAAAGAAGAAGATTTGGCATCAATCTTATAAAGCTCTTGTCCATCCTCAAGAGTCATAATTTTGGATGTTGTATTTCCATCGGAACCAAATGCAATAGCATATCCTTGCTTTTCATCATTTGCTAAAATTAAAGTTGCTTCTTCATTTCCAGTTGCCTGAAAAGCTATAAGTCCGGCACCTGCAGGCGAAAGAGGAAGAGTATGCCATACCGGAGATTGAACAGTCCCAACCTGAATTGAACTTGCATCAGAAACATACGCTTTTTTAGCAGCAATGGTAACAATAGGATCATTAAGCATTTGGATATCAGTATATTTTACCGCCGTCTTATAGGTACTAAATCCAAATTTTTTAATATTAGAAGCGGGAGACGGATCCTGCCAAGCCATAATAATATTTGTGCCGGGTAATCCTTTTCCAACAATAATAAAACCTTTATTTAAACTTACCCAAAACTGTTCAATAATGCCGGGAGTTACACGCGCTTTTTCATTTTGCTCATTGCTAATTTCCTGAACAGAAACATCTTTTTCCCCATCATTTTTATAAATGATTGTTTTTGTATTTTCAAGTGCACCAAAAACAACTCTATAAATAGCTCTGGGTGTAACTGCATCTGAAAAACAAATTTGAACATCTCCAGCCTGGGCCAAAGCACGAAACATAATAGTTCCACGCCCATCCGTTTCTAAAGATTGGTCAAACCAAACAAAACCTCTGGAAAAAAGTGGTTCTACATTTATTATTTTTCCAGGACCAAAATCCGAAATAATTTTTTGGCTAGATCCTTTAAATTCAGGATTTCGGTGAATCCACATATCTTCAAGATCTTTTTTTACATAATTATATTCAGGAGAGGCAGGAATTTCTAATTTAGGGGCATCATCATCGTCCACACCAACATCAACTAACTTCTCAATTGCAACTTTCGACCATTGATTAACTGGAAAAGGTATTTTACCATAACCGGTACGCGCAATATCACTAGTTTTAAGTGACTGCATATTTGCTTTATCTTTTAAAAGTTGTTCCATTTTCAATCTCAATGCCGTTGCCGGATGCTTAGTTATATCTGCAACTATCTTAAGCGCATTACCTTCAATCCTACTAAATAACTGTTCTTTTTCTGTTTTATCTTCCCCCTCCATATACCTTACTTTTACATCTCGTCCTCTTTTACCTATTATCCACGTCCCATGGGCTGCATTCCATCTAGTCTTCCCTATCCCACTCCAATCTTCAACCCAGTTACCCGCGGGAACATCTAATACTCCACCAACTCCATTAACTTCAGTCTTCTTTCCATTTGCATCCAGCACATAGGGTTTAATGCAAGACACCATATTATTTTTAATATCCCTTGCCAAATCTTTGTCAAAACCACCATAACAACTTTCTGTTTTGGCATATGTTATTGTTAAATATGGAATATTTTTTTCCAGCTCAGCTATTTTATTATTTAAATTTGTAATCTCTAAATCTGCGCTTCCACCGGTCGCATCATAAGTAGCAGTTAATAAACCTCCTGTAGCCTTATTTTTAAGGAAACAAGACTCAAGTGTATCTCCTGCCTTTGGATCTTCAATTAACTCCCAAAGCACCATATCGTTTTTTTTACTATCAGATTTTAAGTCTTTTTGGCTCACTAGCATAACATCAAACGTCTGCGGAGATGATGCAAGTAAAAATCCACCATCCGCATCTTGCGCAAATTCCGATGTAAGCATAATATATTTGACTGGCCCGGATTCAGAAAGTGATACCAAAAACTGTGAGGCCGGATCTTTTGCATTTCTAGTACTGGCTTTAAGTCCCCATACACCTGTTTGTGATTTTTCAACCTTGTAATAATTTCCAAAACCAGTCTTCAATGCCTTGATCCTTATTATGGACCCTTCAGGTAAATTTGTTATTAATTTACGAGGCAAGGTATAAAAAGATAAAGGAAAAGGAGTTGCATGACGAACTGAGTCCAAAACAGCCCACCCATGATCCTGGTAAGCAGGATCTTGTGCACAGAATACTTGCCATTTAAATGGGCAATCCGTTAAAAAACATAGTAAACAAATCCAAAAAAAAATTCTTTTTATAATTTTTGATTTCACAATCATACCCTCTACTTTTTTTAGATTTTTAAAACTAATCTAAACATATCTTTTGTATTTTTGAGAAATCAAGTTTTTTATAAATTGATAATTAATTTTATAGTGCTGATACTAAAATAAAAAATTCATCGTCTAATCAAGAATCTATATTTTTTTTTCGACCATACCGGACCAGCGTACTCAACCCCAATTCTTGGCATAGCAATAATTTTATCATCTGGAACAACAATTCCAGAATCCTCAATCCACAATCCTGTATCTGAAGCAGACATTTTTGAATTAAAACTTTTATCTATCTGTAGAAATTTTGTCAATTTTGCAGGCCCACTCAAGTCACCCGCTCCTCTAATTAAAACTGCTGCCGGATAATCTTTTGGGCCTGTTACAACATTAAGCATCCAATGAACTCCATAAACAAAATAGATGTAAAAATATCCAGCAGACCCAAACATTGGCTCAGTTCTTGGCGTTTTTCCAAACCGCCCATGACATGCCAAATCACTTGGCCCATCGTATGCCTCAACTTCATTTATTTCAAGACGAATTTCTTGCTCACCGTCTCTTTTATCCCCTATTTTTCTAACCAAGGATTTGCCTAGCAAATCCTTGGCGACTTCAACAACTGGTCGATTAAAAAAATCTGGTGTCAAAATTTTATTCACAGAAACATCCATTCACAAAATTACCCTTTGATAACAACACAAGGTTTTAATCGCGCAACTTTTTTGGCAATTCCGGCAGCATGCACAACTTCTATAACCTGATCAACATCTTTATACGCAAAAGGAGCCTCTTCTGCTAAGTCAGACAAAGAACCCGCCTGAATATGAATGCCTTTACTAAAAAGTTGTTCCCGTACTGTTTTACCCTGCATAATTTTTTTTGCTGCAGCACGCGACATTTTACGTCCTGCACCATGACATGATGAGCCAAATGATAGAGTCATACTTGTTTCAGATCCGGCCAAAACATATGAGGCAGTCCCCATGCTACCCGGAATTAAAACAGGTTGCCCTGTTAATTTAAATTCTGCTGACAACTCCGGATGATTTGGTCCGAATGCGCGTGTTGCACCTTTACGGTGAACAAGTAAAGGCTCTTTCTTTCCATTAACTTCATGAGTCTCTATTTTTGCAATATTATGAGCTAAATCATAAAGAAGTGTTAATTTTTCAGTATCTCCAAATTCTTGTTTCCATACATTTCGCATATGCCAAGTAATTAATTGACGATTAGTCCAAGCAAAATTTGCAGCAGCTGACATTGCAGAAAAATAGTCCTTACCTTCTGTACTTGAAAATGGAACACAGGCAAGCTCCCTATCCGGCAAACTAATTCCATAGTTCCCCATAACTGACACCATCTTTCTGATATAATCAGTTGCAACTTGATGTCCAAGCCCACGAGAACCTGTGTGAATTAAAACAACAATCTGATTTTTACGCAAACCAAAAGCCTGCGCTTTTGACTCATCATAAATTTCATCAACAAAATCAATTTCAGCAAAATGATTTCCGGACCCCAGCGTTCCAAGCTGATCAAGACCTCGCTCTTTTGCCGCTTGCGATACTTTATCAGAATCAGCACCAGGCATGCATCCATCGGATTCAATACGACTCAAGTCATTTTGTTCCGCATATCCTTGTTTTAACGCCCAATTAATACCATTCACCAAAACATTATCTAATTCAGGCTTTGAAAGTTTTATATTTCCACCTTGCCCAACACCGGATGGAATTATCTTGTAAATTTTTTTTGCTAGATCTTCAAGTCTGTCTTTAATCTGTGGATAATCCAAATTTGATTTTAAAAGCCGCACACCACAGTTTATATCATAGCCAATTCCACCAGGTGATATAACACCGTCAGGATATTTAACTGCAGCCACACCACCAATTGGAAAACCATACCCCTCATGCGCATCGGGCATGGCAAGAGCCCATCCCTGAACTCCGGGTAAAGTTGCAACATTAACAAGCTGCTCAAGTGAACGATCTTTTAAAACTTCATCAAGCATCTGTTCAGTTGCAAAAATTCGTGCAGGTACACGCATATCAGATCTGAAATTTTTTGAAATCTCCCACAATTGCGGTGATATTTTTATCAAGTTCGATTTTGTAATCATAGCTTAATCCCAAAAACTTAATTTAAAATTAAAGATCAAAAACAATAATTGTCTGCAAATCCCCAGACGCATTTTTATGCACATTAGCTTCATGATAAGTCACAGCCTTAATATCATGCTCAAAAGTATCTACTTTAATCCCCTTGATTACCGCATGAAGCTCGCGTTCATTTATTTTCAAAAAATTAATCTCTTTAAAAACTGCTTTTTGAATATAACTTGCAGTAAGTACTTCAGATAAAAAATCAATAAGAAGAGAAGTAAGATCGCAAGATTTGATATCGATATCTTTGATTACCACTGATTTATTAATTTGCACATCTTTTTTCATAATATAAGACAATCCTTGCAACGCTGCCGTAAAAATATCTTCTTGCGTATTGCCAATAACTTTTAAACGAATATCAGCAGTGTGTGGAATTAACTCATACTTCACCATTTTCATACTCCTTTCTTACAAACTAAAACTCATCATGCCCAAAAACGCCTCATTTGAAAAGATCAAAAGAACTTTCCACTCAAACTAAAAAATTAGTGCATTTTTTCACTATATTTTACATAATTATAACAAAAATTGACTAATTGAAAGTATTTTGTGATAATAAAATCAAAATCAAAAAATACAATAATTATATGCCTAATCTAATTTTGGGGGTTATTCATGAATAAACTTTTTTTTAATTTTTTATTATCAATTACGCTTGTATTAAATCTAAACTATCCAAATATTTATCCTGCCCTCACTGAACCGGATAAAAAAGAGGTCACTCAATGTTTCGATCCTGCTAATGTTTTTGACCAAATAATTGAACAAAATGACCAGGAACAAATTCATAATGCCGCATTTGTGCTTTCTATTATGGAAAGTCTCTTTGAATGCTTTTTATCAGAAAAGCTCGCTGCTCCTTATAATTTAGACTCATCTGACTGGGACCAAGCAACTACAGAACTCTTAAATACGTTATATGCAACATACGAAAAAATGAATTCTGACGTTAAAGATGCTTTTCAAATTCTAGATACACACTTTGCAAAAACTGATTCAAGGTTCAATTTTTCTGATTTTGTACAACTAATCAACATACGTAGAAAATTTGCACTTTTTTTCTGGGAGTATGCAAACACATTTAAACAGTTCAAACAAGAAGTCACGAACTTCTTAATTGCCACAGAAAATGCAAAAGTTGAAAACCCAAAATCGCTGGGAAAATTACGTGAACTTTGTAAAATGTGGCAAATGGATGACTGTTCTCAGTCAATACTAGCAAGAATCGCAAGTAGCTTAGATTGCAACACTGAATATTTAGACATAAAAATTATTTCTTCTGAAATCAAAAAAATATTAACTTCTCAATACAGAAATTTTAGCAGTCAGTTTATGCCCGTAGAAAAAAAGTATAAAGTAGAACTTGGAGAGCTCACTGACAAAATATATTATCTTGGATCATCTGTAAAAAATGCAGCCGAGCAATTTTTTTCATTTTACGATACCATTGCTGAAACATTCCCAAAAATCCAACAGGACTATCCATCCATCTACAAAAATGCCACATATTTCAAAAGAACAAGTGCTTTACTGTATAAAAAACTTTTCGCCGCTTTAAATTCAGCTAATTTAACAATTAAGTATATCAATTCAAGCGAGCAAACATTACAACTTCCAACAGAAATTTTTTTAATCAATTCAATTTTAGAACAAAAAAATTTAGAACAAAGCCAAACACTTCTCCAGCCACTTTCATGCATACTAGAGCTAAAAGCCAATTTATCCCAAATTACAAAAGTACAGCAACAAAATCCTCACGCCAAAGTATGCATAACCTTAAGCAATGCTCATCTATTTCAATTAGCATGCAACGGGTATCACCAATTTACCATGTCACATGTTAATACTAAAAATCCTAGCATATTTGAACAAATATCCAGCTTCAGATTATGGGCTCCACTACATGCATTAATTCCACTAAATTTTGAAACTTACAATAGAATGAATATTTTAATTTCATCAACAGTGGAACAACTTCGCAAAGAACCTAATGAAACAAAATCAAAGATTGAAAGACGATTAACTATTCTTACCGAATTATTGCTTAGAATTCAAGGAAATGCAAAGCCAACCCCTTCAGATATTAGCAATTGGAAAGAACTGCTCACACCTATAATTAGAGAAGAACTTTCACATGAACAATGCCCCACACAAAAATATCCTTATGATGCAAATTTTAAAGTATTTTCTATTCCGGCAAATCACCTTTGGCCAACAATGGAATACTATGAACAGTTAGTAAGACAACACATTGAATATTTAAGAGAATCACAGCAGGAAGTTCAAACTGCATCGACACCTAAAGAACAAAAACAGCAAAGCTCGTCACAAGAGCAACACAAACCTAAAAAATCTGTTAAAACAAAAACCAAAAAGCTCCAGGTACGTCAATCAAGGGCACATTTAACACCTTCCTCCATTACAACTCAATCGCTAGAGCAACAAGAAGACGCTCAGACATCATCCCTTGCTCAACCAACAAAAAAGCCAAAACCTGAACAAGCCGAAGTTGTTATACCCCAAAAACAAAAACCTTGCGAAATTCATGAAAAATCACAAACACACGTACATAAACCTACCCGCAGCCAAGCATCTCCGCAAGGACTAAGCGATTATCTAAACCCACTATTATCACTGCCCCTATTTAATTATGATTACATTAAAGATGAAACTGGATTTGTTGCTATAAGACAATCACACGGCGGCCCTTGGGGAAATGGTATGATGCTAATTATTTACAAAGAACAGGACAATCCACATATAACACAAGCTCCGTTTACAACATATCAACTTGATGAAAAACCATTCAATGACTCTTTCCATAACTTTTCCGATCAAGTGAAACATTTTTTTCGTTATGGCATCGATATTCATGAGCAGGCACTTTCAACCACTGCCGGCATACACCAATTATTTATAGAACAACTTCACCCATTTAAAAATGAACGCATTGTTATACTGAGAGGCAAAATTATAAATGACTCTTATTATCGATATGAACGAGCAATGCAAGATAAAAACATCTGTCGTCCGGGAATGCACGATGGAGCATTTGTTTTTATTTACAACCCTGATACCGGAGTATGTAAACACCAATGTTTTCACGAAACGCAAGCCAGTTATAAGGCAAATCATCAATAAAAATATTGAGTTTTTGTAGGACAAAAATGAACAGAAATAATGTAAATCTTCGATTATTTATTACAACATTTAGTTGTCTATTATTTTTTGCTAGCTCTCTTATGTGTATAATACCTGAAACACACAAGCGTAAAAGCGAAGAAATCACCACTAATTCCACAAGTTCAACAATGGCTGCTATCCCAGCAACCAAACACGCATGCATACCACAAAACGCACCCAAAATTAGTTGGTTAAATAGAATTAATTGGCGCCATATTCAATCTCTTCAGCAAGGTGATATGTGGCGTTGCGGTTATTTTACAATTTTTAACGTTATAACAATGTATAATATTTTGATGACTCAGCGTGAACAGCAAGTCAATTTAGAAAATTTAAAATTAAACACCGAAGATTGTGCTATAGAATTTGAAAATTTTTACAGTGAAATTTTTCAAGCCAATCCTCAAGAAACTTTTTCACAATTTTATCAAGTTAGAGAAGGCTTACACCTGGAAGACGGCAAAAATCTTTTGAGCATGGTCTTTGGTAAAGATATTAAACAAATCCCAAATTTATTTTTAGCGGTTGAATTTGTACTAAGAAACCGAGATGAAAAGCGAAAAACAATTTATCTACTTACCGACCAAGCAACTATCGAAAAAACAATTCCCACCGATTTTCAAAAACCCATTATAATTATTTTAAAAACACTGTCACATTGGTCATGTCATATTTTTACTAAAACAGCAATATTTTCACTAGATTCGTATATTCGACATGGCACAACATATGAAGAAAACTGTAAAGCAACATCGCACGTTACACACCCCACAAAATGTGATTGCCCATATATAATTTTAAAAGATTTATACCGTTATTTTTCCGGAACTCCAAGCAAAAAACGTACTGTTCTCTGCTTACCCTCCACAGAAGAGATTAGAAGTCACTTTATACCAAAATTCCCATTCCCAATTTAATATTTAGGTATTTTTAAAATTGTTATGACTTCGCATCATATTGAGCCAAGCAAGCTTCATAATTATGCATGTATGCTGGAGAGTTATTATCTTCCCAATCAATCAAATCCAGTTTATCACCCTGAATTACCATATTCCATGGTAAAAAATCACCATGAGAAAACGCAGAAAGTCTTTTGATCTCTTCACAAATTATATCTTTTGTAGGATAAACGCCATTCATGTTCCTAAAAGTCCAGAGATTGATTCCTTTCTTCCAATCAATTGTTTTATTAACACGAGGCTTGTAAAGTGTTTTCTCTTTATAATTACTATTGATAGCATAAAAACGAATATTGGGAGATCCCCACGTTGGCTTATTCAGGACATTTTTATTCATTTCAAACAGATATACATTCGAATATTTTTGATCAGGTGCCGGTAGCCCTGGCCGACCATAACGAGGAACCTGCCCTATAATCTTTCCATGTTTATTTTGCATAAGATATGCTTCAATAAGTGGCAAAACTTCCTTGTTTGCGGCAGTTCGACAATCAGGTGGTGGATTTTCGATAACTATATTATCTCCCAAGGTAAGTAGGTAATCAATTGTCTCTTTCCAGGCATTTTTCATTTGATGTATAACATTAAAAGCAAGTACCACATCAAAGTGTTCACACTCCCCAAGCTCTTTTAAATCTTGAGGTGTAATAAATTTTTCTAAAACTATAAGATTGTTAAGCGGTTTATTTAACCGACATATTTCAGGAAGTAGTAATGAATTGTCACCTTCAATCATAACACACGTACAATCATACTCTGATGCAATACGAATAGAAAAATATCCTTCAGAAGCACCTATATCAAGAACCGTAAATGGACGTTTATATTTATCAAGAATTTTTTTGATATTTGGATACCTGATTTCACAATCCTTCACGCCTTCTTTAATAGTCACACCATTAATCAAGATATCCTGATATACTTCTTTCCTGACAATTGAAAGAAATTTACCAATTTCTAGTTTAGATCTCTTTTCAGTCGATGCATGCTCAGTTGTTTGCGTAATAACTTGAGAAGATACATGGGCAAAGAAATATAACGCCAACGCACCTAATAAAATTATTTTTATAATAAACTTCAACATTACTCTCCCAACTTTTAATAACCTTTAAATATCTAAAATTTTAAGACTTTTAAGTCCCGCATCCCAATCTTTTTCCAATATTTGAATACTGTTATTTCTTAAATACAAAAGATGCAATTGCTTCAAGTCCACAAAGACATTTGACGGCAGCTTTGTAATAAAATTATCGTATAAATACAACAGTCTAATATTGGATAAACCACTAAAACTCTTACTGTCTAAATTATCAATCATATTATTTTGCAAATATAAAGCTTGAAGGTTTGGGTATGCACTAAAAGCATCGGCCGGTAAATCTTTTATTTTATTATTATTAAGAAACAACATTTCGAGATTCTTCAAATCAAGATTCTTCGAAATTACATTATCACCGGTTTTTATTACACTAATTTCGTTAAAACCTAAATTAAGAACATACAACATGGAAAACTTACTCAATTGTTCTAAATCGAATATTTTTAGTTTATTGTGAGTTAAATGAAGCTCTCGTAAGTTATTAAGTCCATCAAGTGATTCAAACTGCTCAATCAAATTATGGTTAAGTACCAGCTCTGCAAGATTAGTAAAACACTTGAATAAAGATCCGTTCAAATTTTTAATCTGATTATGAGATAGATCAATAATTTTAATTAATTCCGGATTTGGTATATTTTTCATACCATTCAAATTTTGCAAACCCTTACCTGCTAGCTGAAGCGTTCCACCATCTAAAAAACAATTTTTAATATTCCCAGAATCAATAAGAGTCTGTATATCATTTTCGGCAAAAATAGATCCACATAAAAATATAAATAAAATTAATATCTTTATCGAATCATAAAAAAACAATTTTGATCCACTGTTCATTGATTATCCAGAATATACTTATACTTTTCATATAACTCTTTTGAGTCAGTCACAAGAAAGTTATCTCCAATAATATTCTGTTTTCCCAAAACAATAGATTCCGGTTTAACCATACTAATGTACTTATTGCTTAAATTTTCCTGTAAATAAGACTTAACCCATTCTCTTCCATAAGATGCCTTTTCTAAATATTCATCATAATGTTTATAAACATCACGCATTGCTTTTCGTGCATCTCGCAGCGTACAATCAAATTGATAACCAATATTACCTGATTCCAATAAAAATTCGTCTTCTTGCTCTTTAGAAATATTATCCAACACTTCAAAGCTGCTAATTTGCAAAAGTCTCTTTAAATTTTCCAATTTTGCATCTCTGGTACAAAAATTATCATAATGACAATCATATATCGCAGGAACTAAAATATCTGATCTTACAACAGCAACTGATCCTGAATTGCAGATGGTAGTTTGTGCAGTATTATTCGTTAAAATACATGGTTTACCGCAAGCAAGAGCTTCACGTGGGGTAACGGAAAACCCCTCACCCATAGATAAGAAAACATAACAATCTAAAGACTTAAAAAATTCCAAATATTCATCCCAATCATATGGCTTAACTATAAGTTCTACATTGGTAAGCCCATACTGAGCAATTTTATCAGAAAGTTCTTTAATGATTGCTTCTTCCCCAAATCGCCCGTGTAGCTTTAGCTTAAATTTTTTACTATTGCCAAACTCTCGGGCAAACGCATCTAACACTCGTATATGATTTTTTCTTTTCCAAAAGCCACCTGACATACCAAAAACAAATGGCTTCTGTGCCTGTGCTTGAGGTTTTAACTCCAAAAATTTTTCCAACATAAGTGGTAAAGGCAAAACAAAAACCGGAATTTGAACACCACAATTTTTATAAACATCAACAAGAAACTGATCCGGTACAACGGCCATATCAAACTTGCTATTTAAAATTTTAACCCAATTACTTGGAATCTCTGTTGATTCAAACATTGTATAAGCAATTTTGATATGACTATCAGGCACTTTTTTATATAAACTTAATGCTTTATCCGAGATAATATCAAGTAAAATTGAAACTGCTCCTACATCTTTTTTATCTGCAGGGTTAAGGCGAGGCAAACCAAGTTGGGCATCTTCAACTTCGGCGGGGATATCTCGAGTACTTACAAAATTCATATTTACATTCGAACCAAGACACTCTTTAAAAAGAATTGGGTGCCGACCAATTCCATCAGCAAAATTAACAAACCCAACAAGTGTTACATCATATTTAAATTTTGGAGCACCATGGTGCGAAATATGAAAAACATCTTCTACATAATCAACCAGATTATGAAAACTTTCAGATATTTCATGCCCTACTTCATGTACCCCGTTTCCCAACTCATGTACATATGTAGAAATAGATTCAAGAATTTGAAACTTTTTATCATCAACATGTTCTGCTCTTACAAAAACATTTGATGAAAATGTAATCGCAAAAAATAAAATAATAAAATGACGAGATTGCGCTAATAGTCTCATTACCTACCCCCCTAAAAAATATTATTTTAATCCCTTCCCCTATCTTCTTAATAAATTAGAAGTGTATATAGTTTTAAAGTTTCTGATAAACAAAAGTCAATAGTTTTAAACTCAATCGATATTTTTACTTCACGGCTGAGTTTTTTGTGTGATAACTCTTTTTAGATCCCTTCTGTTCACCTTTTAAGACGCGCATTTTTAGATCATCCGTATCACTTATTAATCTTGAAATTGGACCTAAAAAATATTTTGCTTCATATACGCATGGACAATTTTGAAATTCATGCTTATTTATAGGATTATGACATTGAGAGCATTGTACGGAACGATCACAAGTATAGAAACATTCCTGATGAAATGCACAACCACAATCAAGAATTGTTAAAATATTACCTCTCACAAATCTTCTTTTACAAATATTACATCCAAAACCAGTTGTAAAATTGTAATACATATATTCAGCTACGTTGTCATCCTCAACACAAATCGTAATACTTTGAAGCCCTGTAAGCAATTTGGGTTGAATTAAAAATATTACAGACTTTTTAAACAAACTCTTATAGTAAAAATCCGTTGATGCTTCTTCTTTTACAAGCCATATTCGGCCTATAATATTTTTAAGAAAATCTGCAGAACAAAAAGGAACTTGTGTAAATGTTGATGATGGAAGTTTTTTAGCAAAAAACTGAACCTCTCCTACACTGCCTATACGGTTATGCCTTATACTTGCATTCAAAACAAAAGTTTCACTCTGTTTCATTGAAATAAAAAAATCATACTTAGATGTATTAACAAGGGTTACATGCATAATCTCTTCTAACGATGAAGAACCCTCATCTTTTGAAATTGGGGCAGAAATGGAACAAATTGAAACCCCAAACATAAAAAAATATATACTCAGTGTTTCTGAGATTAATAATTTTTTAATTAAACTCATAATCTAATCCTTTTGGTTTTGGGAACAACTCATGAAATCATGTTACAAACCAAGAAAGCATTCGGTCAATTAATAGTATTTTTGCCTAAAAAACTTTAAAATTAAACACAAATTTTATTTTTATTCCATTATCTATATCAAAAAATGAAGCCTCCAGTATCTTTTCTAGAATTTCTCTATTAAAATATGTCAATTATTATAATTATTAAATATGCATTTTTATTCAGGCGAAGGACTATTTCATGTCGTATTTTACAAAAGCAACTAGTTTTTTTTGGGGCGAAATGAGCAAGGACGAATTCAAACGATTTGGAATTCTATCCGCCACATATTTTATTTTAATCGGAGCCTACTGGTTAATTCGAGTAATGAAAGATCCGGTATTTTCAACACTCGTCGGATATCGGTATCAACCATTTGCAAAAATGGTATCACTTGTGTGCATAATTTGCGTCCTACTTTTTTATAATAAATTAGTCGACCTTTTAAAACGCGATATTCTTTTTTACAGCATCGCAACTTTTTTTGGTTTTGGTTTTATTGGGCTTGGCTACTTGGTAGCGAATCCAAGTATACTGACAGCATCATCAGGTTCAATAATAGAAACCGTATTTTCATTTATTCCGGGTAAATTTTTAGGTTGGTTCGCATACTGCTTTATTGAAGCATACGGATCAATTATGCCTGCGCTCTTCCTGTCAATTGTAGCCAGCACAATGTCAACAGAATTGGCTAAAAAAGGCTATGGAATGCTTTTTACATTTTCACAACTTGGATTGATTTTAGGAACCTGGACCGTAGCAACATATGTTAAAGAATTAGGGTCAGGAGCACTTCTGGCAATTGGAGGTATATCTATTTGCATTATGCCATTTCTTCTAAAATGGTACATAAAACATGCCCCAATAACTCTTGCAGAAAAAATTGAAAAAGCTGAACACAAAAATGAAAAAACAGGAATGCTAGAAGGCTTAAAAATATTATTAAGCAGACCTTATGTCGCCGGATTATTAGTAGTTACGACAATGTATGAAATTATTGGAACAATCGTTGAGTTCCAAATGGGTCTATGTGCAATTAAAATTTATCCGGTGGATATTGATGGAGGAGCGGGATTTGCCTGGCTCAAAGCTATGAACGGTCTGACTATTGGATTTTTATCACTAATTTTTGCATTACTGGGAACCAGTTTCTTGATGCGTAAATTTGGATTGAAATTTTGCATAATTTCATATCCAACGATAATTGGAATAACGGTAGCATCCATATTTGCTTTTTATATCGCAGGAGCAAGCCTTTATTTCTTGATGTGGGCATTTTTTGTTGCAATGGTTATATTCAAGGGCCTCAGCTACACATTAAATAATCCATCAAAAGAAGTTATGTATATTCCGACAAGCAAAGACGTCAAATTTAAAGCAAAAAGCTGGATTGACGGTTTTGGATGTAGAACGGCAAAAGGCGCCGGAGCAACAGTAACAGGGACACTTGGAGGAAATTTTTCGTCCCTCCTTATTTTTGGAACATTTGTCTCGCTTGGCCTTGTTGCGTTCTGGGTCTTTGTTGCAGCATTTGTTGGCAACAAGTTTAATCAGCTGCAGAAAGAAAATAAGATTATCGAGTAACACTCATTAACTTCATATCCGGAAAAAGCTTCGCATACTTCTTTCTTAGACTTTCCTTTTCACCTTGAAGACTAATCACAAAACGATCAAAGTCATCTCTGTGAACATGAAGGGTAAAATCTTTTATATCCCAAAAACCCATAAGGCTAAGAATTTGCCTTTCTAAGGCATTTGTCTCTTCTGTTGATATTCCTCCAACGCTGGCATAATATCTATTTGTATAATAATTATCACTTCCATAAATTTTGGAGGCAACCAGAAGTGCTGCTAAATATAATCTATGAAATGTAAATTGATTAAAGCACGCCAGATGAAATTCGTTCATATATATCTTATATATACTTATAAATCTCTCAATATACATAAGGGCTATTACATAACAGTATGGCGAGCATCTAAAATAATCCTTAATCCGTTTTAAATAATCCATTGGAGTTATTAAAGGAATTTGTCCATCAGGATCATAGAAAACACGAAAATCTTGGGGAACTGTAGCGAGATCAATTACTCTCTTCGACTCATTAGTAGCACTGTCTTTTAAATCAAAAATAGTATCAATCGTTTTCAAAAAAGTTAACTCTATCAACTCCAAATCTTTTTCATTATAAAAAGATTGTGACACTGCAGAAGCTGAAGTCTGGGCAACTGCTGTCTGTTGAGTTCTGTAAGGTTCTTCCATACCACATAAACATGGTATTACTACAAAAACAAACATTAAATATAAATAAATTCGTGATATAAATTTTTTGCAAATCATGAACAATGCCCCCAGTAACAAAATAGAATATTTTTTAATTATTTAAAATAAATTAAAAACCGAATTAATATTACAATATGAATATTAATAATACACGAAAATTAATCAATTTAAAAGCGCCATAAACTGAAAAATGCCTAATTTCTAATAAAAATGTCGTTTTTATTAGAAATTAGGCATTTAAATACAAAATTTTAGAAGTTTAAACGATAAAAACTTTGCTAAAAAATAAATTCAAAATTACTCCCAACCATACTCGCTGTAAAAAATCTTTTCATCCATCATCTTAATCACATGGATGAGTCGAGGGAATATATTTTGGGGCAAACTATTTATTGAAAACCATGCAACATCATCGTGCTTATGCGGCTCCATATTTTGCGGTTTGCCCTCCCATTCTGTTGCCTCAAGAAAAAACCCCATGCTCTCATTTGCACCGTCTCTCTGCTTGGAATGAACAATGTGCACTATTTTCAAGTTTTCCTTTTTTAATTTTATCCCAAGTTCCTCATCCGCTTCGCGAATCATCGCTTGCGTAATTGGCTCATTTCCATCAACTCCCCCTCCGGCGCAAGAATAAAATCCATCTCCACTTCCGGTATTGAATCGTCTTATGAGCAAAATTGTATCATTTTTACGTAAAATCAACGCCACAAAGGCATTCATTTTGAATCGTTCTTTATTCATTAAATCCTATCTGTTTAAAAGATGTTAAAAATTTTTCGAAAATACTTTAAATCAAGTCGATAATTTTATCAAATTAATAAAATATTGTTAAATTCAGCATAAAACCAATTCAACATCGTAAGGATTAGCCACAAAACTAAATAAATATGGTAAATTTATCATATTACTAAATTTACAAATTCAGGGAGCAATCACAATCATGAAAAATATGTTAATTTTTGTAACAACTACAATACTTATTTTCATTACAGGATATATGTTTTTTGGAAGTCTGAACAAAAGGAAACCGTATATGCCAAGAATTATCGACCTAACTCACAAATTTACAAAATCAATGCCTGTGCATCATTTTGATGAACCGACATCCATCGAAAAAATTCGTAATTTGGCTGAAAATAAATATATCGATTGGATGCTAACATCAGGAATGCATGTTGGAACACACATCGATGGCCCAGGACATTTAACTGAATCCAAAGTTTTACTTTCTGAATTTCCTGCTGATAGATTTGTAGGAAAAGGATATTTGATTGATGCCCGTAATAAAACAATCGATGAATCTTTACTGAAAGATCTACCAACAGAAGATAACTTAATTGTTTTGATTCTAACAGGATCCGATAAAAAATTTGGCTCAGCAGACTACTTTAACAATCATCCAATAATTTCTGTAAATTTCGCCAATGAACTTGTAAAACATAAAATCAAAATGATAGGAATCGACTTTTTTTCACCAGATAAATATCCTTTTGAAACACACAAAATATTTTTTGAAAACAATATTTTGATTATTGAGAATTTGACCAATCTCGAAAGTTTATTGGAATTAAACAATTTTAAAGTTGTTGCATTACCACTAAAAACCGAAACAGACTCAGCATTGGCAAGAGTAATCGCTATTGTGGACAAAAAATGAAAGCATTTATCTTCGATTTTGATGGAGTTCTAACCCATTGCAAAGATGCAAATGGTAAATATTTATGGCATAAAAATATTCACGCTGACCTTGGGCTTACTGAAGAACAAATGTCTAAAATTTATTCTGGTAATTGGACATTAGTTATGAAGGGGTTGCTTGATATGCAAGAGCACCTTAAAAATATATTTACAGAGTTGCAAATAGCATTGTCAATTGATGATTTCATTGAGTATTGGCTTAACCATGATTTAAACATTAATACAGAAATGCTTCAAACGATTAAATCTATCAAAAACACCAAACTTTATATTGGAACCAATCAAGATAGCTTTCGGACCGCATTTCTTCAAGAAAAGGTTGCCCATTACTTTGATGGCTTTTTTTCTTCATGTAAAATTGGAGCTATAAAGCCGGAACCGGAATTTTTCAGATACATTGAATCAAAGCTTAACATTCAGTCCAAGGATATTGCTTTTATTGATGATTCAAAATCTCATGTTGAAGCAGCTGCAAAACTTGGATGGACATGCCATCACTACAAAAATATTGAAGATTTTAAAATCTTCATGAGAAATATTGGAGAATAATTCATGCAAACCAACAATGCATTTTGGAATATGTTAAACACACTACTTGAAAAATCAGAAATCATAATTGAACGACCTAAAAATACCGCTCATCCAAAATATCCAACATTTATTTATCCCGTTGATTATGGATTCTTGAAAGGAACAAAAGCTTCTGATGGGAATGAGGTAGATATCTGGGTTGGATCTTGCCCAATTAAAAAAATAAATGGAATTTTATGCACAGTTGATCCAATCAAAAATGATATCGAAACAAAGATTGTTTATGCATGTACAGAACATGAAATTTCGTTAATTTATAAAACGATGAATGAAGTTTTAAAAGCAATTTATATACCTAAGAAAGATTAATCGTCATGAATAAAATTATAAGATCTATCTGTTATTTTTCAAAACACCCAAATTCAGAAGTTACACAAAAACTAAATTCAATTGAACAAACACTTAAAACTGCAGATTATGATATTCAAACAAAAAGACTCTGCTCTCCAGTTTCTGTAAAAGATCTAGACGCACTTGATTTGCCAGACACGTTACTAAGCGTAGGCACGCTAAACAAAACACAAATACAAGCTCAAATGCAAGATTTTTTAAATGCAAAAAATGTTTCTTTTAATGTTGAGCTCTGCAATTCTGATAAAATTGATGACTATTTTGTTGATCTTTTGTTTGAGATTATAAAAAGAAATGCAGCCAAAACATTTAATTTCACATACGTTTTCAAAAATCGCCATTCAAGTCCATTCTTTCCATCTGCCGCTTACCATCAAGACGGTTTTTCAATTGGCCTGCAAGCAACAGACTTGGCCGAAGGCTGTAAAACAACCAAAAGCTGTGATGCGCTCGAAGAATGGCTACATAAAATGCGCAATTGCTGGGAAGAAATAAATAATTTATTCAAAACAAATCCTGAATTTATTGGCATCGACTCATCAGTTGCACCATTGTTTTCGGGAAAAAGTAGTTTTATTAATTTTGTAAATCAACTACATCCTATGGGCTTTTCCAGTTCTACTACAACCGATTTTTATATCAAAATAACAAAATTTATAAAAGCCCAAAACCCTAAGCCCGTCGGACTGTGTGGAATTATGTTTCCCTGTCTTGAGGATTTTTCATTGGCACAGGCTTACGAAGCAAATGAATTCTCAATTGAAAGAAATATCTTTTTATCGCTACACTCAGGACTTGGCATTGACACTTACCCTATTGGGATAAATGAAAATAAAGAGCGAGTTAAAGAAATATTATCGCTCATGAAAGGCCTTGCGGAAAAATATGACAAGCCGCTTGCTGCAAGATTTGTATCAGATGGGAAAGCAAAAATCGGACAGAAAACTGATTTTAAAAATCAATACTTAAAAGATGTAATTATAAATACACTTTAATCTTTTCAATATAAAACAGGACTTGCAATGAACAAAGTGACTGATATAGTTCCATTCAATTTTAGGGCTTTAGAAAAAGTAGATATTCCACAAATAGTTGCTGCATTTGATGAAATAGGCTGGAATAAACCATCGTCACTTTTTCAAAAGTATTTTGAAGAACAAAAAAACAATACGCGACTTGTGTGGGTGGCATTCAAGGAAAACGTTTTTGTTGGCTACGTCTGCTTAAAATGGCACTCTGATTATCAACATTTTGCTGATAAAAATATTCCTGAAATTAGCGATTTGAATGTACTACAAAAGTTCAGACAACAGGGAATCGGTTCCAAGTTGCTTGATTTGGCTGAAGCAGAAGCACAAAAACGAAGCCAATATGTTGGGCTTGGTACAGGATTATATTCGGACTATGGTAATGCACAAAAACTTTACATTAAAAGAGGATATATTACCGATGGTTGCGGTATAACCTATAAAAATAAACCTGTCGAACCAGGGGACCCGGTCCGAGTGGATGATGATTTGATATTATGGTTTATTAAAAAATTAACATAATTGAAAACAAAGCGTTAAATTCGACAAAAATTGTATAAAATGTCTTGAAATCAGCGCATTTACCGAGTTTTTACGCTTGCCTGGACAAGTTTAAACTCTAAGTTTAAACTTGTCTTGAGGTGAAAAATGATAATAAAAAGAACGTTAGAAAACAAATTAAAGACTTTGGCAACCCAATTTGCTGCTGTTTCAGTTACAGGACCAAGGCAATCCGGCAAAACAACACTTGTAAAAAAAACTTTTCCCAACTACGAATATTTCAACTTTGAAGACCCAAATACCCGGTCCATTTTTCGGGCCGATCCGCATAATTTCTTAAAAAAGTTTATGGGAGCTTCCGGGATCATTTTAGACGAGCCGCAAAATGTTCCTGAGCTTTTTTCTTATCTACAAATTTATATCGATGAATACCATAAACCAGGACACTTTATAATTACCGGTTCTCAAAATTTCCTTTTAAATGAATCCATAAGCCAAAGTCTGGCTGGACGAGTGGCTATTTTAAACTTGCTGCCGCTATCAATTCGCGAGTTAACACAGGCAAATGCTATTCCACCATCAATAGATGAAACTCTTTTTAAGGGATTTTATCCCGAGCTTTATAAAAAAGAAATTTCCATTGTTGACTGGTATGGCAGCTACATTAACACTTATCTTGAAAGAGATGTTCGACAGATAAAAAATGTTACAAATCTTGATAGATTTAGTTACTTCATGCGACTTTGTGCTGGACGCAATGGACAAATTTTGAATTTATCATCAATAAGTGATGATTTGGGAATTAGTGTAACTGCGGTAAGGCAATGGCTCTCTGTGCTACAGGCCTGTTATATAATTTTTTTATTAGAACCATATCACAAGGATTTTAGAAAACGCCTTATTAAGTCCCCAAAAATATTCTTCTATGACCCCGGCATTGTCTGCTCTTTGCTTGGGCTCACAAATTCTGATCAACTCTTCGCAAACTACATGCGCGGTAACATATTTGAATCAATGATTGTATCAGATTTTGTAAAACAGCAGTTAAATCATGGAATTAGGCCTTCTTGTTATTATTGGCGAGATAAATCAGATTTTGAAATTGATTGTATCGTTGAACAAGGTGGAAACATCACCCCAATTGAGATAAAAGCTTCAAAGACTGCAGACATTGAAGCACTCGAAAAAATGCTCCCCTGGAACACTCTTACAAAAACCATGCAAAAAAACAATGTGCTTGTTTACGGTGGGGATAAAAATTGGGATATGGAAAAAGGGCGCATTGTAACTTGGCACTCAGCTGGCAACTTACTTAACGATTTAACAAAATAAAACAGAGGTTCCAATGGCTAAGCAAAGTTTTAAATTCGACAAATTAATAAGAGATAAGATTCTGGATATGATGCTGACTACCAACTGCATCGTACACAATAAAAAATTAGAAAGCACCGAGCTTGTTGCTGCCCTTAAAGACAAATTACTTGAAGAAGCGCATGAAGTTGCAGAAACTAAATCAGTTGATGAACTTAAAGAAGAACTCGCAGATTTGCTGGAAGTCGTCTACACAATATTATCAGCACACAAGCTTGAGATAACAGAAATTGAAAAAATTCGTGAAACAAAAAAATTACACAAAGGCGACTTTTCTCAAGGCATTTACGTTTCTTCAATAGAAATTGATGAAAATAATCCAGAAGTAAATCGATATCTTGCAAGACCTGATAAATACCCTCAACTAAAAAAGTAGTTTTTACGGCATTTTATACTGTTTTTCAAAATAAATTGCCAGACTGCAACATTTATGATTAAATAAGTACATGTTATTTTTTTAATCATAACTCTATTTTTATAGGGAGTCCCACAATGAAAATCGCTTCAATCATTATTTGTCATCCGACGGAGATCAAGTAAATAATTACTTTGCATTCTTTGGTGTTCGTTTTATTTCCTAATTTATCATGCTGAGTGTCGGCTATTATCCTCAATGGTAACAGCTGAAATTTAATTCAGTATCTTTTATTCGCACACCTGCGCTTGCAGGGGTAATTCTTTAATTGCTACCTTAAATTGGCACATCTCTTTTTTGCACCGCCAATTTTCAGGTTGTTCCGTCTTGTTTCTAAAAAAATTAATATATATTTTTTGAAAGATTATTATGTCCAATAAACTTTTACAAATAAAAAACATAAAAAAACAGTATAAACAAAAAGGCCAAAAGCCAATTGACGCGCTCAAGGGCGTATCATTGGATATTTATAACGATGAGGTTATCACTCTTCTTGGCGTTAACGGTGCAGGAAAATCAACATTATCTTCAATAATTGCAACACTCCATCCTGCAACCGAAGGTGATATAATATTTGATAACAAATCAATTTATGAAGACCTGGCCAACTACAGATCACATCTTGGATTTTGTCCGCAAAAACCAAATCTTGATGGTTTTTTAACACTTGAACAAAATTTGCGCTTTGCAGGGCGACTGCATAAAATGCCAGAAAATGAAATTACTACGCGACTGAACAAACTGGTTGAACAGTTTGAGCTTGGCGATTTTTTGGATCGCAAAGCAGATATTCTTTCTGGAGGATACAGGCAACGGTTTATGATTGCACGCTGTCTCATGCACAGCCCCAAAATAGTGCTTCTTGATGAACCAACCGTTGGGCTTGATCCACACATAAGGCGTCAAATCTGGGCAAAGATTAGGGAACTTAAACAAGAAGGTGTTACGGTAATTCTAACCACACATTACCTTGATGAGGCTGAAATCTTATCTGACCGTGTTTGCATTTTGGACAAAGGACTTATTAAATTAATTGATACGCCGGAAAAGCTTTTGTCCGACTTCAAGAAAAAGAATTTAGAAGATGTGTTTCTAGAATTAATGCAAGAAAATCAAGAGCCTCAAGAAAATAAGGAACAATTATGAGTATGATATTTCAAAAAAAAATCGCGCAGCGAGATCAAAAAAAAATCGCGAAGCAAGATCGAATTGATTTAGACATTTTAAAACAGTTAATACGATTAAAATTTACAAATGCCAAACAAGTTCTGCTGGACAAGTTTATCAACTTTTACATCTGGGCTGGCTGTTCAATGCTTGTGTCCGGATACCTGATGCAGTCTTTTGGAACTTCAGACGCCTTTGGGCCATTTCAACTTGGTGGAATAATAGCATCGGTTGGCATTTTTGAGCTTTACGGAAATGCAGTAACATTTGTATCAGACCTGGAAGGTGATCACACAATCGCATATTATTTAACACTCCCAACGCACACATCAACTGTTTTGTGCAGCCACATATTTTATTATTCAACGATTGGAACTCTCATGAGCTTTGCTTCATTGCCACTTGCCAAGTTGATTCTGTGGAATAGGTTTGATCTTTTTACCGTTTCATGGGTAAAATTGCTATTCTTCGTTATATTAACTAATGTATTTTGTGCAACTGCAACATTATTAGTCTCTGCACTTATTCCATCAATGGACAAATTTGATATTTTATGGACACGAGTTATGTTCCCATTGTGGTTTTTGGGTGGTTATGCTTTTGCGTGGAATTCGGTTTATACAACTTCTCCAAAGCTGGCCTACGCCCTGCTTTTAAATCCGATCGTTTATATGTCAGAGGGCATGCGCGCAGCACTCCTTGGACAAGAAGGATCAATAAATTTTTGGATTTGTTGTGCAGTTTTGTTGGTAATGTTAGGCGGCGTTGCAATTTGGTCGTTTAAAGCATTGAAAAAACGTCTTGATTTTGTTTAGGTTATTAATGAGGGTCCATTCCTGGGCCCTCAACAAAAATATTTGGTAATTTTCAATTAACTGGATATGAGAGGAAACCTGCTATGCAAAACCATATAATTTTGTTTGATAAAACAAAAATTCACACAGAGTCTTTCGGGAACAAATCAAACCATACAATTATGCTCATCTCCGGAGCAATGGCTCCGGCAAGATTCTGGATTGATGATTTTTGTAAGCAATTAGCTAAGTCAGGATATTTTGTTATCAGATATGATCATCGAGATATGGGACTTTCATCTGCCATTGATTATACAAAAAAACCGTATAATTTAAACGATTTAGCATCAGATGCAGTTGCCATTCTTGATAGTTATGGCATTAACAAAGCACATATAATCGGACATTCCATGGGTGGAGCAATTGCCCAACTTCTAGCGTTGGATTATCCATCAAAAGTTGCTAGCATTACACTCATATCTTCTTCTATTTTAAGTAATCCTGAGCTGAACCAACAAGAAAAAGTATCTCTTGAAAAAACATGGTCGGTCATGACACAAAATAAGCCAACAAAAAATTATGCTCAAAGTGTTGATGGCTTTTTGAAGTCATATGCTTATCTGCACGGAACAATCCCAATGGATAAAAATATTGCACAGCAATATATAAAAGACATGTATGAGCGCACACTGCCCGAACATATTGAATGGTTTGAAAAATTTTCAGCAGGCGTTGAACCATTGCACAATCATGTCAAAGCACAACAAAATTTACCTGATCGAACTCAAGATTTAAAAAACATCAAAGTTCCGGCTTTTGTAATTCACGGCGAAATGGATTGCTTAGCTTTCCCAAGAATTATAAAAGAATATTGCGCAGATCTTATTCCAAATGCAAAGATGCATATTATTCCCGGAATGGGGCACATGATATTGAGCAAGCCTCTGTTTAAAAATATTAAGGATATTATCGAAATAAATCTAAAGGATCAAACATGCAAAAAATGACTTTATTTAAAAAACTAAGTTATACAGCATTTTTGGGAATAGTAATTTTATTTACAGAAGGCTGCATGAATAATACAACAAATAATAAATTGGGAACGGTAATCATTCTGAATGGCCCATCTTCTGCCGGCAAATCAAGTATTATTAAAGAATTTCAAGCTAAGCAATCCATACCTTGGCTTTCGATTGGAATAGATAATTTTTTTGTTGGAGTACTTCCACCCAAATTTTATCTTGAAAGTAAACCGGAACACTATGTTGTGATGCACGGAATCCCTTCCGAAGATAAAGATGGTAAATTATTCACACTTGAGGTTGGCACAGAGGGACAAAAAGTAATCAAAGGCATGCATCAAGCCATAGCCGCCTACGCAAATGCCGGCAACAATGTAATTGTTGATTATATAAAATATGAACAGGCATGGCTCGCTGATTTAAGAGAAGCCTTACATGGCATAAATGTCATTTGGATCGGCGTTACAGCATCATTGGAAACAATTCAACAACGGGAAAAGAAGCGAGGCACATCGCCTGAAGGTCATGCCCGCAGCCATTATCACACAGTTCACCAAGGCATAAATTATGATTTAATGTTAGATACTGATAAGTTAACACCCGAACGGGCAGCCGATCAAATTATCAAATTTATTCAAAATAAACAGATGCATACAAAAATGAAATAAGTTAAGAAACAAGAAATTTTTACATACAAAATTTGATGATTCTAAAATTGTCCAAATTCAAATAAATCAGCAGATATCTCCTCGAATACACCAATCAACACATTGGTATTGATTTTTTCAATCGTTTTCTTTATATCTTCTCTTGCATTACTCATTGCACCAAGCGGATCTTTTTTAGATACTCCTACTCCGAAAATGGCTACATACACACCAGGCGCTGATGCATTTACAGCAATTCCCCGGACTATGGCAAAAAATCCATGCTCAATGGAGGACATACGAAAAAGCACATCTCTCACTCGTCCATTTTTGATTCCATCATCTATCAGATCTTGTTGAAGATCATCTTGGACCTGCGGAACTGAATTACCCGCTCCTAAACCATAGGCATACTTATATGCTAATTGACTGTGATACCCATATTTCTCGCAAGCAATAGCAATTGCAAAAAATGCATCTAATTTTGAGCATAAAATTGACACAACAAAAAACAGGCCAAGAAACGTTATAGTTTTTCTCATACGAAATCCCCCCTATAAAATTAAGCCCCTAATATTTACTTAATGTAACATTTAGAGAATCTTTTCCGTTATTCTTTTAAAAAAAACCAGGATTTCTTTATTCTAGGCAACAAAATTCGATTAGATTTTGATCGATTGTAATCAAGTTTTATGTCCTGTTAATATTTATGTAGGAAGCTGAAAATCAATATATCAGAACGGGGGACATTAAAATGAATTATAATCTATTAATTTTATATATATTTTGTCTATTTTTCACAAATATTTATACAAAAGACAAGGCAATCATTGTCGGAGCAACATCCGGAATGGGAAGGCAAGTTGCAAAAATGCTTTCTAAAAATTACGATGTAGGACTGGTCGGACGAAGATTAAATTTACTTGAATCATTACAAACAGAGATCCCAACAAAATCATATATCAAACAGATTGACGTAACGCAAACAGAAACTGCTATTCAAAAACTGTATGAATTAATTGAAGAGATGGGTGGTCTTGATTTGATTGTTATTAGCATAAGTGCTATCAATGATATTCGTAATGGTAAAGAATGTCCCGATATAGATAAAAAGATAATTGATGTTGATCTAATTGGATTTTGGACAATGGCGAATGCTGCGCTAGCCTTTTTTGAAAAGCAAAAATCTGGGCATTTGGTTGGAATTTCTTCAGTAAGTGGGTTAAAAGGTGATGCCTTATGCCCTGTTTACTGTGGGGCAAAGGCTTTTATTTCAAGATATCTTGAGGGTATTAGAAATAAAATGATTCAAAATAAGATTCCAATTTACGTTACGGATATTATTCCAGGATGGGTTGAGGTAGAGGCAGAAGATATTAACAAAATTCCAGGAGTCTACTGGGTCGCGACAACTCAAAAAGCAGCTGAACAAATTTGTGATGCTATCAAGGCCAAAAAGAAAAAAGCTTATATCACAAAACGCTGGCAATTGATCGCTTGGCTTTATGATATAACACCTGATTTTATTTACAATGCTATTGGTGGATTTTGATAGTAACTGTTTTTTTAAGCGCAACTTTTATCAGTAAAATTTTTGATACTTCCAACACCTGTTTTATTGCACGAAATATCTTGAATATTCACTTTTGCCGAACCGCATCCGGAAACGGTCACTACACCTGTCGTTCCAACCAAGCTTTGTCCATTGAATGAGCCACATCCTGATACTAAAATAATTTGTTTTTTTGCAGTTCCAGAATTGATATTCAAGCTGCCAACACCAGTTAGCTGAGCATCGAGAGAATCAGTTTCGAGATCTTGTACATTCAGTGATCCTATTCCACTTAAAATTAACGTTAATGACTGTGTTTGGAGTTTTTTTATTTCAACAGTGCCAACGCCTTGATTTTTTACTGAACATAAATTTTTTACTGAAACGCAAACCTTCAGTTTTTTCATGTTTCTGAAACATTTCCATTTAACCATTCTAATCTTCAATATTCCATCTTCAACAACTGTTTCGATTAATGGAATAATATTTTCGTCAGCATCTATTTTTACCAATTCATCCAAACCTTGAACTATCTCAAGAGAACCTACTAAATTAAAATCAATTTTATTAAAATCTCTAACGTTACGAATTTCAGAAACTATTTTGCCTGAGCAATTCCACAAGCAAAAACATCGCCCAAAAACTGCTCCTATTAATACAATAAATGCAATAATGGCCAGTATCATAATTAAGTTGTTCATTTTGCCCCTAATACTTTTAAACTAAATTTTAGATGATTTTAAATAATAGTTAAAATTATCAACGCCAATATAAATAGTCAAAAACACTTTATCTTAAACAACACAAACATAAAAAGAATTAGGCTATGCCACTTAAAACCACAGCATAGCCCAATTCTTTTACCAGCTTATTTTATTAAACTTATTTTCCAGAAGATAAATCAATCAAAGTTGCAGCCACTTTTTGCAACTTATCTGACTGTTCTAATTTATATTCCATGAAAATCCAGTGATTTAAATCGAACGTATAATCGTGCTCTTCAAATACTTGAGTAACACCATCGTTAGTCCAATATTTAACAAATCCCCAGTTGTAGTAAGCTTTCTGAGCTATAATATTTGTTGTTCGAGTACATAGAAAAATACGCTTAAGATCCGAAATGATCCTGTATATCGAACTCATAAGTAGCTTACCCAACCCACGATTTTGTTCTTCGGGTTTGACCGCAAGAGCTATACACTTTACATCACCAGCAGCATATTCCGGAATAATTAAAAATGATGCGAATCCAAGCAGACCACCGGCCTTTTCATTTCTTACTGAAACAAAAAAGTGCTCAGCCGAAGAAAACTTGTTTTTCAAATCTTCATCAAATGCTGAAACATCAAAAACAAACACCGGTTTTAAAATTTCTTGCATTTTCTCTTCAACCAAAGACCAATTAACATTTTGAATTCCATCCTTAAACAATGGCTCAAATGGTTTAAAATAATCTTCTTTTCCGACTACTTCTGGATGAACTCGTAAAAAATCAACTTCTACTTTGGTATAAGTTGGACATGCAATATCCCAAACACTTTTCATGACCTTCTCATATTCAAGAGATGCCATATCCGTATTGATCCATTCTAGAACAACCTGCTTTCCTGATTTATCATTGGCCAAGAATTTTCCTGATAAATTTGTGACACTTACGAAATTTGTTTTTGCGGTTGAATCAAGCTTTAAATTCACAGAATATGTCTTCCCTCTTTTATTCAAAATCCAATCAGACATAGCTTTTAATACCACTGGCGCAATCGTTTCTTCAATAGTCCCATATTCAGCCAATGCCCCAGTTTTACAAGTCTGGAGAGAGTGATTTAGATTTGGAAATTCAACAGTTGTTACATCACTGCTTTCAGCAGCTTTAAGCGTTTCAGTGATAATGGAAATTGATGGTTGCGACGATGTAATCCAATCATGATCTCCATAAAGTGCCAACATAGGAACTTTAATTTGCGCAATGAAACGTTCTGGCTTGCAACCAATAAAATAACGATACCATGGTGAATTGTAAACATTGACCATGCCCTCAATTTTAGCCTGAGTAATTGCGAATGGAATCTTCTCAGATTCAAGCTTTAAATGCTCAGGTAGATTATTCCAATAAACTTGCAAGATTTTTTCTAGCTTAGCCTTGGATTCTTCAGAACTTGATTGATTTACTATCGTAAGCATCTGTGTACGTAGCTTATTATCTTGGTCAAGAAGCTCTTGGCTTGCACCGTCAGCCTTCATCTGTTTGGCAGTCTGAATAACTAGTCCATCAATGTCTGCTTGAACAATACCTGCCATGAGAATAACAAAAGCAACGTCAGTGGATTCCGCAGCAATCATGCTTGAGATCATGCCACCCTCGCTGTGCCCAATTAATCCAATTTTAGTTGAGTCAATTTCCTTACGTGTTTTTAAGTACTCAATTCCGGCAACTACATCGTCGGCAAAATCTCGACTTGTAGCACTAACATAATCACCAGTTGATTTACCAACACCGCGTTTGTCAAAACGCAAAACCGCAAGTCCGCTGCGAGTTAAATGATCTGCCAGAACGAGAAAACGCTTATGTCCCATCAAAGAATAATCTCTATCATTTGGACCATATCCAGCAATTAGTATTACAGCAGCAAAACATCCGCTTTTATCGGGCATAGTCAACGTGCCTGAAAGTGTTACACTTGCCGTCTTATTTTGGTAACTAACCTCTTCCTCATGATAAAGGAAAGGACGTTTGGGTTCTTGAGGAAAGGGTGCCTGTTCGGCTATTTTATGTGAGCTATTACTCATTTTTTCAGTTCTTTCAATATCTTTTGTTAAACAACTATTAATCATGATCATACCAATACAAAGGCATGAACTAATAAATCTTATGCGATTAGCATAAAACATTGTAGTATTCCTATAAAAATTATATGTAAACAATAAACAAAACACAGTACCAATGAATTTACATTCACGATACCGGTCTAAATTAAGGGAAAGTATTCTAGCACAGCAGCCGGCAGCCACTGATACTTAGAAACTTAAATGATAACTGAAAAAACTTTCATAACGGCCCCGCTATTTTTAGAGGCGAATAAATTGTAACAATGCAATCATATTAGCCGAAAAATGGAATTGTGGCAAAATAATCGAATTTTAAAGCACAAATTTATAAAAATGCCTAAAAATTACTCGCTTACTTGATAAAAATCACCGAAAGTTAAAGATTTTCCGGATTATACTCAAAAAGGTGCCAAAGCCCATCAACCCTTTCTTTGAACCCTAATTTTCTATAAACGGAGATAGCTCCTGTAAACCAAAAAGATGTTTTAAGAAAGATTCGTGATGTTTCCGGAAGTATTTGCCTAATCGAAAAAATCAATTTTCGACCCAACCCCATTCCTTGCGCTGATGGAAGTACAGCCAACGGCTCAAGTCTTACACTACCATTCGGATATTTTGATTTAGAATGAAATACGGCATATCCCAAAATCTCATTTTTTTCGTTTTTGGCAATGACAAAAAAACAGGTTTTGGGAAATACAATTTGTTGCTCAAGGCACTGCGCACAAGCTCTATCAAAACAACTGATCTGGCTATCCAAAAACAACTTTTCGTTACCACTTTGATAGCATTCGACAACTTGCATCAACCCTGGTAATCCAAGAACTCTCTGTGTGTACTCGGGTTTTACTTGACGCTTTTCATCTAGAAGAGAATCTTTCATCTGCTGGCCAAATGAAGCAGCCTGAACAGGAAGAAGTAATTTTTGAAATTCAAAATAAGTTTTGTAATCGGTTACTTTATGCCACTCAATCAAAACATTATGACCAAGTTTGTCCAGTTCAATCCAGGAGCCTTGCTCCATGCCCAATAAACCAGATGGAACCAAAACTAAAACTAATGCAATTTTTTGAATTTGTTTAAAAATATTCATTTTAACCTCTATTTAAAAAACCAATTTTATTCAAGTTTCCTGCTATTTTAACGTATAATTTAAGACTACCAGTGTGGTCAAAATAATCAAAGGCATGGGTTTCGAGGCAAAGTTGCAAAACTATTTACATTTTTTTGATGGTTTTGTTATTTTACCTGGTAGAATAGTAATCATATGTCTAATTAACTAGGAAATTATATGAATTATAGGCCAAGAATTAATGAAACCCTCATTAGGAATTTCTCAAAATTATTTAAAATTATTTTTTTAGTAGGCGCCCGCCAAGTTGGAAAAAGCTCATTATTTGCTAACCTTTTCCCTGAAGACAAAACTTTTGTTTTTGATCCTATTCAGGATATCTACAATGTCCGAAAAAACCCTGATCTTTTTTTAAATGACTTTAAACCACCCCTTATTTTAGATGAAATTCAATTTGTCCCTGAGTTACTACCGTCACTCAAGCGATATGTAGATCGTTCTGATGCCAAGGGACAATATTTTCTTACCGGATCTCAACAGTTATCAATTTTAAAATCAGTTTCGGAAAGTTTAGCCGGTAGAGTTGTTATTATTCCGGTACATCCTATGACTCCCCATGAAATGTATGCAACATTTAACGAAGAACAAAACTGGTTTTTGCAATACCTTAAAAATCCTGATACCTTTTTTAACAATCAATTAACCAAAATAAATATCAAGCCAACACGTATCGAAGCCATCTGGCGCGGTGGTATGCCAGGCACCATTGATCTTCCAAACAACGCACTCATTGCCTACTTTTCCTCTTATGTTCAAACGTATGTTGAGCGTGATGTACGTCTTTTGGAAAACATTGAAAATCTATCAATATTTGGAAGATTTATTGCACTAATTGCCGCTCTTACCTCTCAAGAGATTAATTACTCGCAACTTGGAAGAGAGCTTGGAATTTCGCCAAAAACAGCAGAACGTTGGTTACATCTTTTAATACATACATACCAATGGACAGAATTGCAACCCTTTCATATGAATTCCATTAAACGACTTTCACTTAAACCAAAAGGAATTTTTACTGATACGGGTCTTGCATGTTATTTGCAACGTATATCTTCACCGGAAGCTCTTGCTGCAAGTCCAATGCATGGAGCATTTTTTGAATCATATTGTTTCAATATGATAAAGGGATTTTGTACAGCTTTGCAAATAATGCCAAATTTTTATCATTGGCGTACATTGGCAGGCGCAGAGGTTGACATAATCGTTGAAATTGATGGTGTTTTTTATCCTATCGAAGTAAAGGCTGCAACAACTGTAAGTAAAAATGATATCCGTGGTATTTCAGCATTTAGAGAAACTTATCCACAATTGCGCATTGCAAAGGGTGTCGTAATTTATGCCGGAGATGAATGCTACCGCATAACAGAAGATGTTATCGCCATACCATGGAACCTAAAATAGTATAAATACGATTTAATTTTCATCAAACAAGCTGCTGCGCTCTTCTTACAAAATCATCACCAAAGCCTTCCTCTTCCAAAATTTTCAAAGCCACATTTTGGTGAGAAATTCCAGATTCGAGTTTGTAAGGATACACAATTTTTTGTCCAGGTACATCTACAACAGATACTTTATAATTGCGGAATAAACCTGTCTCTTCTAACGTTGGAATAAGAGGGAAGTGTGTGTTAGTAATACACATTACAGAGGGATTCTTTCCCAACTCTTCAATTAAAGTAAACGCTGCAGCCTGAGCCTCTTTAAATGCAGTTCCGTCAAAAGCTTCATCAACTGCAAAGACCCCATACTCACCAGGGTTAAGCTTTTGACTAGCTTCTAGTAGTTGTAAAGACCTAATTAACGCTAACTCGATAACTGTTAATTTGTAATAGATAAGCCATATTCTCCAATTT
>CAZMQG010000010.1:0-56608 GCA_964568625.1 uncultured Pseudomonadota bacterium | reverse complement strand
CAATTCATCCCCAGGCTTGATAAGCCTTGGGGAATTCTTGGCTATTTATTAAAAAAACCTACGCATAACAGCCTTAAATTTCCAATACAGATCTTGTTTTATTTTTTTGAACACCGATGCAGGCCGAACCAATTTGGGATTATTTGCAATAATCTGTTGATGCAAAAGATTAAAACACTCACCCGTTTTTGCTGTATCTTCAAACTCTTTTTCAATCAACATTCCCAAATTATTTAATTTTTTATTATAAAAAATTCCGTCCCACTTTTTTAAATAATTTTTAGTGTCCTGATTATATTTCTCATAATTGGTTTTTCTGACATCAACATTTGCATGAGGATAATGCTCAACAAACGACTCAGGGCTTTCTATGCATTCATACCCGGCATGCCACATCTTTAAGCACAAATCACCATCTCCATTATAAAAAAAGAAATTGTCTTCATCTATATAATCAACCTCTTTTAATGCCTGGTTTAGATACATACCATGATTAACGTAAATTTTGTTTCCAAGGGTACAGCAAACATAATATTTTTCTTGCTGTGACCAGTTTCTCCAGTAAAAAGCCACTGCGCCTATTTTTTTGCCCTGCTGCAAATTGTCTTCGAAAAATTTAACACCTTTAACAATTGCGCCGGGCACAACCAAACAATCATCGCTTAACATGCACACAAATTTGCCTTGTGCACATTTGAATGCAAGGTTCATAAAATATCCCCAAGACCTACGTTCAATATTTTTTCCCAACCATTCTCCACGATTATGCTGAATGATTGTTATGATGTCTTTCTGCTCTAAAATCCACTGCAACGATCCATCGTTTGATCCACCATCAACAACTATTATTTCATGCGATAAATCTTTACATTCGGTTCGAATGCTATCAATTGCAAGCTTTAGAAAATCAAGACGATTATATGAACCCAAAACTACTGAAACAAGTCTTTTGTTTTTCATATTTTTAGATGTTTGCACCACAAACTCCCCTACAATCTATTAGGTTATTTAAAACAATAAATTTATTATTTTCATAATCCCACGTAAGAAATTTTGCATCAGGATGGTAATATTCTTTTTCTTTAAAAATAAATTCTATATCATAAATTTTGGCTTCCTGAAATGGAACCATTATACAATTGTCTTTATTATAAACATAAATACTATGACGCCCAAAAGGGAAATCATCATGAATATTTGTTCTAAAAAATGGTTTTTCATATGTAAACCACAGTTTTTCTTTATCATCACTGATAAATCTAAAAGAATTTACATCTATTTTAACCAATAAATCGTTTACTGAACCAAATATTCTAACCCTACTGTCACAATAACAATCAATAGCAACCCTATTGATTCCATTTAATTCGAGAGCCTGGGGAAGACTCATCCAGTGATACATTGCCAAAGGTAAATTGAAAATAAAAAGAGGCGTATCTTGCAACGTTTCACCTGATGCCTTCTTTAATTCCAAAATTGGAAGAAACGAACTTTCTAAATAATTGAAAACATATTTACGTTTTTGCGCTAAAAAAAATAGATTAAATGCCGTGAGTAAAATGAGTAAACAAGCACCACAATATCGAGCAAAATAATATTTCTTTAAAGATGTGAATTTGAAAAGAGCTACAAATGTCAAAATAAATGGAATTGAGACCTCATAAAAATTTCGATCATTCGGCGCCCCACAGACAAAAGTGAATATAGGCCAAAAAAGCAATGCCGTGCAAGCGGCAAATAACAAAATTATTTTTTTTTGAGTGCTGGTAACAAAAAGTATTAAAGGAATAGAAAGTGTAAAAATTTTTATCAACCTATAAAACCATAAAAATTTGTGTTGATCAAAGATATAATGAACACTGTATAACGGGTGAAAACATGCTAAAAAATAAATATATAAGCTATAAATTGTATCTGTAGTTAAATATCTAGTAATAATCGAATATAAAAAACTAGTTGTCCCGCTACTAGAAAAAACAATTGGATATGCCATTTGCCTAAAAAAACAATAAATTAAAAAAGTAAATATAAAACCCAACAATATTTTAAACTGCACATTTATTTTGCTTAACTTATAGTACTGCGACTGTTCATATAAATTCATAATTAATACGGCTAATAACGGAAAAACAATAAAAGTTTCTCTCGTACATAAAGAAAAAAAGAAAAATAGATATGCAAGTAGGGGTAATGCTATTTTTTTATTAGAATTTATTATCGTTTTAAGCAGAAAAACAACAGCAAGAATGACAAAAAATGTTGCAAAGATATGTTGCTGGTAATCCCACTTTCCAATTGAATAAAATGATGGATGAAAGGCATAAAACAATGAAAATAAAATTGCAAAAAAATTCCCTGTAAATGGAATAATAAAATAACAAAAAATTGATGTAATAACTGAATGAAAAAATATTAAAAACATAAAATGCATATATGCATTTAATCCAAATAAACTGTATTCAAAAAAATATAAAACCAAACAAAATGGTCTATAATAAACCGAAAAAAATGTTTGTCTCATTGATTCAAAAGGGTGTAACAGTGATCTATAGCTATCAAGCGACCCATGTACAAAAAAATCTAAAAAGTCTTTAACTGACCTTACTTTATAACATCTAAAAAGTTGTACAAAATCCTCGCCACCAAAATACCATTGTGGATTTATTAATATAAAAATCAAAAAAACAAAACCCAATATGCCCAACGAAATGATTTTTCTCGAATGTCTATATATAAATTCTTTATACCAAACAGATATACTACCTTCCATAATAACTTCTCTCTCAATTTTGGATGATAAAATATTCGATATACATTTAGCTCAAAGCTCTATAAATTTCAAATTTAAGCGTACTAAATTAAAACCAAAATTTAAACTAGAGATCGTTGGAGATAGTAATGGTCGTGAGATTATTGGTACAATCGTTTGTTAAAAATAAATATAAATTACTTTTATCTATCGCCATTTTTTTCATCGTATTTTTTATTCTTGGTCTTCCCTGGACAAATTGGTGGTTCAATGGAGGCGATGACTTCAATGCAATCTTTTCAATTTATAAAATTAAAAATTTAAAAAATCTTTTTAATGCAATGATTCAGGGCAATACGGGATATTTAACCAATCCAACAAATTTCATAGACCAATCTATTCAACCAAGCTTTATTTCCGTTTATTTTAGGCCACTGCACGTATTATTCTTAACAATTGAATATTGGTTATTTGGAACTAATGCATACCTATATTTGTTAACAAACGTATTTTTTCATGCAATCAACACAGTTCTTCTGTTTAATATATTTTTGTGGTTTACAAATTCTATACCGGCACTGATTGCAGCAATGCTTTTTGCATTTCACCCGCAGATAGCATTCAGATTTGGAGCAATCGCCAATATCCAATATTACATAAACCTGACATTTGTGCTCTGTGCAGTAATATTTTTCAAAAAGTTTTTAGAATCACACAAATGGCGTTATAACATTTTTTCAGCATTATTACTCACAGCATCATTTTATACAAGAGAAACAATGCTTGTCATGCCTGCAATAATTTTCATAAGCGCGTATTTATACAAAAACAATCACTACAATATAAAATCGTTTTTTTTGCAATTCACAGAATTATTGAAATTAACACTCCCGTCAATTTTTGCAGCATGCACATACCTGCTGATCAGAGCATATAATTATCCTCTAAACTTTTCACAACATGCAACAAAAGCATCACTTTTAAATCCCACACTTTTAAGCGCCTTTAAAACTCGCATTCCGGAATTTAAAGTTATCATCTACGACTTATTCTGCCTATCATGGCTTCCATGGGGATACAAATCCATTCGAGCAATTTTATTACTTATAATTTTTACATCTCTTGTTGTACTTTTTATTAAAACAAAAAACAAACTACCCGCTTTATTTTGCCTCATATTTGCAATCATTTCACTCTGGCCCAGCTTTGTCGTATGTAATAACCCAAGATATTTATATGAAGCTTATCCATTTTTCTTAACAGGAATATTATTACTTTTTATCGGATGCACATTCAAACATAAACAGATTAAACCCCTAATAATATTTTTCGGAGCATCTTTTTCAATTTTCTTAATGTTATTTTCGGTCGAAAATTTTGCTGCAAGAACAAGAAAAATGCATGTCTTTTCTTCTGCACTTAAGCAACTCGCCGCAAACCCGCAACTTAAAAACCGAACCTTATGTATTTTTGCCTACCCTTTTGACGGACTCGGTGAGCACTTTGCTTCAATTTTATGGGTGATGCTCGATAACCCAAATATCCCAATTTATTTTGATTCCCAAACAATGATCACACAACACGATTCCAATTTATTTAAAAATAAAAAATGGCGGCTGAGCGCATCTGATTACTTCGATAAGAATTATTTTAAAATAACGGTTTTGGAAAATGGCTTTAGAATAACATCTCTTGATCCACAGAAAGTTGCTTTCTACCCACAAAAAACATCTTTATCCATCGGGCAAACCATCACACATAAAACAGAACTAGTAAATGGCGAAATTTTAATCACAGATTTAACATTGATAATTGATGAAAGAATATCGCAACAAAAACCATTGTTTATCTGGTGGGATTATGAAAAACAAAATTTTGTAATTTATGATAAACAAATCTAAATACTTTCATAAAGATTTGTAGTCAAACGCGCAGCCTCTACCCATGAAAATTTTTTTGCATGAACAATGCCATTTGATGCTAAATGTACACGCAGATTTTTATTTTCAATAACCTGAGAAACTACTTGAAATATAGAATCGCTTTCGCGGCCATCAAAATACATTACAGAATCATGACCTATTTCTTTAAAAACTTCACAATTACTTGCAATAACCGGACATCCACAAGCAAACGCCTCCAAAATCGGCAATCCAAAACCTTCATACAAAGATGGAAAAACAAAAGCAATTGTTTTTTTATATAAATATACCAACTGAGAATCGTTAACAAAATAATGTAAAATTCTGTTTTTTATGCCAAATTTGTCAAAGATAAGTATCTCTTCGCTTGTAAAGTCAGCGCCACCAACACAAATTAAATATAAATCTTTATCTTCTTGAAATAACGAAGATATGGACTTTATAAAAAAATTAAAATTCTTGTATCGACCTCTAGATCCTATAAAAAGCAAAAATTTCTCCGGAACTGGAATTGGATCACATAAATTTACATTCAAAGAATTAGCATGATATATTACTGTAATTTTATTTTCATCAATGCCATAAAACTTGATGATATCATTTTTAGTATTTTGAGAAACAGTTATAATTTTTGAGGCTTTTTCCGCCAACAACCTTTTGCGGGAAATATAAGTATCATTCACATTAAAAAATTCACCGGCATAAATTTCGTGTATCATATCGTGAATAGTTATCACAAAAGGTTTATTATTCAAATAATCTAAAAAATACGGATTATAATCAGTCGGATGAAAAATATCGAAGTTTCCGGACGTTAAACAAATTTTACTTGATTGTCTGCTTATTTTTTGAAAAAAATTAAGTAAGCGATCGCGACCCTTAAATTTTTTGCCTTCTAGAAAACCATAATTTTTAACTTTTTTTAAACCTTTCAGATAAATATTTTCTGAATAAATTAATGGCAATTTATAGTCAATAGAATCGTTGGTTTCAAACTCTTTAAAAAGTTGACTGAAATATCTAGAAATTCCACCAATTTTTTGTCCCGTAAAAATTTGATCATCAAAAAGAACTTTTGTCATGACTAACAACTCTACCAACCTTATTTTTTTCGATAATAAAATTCATATCACTAACGGTTTTGCTGTGCATATTCTTTCGAACGTGATTCCACAAATAATTGGGCCCGTACTGCACTAGTTTTTCAAAAAAATATTTATTCACTTTTTGTTTAGTAAGCAAATGTATACCCCAAAATGAGTAAAAGTTTAAATTATATTTTTGGGCCACAAATCGCAAAGTCTTTTCTCTGTAAAATGATATGTGCTGACCACCCTCCTGAGCATAATACCACCACGTATTTGGAGCAGGAACCGGTGTTGGTAAAATATTTGTCGTAAAAATTATATTTGGGGACACTTTAATTATTTTTTCAAGTTCAAAAATTGGATCTTTAAAATGCTCAAAACATTCAAAACACGTAACCAACTCAATATTCCCAAGATCAGTTGAATATTCGAAAGATTTAGCCACGATATTTTGTGAATATGGATCACTCCAATAAAAATCAAATCCTACGTCGCGCATAAGTCGTGTAAAAATTCCATAACCACCTCCCAAATCCACAAATTTACCGTTTCTATTAAATAAAAAATAAATTAAGACAGAACTTATTTTGGCCAAAGAATTATTTCTATTTAAAACACCTGTATCTTGGTCTAATATTGCATTTGCATAAGCTTCGTCTAACCAAAATGGATCTTCCGTTTGCAAAAATTCACAATTATCGCAATAAAAATACTTTACACCCTCGTATTTATTCAAAATTTTTGACTTAAATATCTCGCGTGATTCGAGCCCACATATCTTGCAATCCATAATTAAATCTCATATCTTCATTAAATTTAATATTTTTTTTATTTTTCTTTTCAAAAAAATTAAAACGTTATATTGAAACGGTTTTATAATCTGCATATTTTTGTGAGTTATTATTTCAAATTTTTTATCTACTTTTATATCTTTTAAAAACAGTATTTCACTTACATCTATTTTTTTTGTTGGGAGATCCAAAAAAATACTTTTCCCTGTACCATGTGCCCCAATCAACCCAATATTTGATACTAAATTAATTCTAGAATTAAGACTCAATCCACTATTAAAAATACAACAGTAAGCCCACTGATAGTCCCAGGTATCTGTCTTCTTATGAATAACTTTATCAAAATTCTCTTCCCAATAATTTGCAACACATCTATTTTTGAATATCTTATGCAACTTATCTATTTTTATATCTCTTTGCATTTTCCAATCGACCAACTCAAAATCGTATAAATTCCAAGCTCGCTTCCATGTGGCCCAACCCCAAATCAAATAATTTCTTGAAAAAAAATAGTCACAGTTTGAAGAAAATAAACTAAAACCTCTAGTTTTATTAAAAAGAAAATTTGTACCGCTAATCATCATAACTTGTTTATCAAAGCGATATTTATCCAACATCAAAGAACAAAATGCGAAAAACGATTCGTCAGGAAGACAGTCATCTTCAAGAATAATTCCATCTTCCACATTTTCAAAAAACCAATTAATTGCAGAACTCACAGCTCTTCCACATCCCAAATTTTCATCCCTAAAAAGTGTGAAAATTTGGCAATCCCAATCTATTTGATTAATTATTTCACGAGTTTCTGAACAATTAGCCTTATCATTTAAAACTCCTGGTCTTGGACCATCTGCAGCCACAAAAAGTTTTTTCGGCTTTATCTTTTTTATTTGATTAAAGACAAGCCTGGTTGTACTTGGTCTATTAAAAATGATAAATAAAACTGGTGTTTGAAATACTGTATCCATTACAAAACCCAACAAATATAACTAACCAAAAATACCTCTCTTCCACCACACTTTATCCCTCATAACCCCACTAAAATCATATTTATTAAAAAAATAGTCATAAACATTAAGACGTAGGTAAAACTTAAAAAAACGTTTGAATTTTTTATTTATGCAATGCTCATATCCCAACAACGGCAATCGTCCCATGGGTAACCACCATAAAAATCTCTTCCTAAAAATAAATTTTGCCAAATAAAAGTTAAATCCGGACTGCATGTGCCAAAATAAGACTCTTTTTTTATAAAAGCAATCTTTCCCATCTTCTCTTTTACATAAAAAATAATCTATTCCATTTTCACGAATACATTTTAAATATGGAAAATTATCATCATACATGTGAATATAAAGTGGATTTTGAAAAACAATATAATCATTAAGCGCCAGTAATATTTTTTCGACAGAATCCTGAACTATACGTCCTGTATGCATAAGATGAGAAATAAAATCTTGATCACTTGTTATAATTTCTCTAAACCTTGACCCGGACCAACGGGTTCTAAATGTAACTTCCCACCCAACTCTTTCTTGCCAAGCCTTGGCTGAGTAGCCTTCAATATCATCAACGAACTTATCTAATTCACTTTTGTACGATTCAAACCAAGATAAATCGCTTATACAAGTAAAGGCAGGGCACCCCTGCAAAACAAACGTAAAACCGTTTAATAATTTTTGGATTACCGCAACATCCTCATTAAAGACTATGTCCCCATCGTAATGAATTATCTGTTCCCCTCTAAAATATTCTTCGATAACCAACCAACGCAAGAAACACTTTTTTTCATAGTCACCAAATCTGCTCAATTTATTATATTTTTCATCAAATTTTTGATATATGAGAGAACAATCGTGTAAATGATATCCAAGATCAGATAATTTTTTTTTATAAGCTACGGTTAAGTTATTAATTCCGTTCAAAAACAGTACGTGTATATCATTTGAAAACCCAAGTTTTAAATTTCTCTCTCCCACAAAATTTAACGGCACAAAATTTTCAAAATCATTTTCGCTTGAATTACACCAAGCAACAATAATGTTTTTCACTAGAACCTCACCACACAAAAAACACTAATCGTAAACTTTTTACTTAAATTTTTTTCAGCACACAGGCATGCATATGATTATGCAAAAATGGAACAGATGAAAACATTTTATTAAGCAAATTACCCGATCTGCTTAATTTAAATTTCCAATCTTTAAATGTTACCAATGGAGCACCTATCTCATGAAATAGTCCATCTATGTGAGCAATTGGCGCACTTTCAATAATCTGGAAACCTGCACGCTTACAAATATTCTCAAACTGTTTCTTAGTTAAACGATATTCAAAAAAATTACCATACTGAGGATCTATATAAAAAGAGAAGTGCTTTCCATTCTTTTTTAACAGTTTTTTCCCAAAAAACTTACGTATAAAATTATATTTTCTGATATCAAACATCCTGTAAAAATATTTAATTTGTCGAATTTTGTTAAAACTTGGAACGGTAACAATAGCAATTCCACCGGGTTTTAATACATTATACATGGCTTTCAACGGAGCATCCGGACCATCGGGGAAATGCTCTATCACTCCATAACTCAAAATTACATCAAAAAAATTATCGGGATATGGCATAGCAAGAACATCGGCATGTTTGACTTTTAATTCCGGGAAAAATGTATTCTGAAAATCTACAGATTCCTTATCAATCTCAATACCGTTTACATCTGAAAAGCCACGGTCTTGAAGATATTTTACCACTCTGCCAATTCCACACCCGGCTTCCAATATTTTTGCATTCTTATCATTCAAGTATTTTAATGTGATTTTAACGCCATCATCGAAATCACATGATTTTAGCAAAAAATCAAACTCTTCCGGTTTCCATTTAAATACAATGCTTTTCAAATTTTTGGACGCAGCTTGTTCTAACATTACTACTCCCTCTTTCACCAATATAATTTTACGCAAAGTTATGTAAAATAAATTAAGGGGTTAATCACGAACCGTAAATAATATTCGTATAAATTCAAAATTAAAAAATCTGACCAATATTTGGTATAAAATTACCATACTGCTAGCCATAACCAACCGTTCAACAGCAACAACCGGGATTAATGCAAGCCACTGGGCACTTGTCATTGGCACAGTGTATAACCAAATTATGCTACCAACCGCATGAGCCAAAAATGTAGCCGCCAAAGACTTATAAAACATATTTTTGTAGTTAAAAACGTAAAGAACAACAGGAATAATCCAATAAAAAGAGTAGACAAACGCATTACCTGCAACCGGATGTGCAATAAACAAAATCATGCAGGACAATGGCAAAACTACATGCAGTAAAAAATCTAATTTTTTAGATTTGGCAGCAAAACTGGAAGCCGCAACAAGTGTTGGTAGACCCATTGTTAAAACACCAAAGCCAACAGATGATTTTAAAATAAATAGAGCAGAAATTAACAATAACGATACCGGTAAACTGAAAAACGCTCCGATCACGGGCAAGATAAAATTAATTCCCGAAAAAAAGAATTTATGAGATCCAAGTAAAAAACTTAATTTAAATAAAGATAAAAAACTTATGCAAAATCCAAATACACTTAGCATCAAACATTTTTTAAGAAAATCGCTCATGACAACCCCTATCAAAAAAACTAACTTAAAAATACATCAACAAATTTCATGTATCATACCAAGTTTATTTGCAATGATCTATTCTCTGTATATTGGTGACAATTATACCAAGTTTGCACAAAAAACTTTTTGCATGGCTGATTCTTTTGGATGAAACTCATCAAAAAAATCTCTGTCTTCTAAATTATTGATTGTAGGATCAAAATCACTAAGAACTTTTATACCATTTTTTATTGCAACATCTTTAAAGTAATCACAAACCGTGCATACTATTTTGTTTTTTTCAGATACTTTCAACAAATCATATGCTTTAGGATGATATGGTGTAAGAAAAAAAGTTACTGATACATTATCATGCAGCAGTAACTTAATAAAAATCTCAAACAACTTAACCATATCTTCATCAAGTTTTTCAAAATCATTTAGATGAGAAAAACCTTTTTCTTTTATTGCAGAAAGAACTTGGCGATTGACTTCGTCAACACTTCTAGACCTTCTAACCAATCCATAATTTATACTCCCATCAGCCAACATTACTTCTGAATCTGCAAAATTTTCTTTAGTTGGATAAAAAATACCAATTCCCTTCAATCCACAGCTATGCAATAAAAAATTCAGCTCATACATTAATGAATTTCGAAATAAATCAACTGAGATCAAGCGTTGCACAAATTCAAATGTTCTTTCGGTAGTCTGCTTACAATTATCATCCCATCTCAAAATAAATCCCAAATCAGATTCAGATAAAAAATCTGAGTCAACTTCTATCAACTTTTTTTTCATAAATCCCATCAAGTCATTTTGGGATTTATGCTTTAAAAGCCATACATCAAGACCCAATATTACATGTTTCGGTATAAGGCATTTTTCACGCCATAAAAAATAAAAATAAATAAAATTTTCGAGTCTCCCATCCGTCACACTCATATTAAAAAAATTTTTTTCGGGAAACAGTTTACTATTAATTCCCAATGAACGGCTTGACCCAAAAACAAGAATATCTTTCCCCATAATCGCATTATTCACATAAAACTCTTTTATCGAAGAATCACCACATGTATATGCATTAGCAATGTTATACCCTTGCCAAAGGTAATGAGCGGCATATCGTGCATTGTTTTTTAAAAGATTAGTTTTTTCTACAAAATAATTAACCGTCACGATAAACATGGGGATTGGTAGCAAATACATCATTTTTTTAAAAAAAATATTCATGCGCCAATCCTCCTAAAATTGAAAATAAATAAATTTTGAAGCACCAAGCATGCCGAACAAAATAATGCTAAAAATAAGTAAATAATATAAAGTCCAACGAATGTATGTTGGCAAAGCATTAACTCGTGCAATCAAATCATTACCATGTGCCCACAACTGGACGAATTCCAGCGTTATAATTGCAATTATCGCAATCAAGAAATCCATTTTTGATCGTCCGCAAAAAATTGACTCCATTCCCCCACCCCAAGATGTACCCCATGGACTATAAAATATTTTTTTTATAATAAGAAAAGCATCGGAAATACTTTCTACTCTAAAAAATATCCAAGCAAAACATGTAAGGCCAAAAGTTATAGCAACTTGTAATGACTTATGTAGCGCAGGATACATATCAAGCGTAATATAGTGAACAATCGTCTTGCGCCACATTTTAGTCGCAGCACCAACAATAAGATAAACTCCATTAAGTGCACCCCAAATTACAAAAGTCCAACTGGCTCCATGCCAAAGCCCACTAAGAAGAAAAGTAATAAAAAGATTTCTGTAAACTTTCATCACAGAAACACGATTTCCACCAAGTGGTATGTAAACATAATCACGAAACCACTGGGAAAGTGAAATATGCCAACGTCGCCAAAATTCAGAAATAGATTTTGCCGCATAAGGCCGATCAAAGTTGATCATCAACTTAAATCCCATAACCTGCGCAGCTCCAACTGCAATGTCTGAATATCCGGAAAAATCACAGTAAATTTGATATGCAAAAAATATTGTTGCCACAATAAGTGATCTACCAGAATGAGCATCCGGCTGTGTATAAATATTATTTACAAATAATGCTAGACGATCGGCAATAACCAATTTTTTGAAAAATCCCCATGCCATCAATTTCAAACCATCAGTCACTTGTTGATAGTCAAAATTATGTTTTTCATAAAACTGATGTAACAAATTTTGTGGCCGTTCAATTGGACCTGCTACGAGTTGTGGATAAAACAGCACATAAAGAGAGTATATCCCAAAGTGCCGCTCTGCCTTTTGCCGACCAAAATAAACTTCTATCGTATAACTCATTGCCTGAAATGTATGGAACGACAAGCCAATCGGCAAAATAATATTTAACTCCGGAATTGGGTTGGAAAAACCAAATAAATACGCCAATCCTGAAACGCTATTGTTAAAAAAATTGAAATATTTAAAAAAGCCTAAAATCGATAAATTTGAGAACAAACTAAGAAGCAAAAAAATTTTTCTTTTGTGCCCTGATGCATTTTCGATAAGAATTCCTGCAATATAATCAATAATTATCGTAAAGAATAAAATCAAAATATAAATTGGGATAAACGACATGTAGAAAATGCAGCTTGCTGAAAGCAACATCAACCATCGCCATTTGTGCGGCAAGATGAAATACAAAGTCGTTACGATTGGGAAAAAAATCAGAAATTCAAGTGAATTAAAAAGCATTGTTATTTTAATTTTAGCCTAAGTTGCACTATTTAAAACGACAAATTTATTATTATCATAATCCCATGTAAGAAATTTAGCATTATGATAAAAATATTTTTTATCTTTAAAAACAACAGATATATCATAAATTTTAGCTGCGTTAAATGGAACAATTATAGAATTGTCTTCACTATGAATGTAAATATTATGACGACCATAAGGAAAATCATCATGGTTACGATAGGCATCAAAAACAATATTGCAAAAGGGTTTTTCATAGCTGAACCATAATTTTTCTTTATTACTTGTAAGAAATTCAAAAGAATTTTCACCTATTTTTACTAACAAATTATCTTTAATAGGCATATAGCTATGTATTCTAATCCTACTATCGCAATAACAATCAACAGCAGCTTTTGTTATACCATTCAATTCAAGCGCCTGAGGCAGACTCATCCAATGATACATTGTAAATGGTAAACCAAAAATAAAAAGTGGCGTACGCTCTAAACTATTCCCCACCGTATTTTTTAGCTCTAAAATAGGAAGATAGGTACTTGCAAGATAACTAAATCCGCGTTGTCGTTGTATATTTAAAAAAAATAAATTATACATAATCATAAAAATAAGTACTATTGCACCAATAAACCTGGCAAAATAATATTTTTTTAAATATGTAAATTTAAAAAGCATAATAAACATCAGAATAAATGGAATCGAAGCTTCATAAAAAGTTCGGTCATTCTGTCCACCATATCCGCAAATTAGTATAGGCCAAAAAAGCAACGTTGTTAAAAAAGCTAAAAGTAAAATTAACCTTTTATTGGAGTTAGTAAAAAATAGTATAAACGGAATAGAAAGTGTTACGATTTTTATAAAACGATAAAGCCATAAAAGGTTGTGCTGCTCTGCGATGTAATGCACGCTGTACAATGGATGAAAACAACTTAAAAAATAAAGATATAAAACATGAATTGTATTTATCGACATAGCATTGTTAAACGAAAAATAAACACCTGATTCCAACCCTGAAAAAACAATTGGATATGCTATTTGTCTTAAGAAAAAATATACTAATATAGTTAATACAAAACCAAACATTATCTTTAATTGATCCGCTATTTTTTTAAATTTATAATATTGCGATTGATCATACAAATTCATAATAAACATAGCGATAAGAGGAAAAACAATAAAAGTCTCTCTTACACATAATGCAAAAAAGAAAAATATGTAAGAAGCTAGAGGTAATACCGTTTTACCCCGAACACTTCTTATTTTTTTTAGTAAAAAAATAGCTGCCAAAATTGCAAAAAATGTTGTAAAAATATGCTGCTGACAATCCCACTTTCCAATTGAGCAATGCGATGGATGGAATGCATAAAACAATGAAAATAAGATTGCAAAAAAATTACCGGTAAATGGAATAATAAAATAACAAAGCATAGAAGTATTGAGCGAATGAAAAAAAATTAAAAAAGCAAAGTGCATGTATGCATTTAAACCAAACAGACTATATTCAACAAAATATAAAACTAAACACAACGGCCTATAATAAACAGAAAAAAATGTCTTCCTCCATATATCAAGTGGATTCAACAATGACCTGTATGTATCAAGTGATCCATGAATAAAAAGATCTAAAAAATCTTTAATTGTTTTTGTTTTATAACATCTAAAAAGTTGCACATAATCTTCACCATCAAAATACCATTGAGGATTCATTAATATAAAAGCTAAGAAAATCAAGCCCAAAACGCCAACTGAAATAAACAATCTTGAGTGTTTTTTTATAAATTCAATGTATAACATAAATAATTAACTCGCCAATATATATCAGGGAAAAATACACTTCACCTAGAAACAAATGAATTATTATTCTTATGAACCCGTCCTGCGAAAGACCCGAAAGAATCAAATCGATCAAATTTAAGCTCTTTTCGCTTAGTGTAAAAATAATTTTTAATATCTAGATAGCTACAACACCATGTTGCATCAGCATCAGCACTAACACTTACCTCCGGAGGAAGAGGCACAACTTTAAGCATATAAGGTTTTTTTATAATTCTTTTTGATATACAAAAAAACGTTATTTTCAAAAACATATAAATACTTCTGCCAATCCCACCCTCAGTAAATGGAGTTAGATGAAGTTTTTTCCCCTTAATCTTGTCAATAATAATATTTTTATACATGCGTGGACGATGATAATCTGGAGCATATAAATAAAAATACCCATCGTTTTTAAGAAATTTTAATTTGTAGTCAATAAATTCACCAATATCATCAACATGTTCAGCCACTGTATAAGAAATAACGACATCATATTTTTCAACATGCGATTCAAACTCTTTTTGAGTAAATAGCACTCCGTCAAGACTTAGCCGTTCTTTTCCTAAAGCTACTAAAGTTTCGTTAATCTCAACACCATAAGCATTTTTAAATCCAAATTGACGTAATACTTTAACCAAGCTTCCAACTCCAGCCCCAATATCTAAGATAGTTGCATCTTTAGGAATATTATTTTGTTTTAAAAATAATAATGCCCACATAAAATATACCTCATCGTGCCTAAATAACTCATTAATATATGCAGGATTATCATACCAGAGCTTCATACTATCTCCTTTGCGTAAACTCAAGGCTCACTATTATGCTACAATACACGTTCTTCGAAGCAAGCGTAGTACCATTCGTATGCACCTTTAATCCCAAATTCAAGAGAAACACTTGCAGTCCAGCCTAATTTCGAAATTTTTGAAATATCTAATAACTTTTTAGGCGTCCCATCTGAACTGGCATGATCAAATTTTATTTCACCCGAAAATCCAACCGTTTTTTTTATTATTTTTGCAAGCTCGAAAATTTGTAAATCAACGCCAACACCAATATTAATACACTCACCCAGATCTGCAAAATCATATTTATTCATTAAAAAAAGTAAAGCCAAAGCCAAATCATCTACATGTAAAAATTCACGATACACATTACCAGTTCCCCATAATTTCAAAACTTCTGAAGTTATGCCAAATCTTGAAAGTAAATCTGTTATTTCAAAATCACTAAGGATTTCAACATTACTACAACAACTTTGAGGTAAGCCAAATTTGTTAAAATCGGATCTGATTCCAACAAAATCTTTTTTTGATAAAAGTTTAGCCAAATGAAACTTCCTAATCATAGCAGGCAAAACATGCGCCGTTTCAAGATTAAAATTATCGTTTGGGCCATAAAGATTTGTCGGCATAACTGAGATAAAATTTGTTCCATACTGTTCATTAAAATATCTACAAAGCTTAAGTGCTGCAATTTTTGCAACTGCATAGGCCTCGTTGGTCGGTTCCAGCAAACCGGAAAGTAAATATTCTTCTTTTAATGGCTGTGGCGCATTTTTAGGGTAAATGCAGGACGATCCAAGATTTAGTAATTTTTTAACGCCAAATTTATGCGAGGCAGAAATTACATTTGCAGAGATCATTAAATTGTCATAAATAAAATCGGCCTTTTGTGAATTATTCGCAAAAATCCCACCAACTTTGGCTGCCGCTAGAAAAACATATTCAGGGCGATTTTCTTTGAAAAAAGATTCAACTGCTGACTGACGAGTCAAATCAAGATCTTGAAAATTTCTTGTAATAATATTTTTATATCCGTGGCTTTTAAGAGCTCTTAAAATTGCGGATCCAACCAAACCGGTATGCCCGGCTACATAAATTTTAGAATCAGTATGCATTTTGGGTATAGATTCTGAATCAGAATGAAAAACTTTGGCTAGCACATTAATCCCTTACAAATACGTCTCTTTCAGTCCTTGATGCCAGGTAACGGTATGAGATGTGTACAAAAAGTTTTTATTTTTACAAACATCAATACCCTGCCCAATAGGTTGAAGGCCGGCAAATTTTAAATCATAATCAACCATAATTTTTACAAGCTCATCAAATGTCACACGTGGAGACCAGCATAAAATATCATTTGCTTTAGAAATATCGGCCTGAAGATGTTCTACTTCCGTTGGACGAAAATATCTTGGATCAACTTCGATGATTATATCCCCGGGCTTTAAAATTCCAATCCACATTGAGGTTAAATTTTTGACAATTCCAATTTCTTCAACACCAGACCCAACCCATTCAAGTTCGATTCCGGCATAAGAAAACGACTTTTCAACAAATTCTCTTACGGCAAAGCTTTTTCCGGTTCCTATCACAAAATCACCCGGCTTATTTTGTTGCATCATCAACCACATTGCTTCAACATATTCAGGCGCAAAACCCCAATCACGTTTGGCATTAAGATTACCAAGATAAAGTTTATTTTGTCTCTTGAGAAACATGTTTGCAATTGCCATTGTTATTTTTCTGGTAACAAACGTTTCTCCACGTCTTGGACTCTCATGATTAAATAAAATTCCATTGTTTGCGGCAATTCTATAAGCTTCGCGATAATTAACCGTTATCCAGTAGGAGTAAACTTTAGCCGCTGCATATGGACTACGTGGATAAAAGACAGTCTCTTCGCTCTGAGGAGCGGGGGATGCCCCAAACATTTCAGACGATGATGCCTGATAAAATTTTGCATCGCTTTTATATCTACGAATTGCCTCAAGAACTCGTAAGGTTCCAAGGCCTGTAACATCGCCCGTAAATTCAGGCATTTGAAACGAAACTTTTACGTGAGACTGAGCTCCAAGATTATAAACTTCATCCGGTTGAACTCTGCTAACAATATCATTAATCACGCTGCTATCTAAAAGATCACCATAATGCAAAAAAAATCTTGTGTTTAATTCATGCGGATCAACGTATATATGATCAATTCGCTGAGTGTTGAATGTTGAAGATTTACGAATCATTCCATGAACTTCATAACCCTTGGAAAGAAGAAACTCTGCCAAGTAAGAACCATCTTGTCCTGTTATTCCGGTTATAAGAGCTTTTTTCATCATTCCCCTTTTTTAAAAATCAAGCATTATTCAAAGTCTGATATTGATTCAATGGCTGCACTGAAATTTGCCGTTCAAGCAAAATTTTACCATCGCAAACTCTGTAAACAATATCACACTTTTCAATAGTTGTTAGACGATGAGCTATAACAATCAACGTTTTATCTTCATTAATTTTATAAATTTCATTCATTATAAGATCTTCTGTTTTACTATCAAGAGCAGATGTTGCTTCATCAAGAACCAACATTTCAGGATCTCCATATAATGCCCGAGCAATCGCAATTCGTTGTTTTTGGCCCCCGCTTAGTTTTATTCCGGCTTCACCAACCATTGTATGTAACCCGTCTTGGGTAAATAAAAAATCATAAATATTAGATCTTTTAAGAACATGGATCAATTTTTGCTCATCATATAGTCGTCCAAATACTACGTTTTCAGCCACAGTACCATCAAATAAATAAATTTGCTGTGGAATATAACCAATTTTAGATCTCCAATCACGTAAATTATCATATGTTAATGCCTGCCCATCAATTAAAATTTGGCCGTCACATACTCTTAAAATTCCCATAATCAAATCAGCCAATGTACTTTTTCCCGAACCACTTGGCCCAACAAATGCAACTCTCTGTCCTTTGTAAATTGTAAGATTTGATTTATCTAGAATTAATTTGGTCTCATTATAATAAAAAGTTAAATTTTTCAGCTCTATTTTGTTTTTGAAAGAAATTTTTTCACATCCCAAGACCTCGGGTTTTGTTTTAAGATACTCGTATAATTTTCCAACAGATGCTTTATTAAAAATTATTTGATTGTAGCTCGCTAAAACTTTATTAATTGATGGTAAAAATCGATAAAGTGCAAGTGCATATACAGAAACAATCGGAATAATAAATGCAGAATCGTGATAAACAAAAATTACGTAAACAACCATCAAAACAAGAACCAAAAAACCTAACGTCTCTAAAACAAATCTTGGCAAACTTTGTAGTATATTATAAAAAACATTCGCTTTAAAAATTCCACTATTACCATGGGCAAAGCGGTTAATAAATGTCTCTTTGTTTCCATGTAACTTAATTAATTTAAAATTCCAAAAAGCTTCGTTAAAAACCCTGCATATCTCTTCGGTATACATCTGATTATCTCGACCTGCATTTGAAAGTTTTTTAGAAAAAAGTTTTACAACAAATAAAACAATTAGAGCTAAAAAAAAAGTAAGGGAGAGAGTCATTTTAAAATTAACCCAAAGCAACATAGAGTATATACAACCAAACGTTAATAACTCAGAAAGCAAATTTAAAAATCCAAGGCACACACTGGCAAGCGCGTTACAGTCGCTAAAAAGAGCCTGCGATATATGCGCCGAATTATTGGCAGTAAAATCACCATAATAAAAACCCAAAAAATCGGAATACACTCTCAATGCAGTGGCTCGTCCTTTACCTACAGCAAAACCACTCGTTGCAAAAATATGAAACACATTTATCCCGGCTCTAAAAATATACAAAACAACAACCGTAACCCCCAAAAAAAGAATAAACTTACTGGGGCTTGAGAACCCCAAAAATGAATTTAAATATTTGTAATACCGAGTTTGTTCAATAAAATTAAAATTGGTAACAGTCGAGATAAAAAACATCATTGCACTAATGCTGATGCTTTCAAAAATAGAAACTATAAAAGATAAGATAAATAATAAAACAAAATTTTTTTTGTCTTTTTTTGAAAGCAAACTAAAAACCTGCTTTAAAAAATTCATTATTCTCTTTTCTCTACAATAGTTTGACAAACGTCATTTTGAATGAAAAAATCTGTTGTGTAATCTTATTGAATGCTAACTTATTTAATTAAAATGTAAAGGAAGGAGAGTTCATTCCTGAACTCTAAATAAGATAATGAATATGGAAAATAAAAAGATCCTGGATCAAGTCTCGGATAACAAAAATCATAAAAAAATTTTGGTAACGGGAGGAGCCGGATTTCTTGGAAGCAATTTATGTCGTAAACTGCTCGAACTTGGCCACAATGTAATTGCTGTTGATAATTTGAGCACAGGAAGTCTTGAGAATATCCAAGACTTAACTCAAAACAAAAATTTTAGCTTTATTAAACACGACATAATCAATCCACTGAATTTGGAAGCTAACTTAAAAATGTCCAATGCAAATATAGATTGGATATTTAATTTTGCATGTCCCGCATCTCCACCTGCATACCAAAGTGATCCGATTCAAACAATAAAAACAAGTTTTTTGGGCATGTTGAACATGCTTGAGCTTGCAAAAAAAAATGGTGCACGAATTATGCAAGCCTCAACAAGTGAAGTTTATGGCGATCCGGAAGAACATCCTCAAAAAGAAAGTTACTGGGGCCATGTAAATCCAATTGGGATTAGAGCTTGTTATGATGAAGGAAAACGTAGTGCCGAAACCCTAATGTTTGATTATCACAGAATGCATAAAACTGATATAAAAGTTATTAGAATATTCAACACATACGGTCCGGGGATGGATCCACTGGATGGACGAGTTGTAAGTAATTTTATAATTCAGGCATTAAATAATCAACCAATAACAATGTATGGCGACGGCAAGCAAACTAGATCATTTTGTTATGTTGACGATCTTATAAACGGAATCATAAAGATGATGCAGACAGATTATGGAATTACGGGACCTGTCAATTTGGGAAACCCAAAAGAATTTACATTGCTTGAACTCGCACAAAAAGTTTTAAATCTAACGGGATGCAAATCTGAAATAATATTTGCACCACTTCCACAGGATGACCCAAAACGCCGTCGTCCGGACATAACTTTGGCAAAGCAATTATTAGACTGGATCCCGGAAATCACTCTTGATGTCGGACTTGAGAAAACAATTAAATATTTTGATAATTTAAATAAAAAACAAGCCTAAATTATGAAAGTAGTCGTATCTGCAGGTGGTCGATTTCACGCAATTAATCTTGCACAACAGCTATATAAAAAAAGCTGTCTGCAAAAATTATATTCTTTTAGCTTTACCAAAACTGATAACTCTAAAATAAATGGCAATTTTGTTAAAACAATTAACTCATGCAAGTTTTTGGATGCAACATTTCAAAAGTTACGACTTTCTCATTTTATTAACACATCAGTTTTTAACTCCTTTAAAGATAATTTATTTGATTCTTTAGTTGCGCGTGAAATTAAAAAACTTGAACAAATTGATATTTTTACAGGTTGGGCAAATTATTCTTTAGAATGTATTTCTCCTGCAAAAAAAATTGGCGCCAAAACTATAATTGAGTCCGGATCTTGTCATATAAAAGAACAACAGATCTTACTTTCGCAAGAATATGAAAAATGGGGGATAAAGTTTAAGCCAATTTATCAAGCAACAGTAAATAAAATGACTGAAGAGTATAATCAAACTGATTATATAATGACGCTATCAGCCTTTTCTTATCAAAGCTTTATCAAACACGGAATAAATCCCAAGAAAATTTTTAAAACGCCATGTGGAATCGATATTGATTTTTTTTGCACATCACCAAAATTAGACCAAATAATACCAGCAAAAAAATTTCGAGTTATTTTTGTCGGCATGATAAGTCTACGAAAAGGCATACCATATTTAATTGAAGCCTGGAATAAGTTAAATCTTCCGGGAAATTCAACAGAATTAATTCTTATTGGGAATATTCAAAAAGACATGTATCAAGTTTTAAAAAAATTAGATATGAAAAAGAATATTAAATTTTTTGGATCTTGCAGTAGAGATGATTTAAAAAAACTTTATCATGAATCGAACGTTTTTGTTTTACCATCTGTTGAAGACGGTTTTGGAATGGTAATTGGCGAAGCAATGGCATGTGGATTGCCCGTAATTTGCTCAAAAAATACCGGTGCCAATGATATTATTCAGGACAATAAACATGGCTTTTTAGTGTCTGCACAAGACTCAGAAGCTTTGGCCGAAAAAATTTTATGGTGTTACCAGAATTCTGAATTGTGCAAAGAGATGGGAAACTTAGGTAAATATAAAATTCTTGATTTTAGCTGGGATAATTACGGAAATAATGTTTTTGAGATTTATCAAAATATTATGCGAGGCAATCTGTGAATATCAAAAAAGTATTATTAGTTGGGAACTTTAATAACAATCCTAAAATTTATACTTACGCCTCATCATTTTATAAAGCAATGCATTGCAATGCGATGCAAAATTTGGGATTAGATGTCGAAAAATTTAATTACAAAAACCCGCAATTTAATACACCCATACTTAAAAATATTATTGGATCACGATTGCTAAACTATTCTCTAATAAGAACAGTAAAAGATTTTAAACCTGATCTGATTTTTATGCTTAAAGCTGACAACATTACAGCTAAAACTCTAAATAATATAAAAAAATATGATCAAAATATAAAAATAATTAATTTTTACCCTGATAACCCTTTTACATTTTGGAACGGAAATTCTAACTCTAACGTGCTATTGTCCCTGCCAATTTATGACTTATTTTTAATATGGTCACATCAACTGGTCCCCATTCTATATTCGGCCGGAGCAAAAAATGTACAGTATTTTCCATTCGGCTTTGATGAAAGCATATTTTCACAAGAAATACAGCTCTCAGAAACAGATTATACTAAATATCAATCAGACGTATGTTTTGTGGGTAGTTGGGATGAAGAACGTGAAGCTTGGTTAACTGAGCTTATGCACAAAATGCCTAGACTTAATCTGGCAATCTGGGGAAACAGGTGGAATGAAAATTTACCACAAAACTCAATATTAAAAACATATTTGAAAGGTTGCGCAATTTATGGTATCGATATGATGAAAGCTTTTCGACTTTCAAAGATTGTCCTAAATTTTATCAGGAAGCAAAACTTGGATGCTCACAACATGCGTACAATCGAAGTTGCAGCATGCAGGTCTTTTTTGCTGACCGAAAGAACAAAGGAACAAGCCGAACAGCTTTTTAAAGAAGGCTCAAGTATAGAATGTTTTAACGACATTAATGATTTGACAAACAAAATAAGCTTTTATTTATCAAATCCTGACGCCAGAAGCATAATCATCAGAAATGGTTATGCCGAAGCCAAAAAATATTCGATTGAAAATTTAATTTTAGAAGTTTTTAAAAAATTTATATGAAAAAAGATACATCGAATAATAACCTGTCAGACATAAAATTATCGTATATAAAAAATTTCCTACAGGGCCAATCAATTTTAGATGTCGGCTCCGGCCAATGTTTTTATAGCCAGTGGATACTTCAACAAAACCCTAATTTAAATATTACAGCAGTCGATTATATTGATTTGGAACAAAATCCTTCTCATATCGGATATTTAAAACTAAATTTAGAATCAACATTCCCATTTCAAGATCAATCTTTTGATACAATAATAGCATTTGATGTAATTGAACACATTCAAAACGAAACTCAATTAATCAATGAATTAAACAGAATATGTAAAAATGGGGGCGTAGTAATAGGTAGTGTGCCACATGACAATGATAAATTTTTACCATATTACAACTTAACTTTTTATCATCGTTCTGATTTAACACACAAGAGATATTACTTACCTGAGACAATTTATTCAAAATTAAGCGCTGCAGGATTTGATATAAAAAAAGTTGAACTAAACGGGGGAATCAATCCCCAAGTAATCGCAGAATTTTTCCCCAAACATACACGATTTTTAATTAAAAAAATTATTGGAATCCTCAGAAGAGTAGGATTAATAAATATAGAAATTTTAAAATCAGATCTATTTTTTGTTGCAAAAAAGGCGATAAATGATTAATCAACGAGAATTTCAAGACAATACCTCCAGGAATGGTAGCTTTATCAAAAAACCCAAAATTGCTATTCTTTCTTTAAAAAATAGTTATGGGTACGGCGGAGTTCTATCCTCATTAAAGGTAGCCCACGATTTTTGTCAAAAATACTTTGATCCTACAGTATTCTTTCTTGGATTCGAGCCTGCTATTTCAACAAGTCTGAAAAATTTAAAATTCACATCAAACGTACAAGCTTTAAATTATTTTGGAATGAAATGCATAGAAATCGGCTCTAGATGGGCTTTTTGGGAACCGGGCCATTATAAATTTAATTTAAAATTTTGGGAAAAACAACTTGAAGGATATGATTACTTTTTGGCTGTCAGCGGAACATGCATCTGCGCACATCCACTTGCACTTTTAAATAAAAAATTTGGAATGTTAATCTCGACTCCCTATAACGATGACCGTGCCCGACGTGTTGATGAACTCAGAGGAATAAGATATGTCATAGATAGGGTAGCCAATAAAAAAATGCAACTGATTGAAAAACAAATTCTTGAGAAATCCAATTTTATTTGGGCCCTAAGTAACTATTCAAAAAAAGAATTCGAAAAAATCATACAAAATCCATCTTCTAAAATCATGTGTTGCGGCCATCCAATCGAATGTAATCCGCTTCCTAAGTTAAAAATAAAAGATGAAAACATTATTATAGCGGTTGGAAGATTTAGCGACCCAAGAAAAAACATTGAAATGCTTTTACGAACATTTAGCAAAATAAGCAGATTTATGCCAAATGCAAAATTATATGTAGTCGGAAAAGCCCCTGAACACAATCGAATTAAAGAATTCGTCAAATTTCCTTTTTTCCAAAATGTAATATTCACAGGGCAAGTAAGCGCAAGCGATCTTGAATCTCTTTATCAAAGAGCCTCATTAATGCTAATCACATCATATCAAGAAGGATTTGGAATTGTTGGGCTAGAAGCTCTTTTACATGGAATTCCAATTGTATCAACAAATTGTGGTGGACCGGCAGATTATGTAATTAATGATTTAACAGGGCATCTTGTCGAAATAAATGATGATGAAGAAATGGCAAAACAAGCCATATCAATTCTGACAAATAAAGAAAAACTTTGCGTAATGTCTATAAATTCACAAAAATTTGTTTCGGAAAATTATTCGATTGATAGAATTGAAAACTTTTTCAAAATTGGTTTTACCAATATATACCCAGAGCTCAAAAAGATATTTAATTTAATAGATCAAGACATCTTTATCGCAAAATCAAACAGTCCCGAATTTAAGACAAACTGCCTGTAGCTTTATTTCAGATTGAAATAAACATTAAGCGTACAAATTATATGCTCAATGTTTATTCATAATTTTTTTAAAAATTTGTAACGAGTAGCTTTTTACCATATCTTTAAGCTATTGGATAACAGCTTATTTAATTAAGAAAGGGCTCTTCTGTGAAAAATAAAATATATCTACTTGTTATAACAATTTTTTCAATGTGTTTAATAAATTTAAATGCCGAAAATAACACAACCCAATCACAAAGTTATAATCACGAAAAATTATCCTGGGCTCAGATAAACGAAAAAAGCAGAAGCGCAGTCGTACAAATTTTTTCATACACAAAGGAACCATCTCAATTTGTAAGATATAAAACACCCGAAGACGGTGGAGGATGTGGAACAGGATTCATAATTAATCAAGACGGCGAAATTTTAACCAACTTTCATGTTGTTGATAAGGCAGTAAAACTTTTTATCCAACATCCGGCATTATCCAAAGAAAGATTCGAATTAGAATATGTCGGAGGATGTCCGGAGCAAGACATTGCTTTATTAAGATTAAAAAATGAAGACTGCATAAAAATAAAAAATCTATTAAAAGTCAACGAACTTCCATATCTGGAAATTGGCAATTCTGATGAACTCGTAGAAGCTCAAAAGATTATGACGCTTGGATATCCGCAAGGAAAAGAGACTGTAAAAAGCTCATGCGGTGACGTTTCCGGACGTGAAAGCACACATATCGGAGAATGCATTCAGACTACAACGCCCGTAAATCCCGGTAATTCCGGCGGACCTTTCTTAAATAAATTTGGCAAAGTTATTGGAATATGCGTACTTAAAAATGTTGGAACAGAAATTGAAGGAATTGCATACCTAATACCGATCAATAATGCAAAAAAGCTGATTCCTCACCTGAGAAAATCAAAAATTGTATGCAGACCTTACTGGGGCATTACTTTTCAGCCAATTAATCAAGATTTAATTGATTATTTAAGACTATCAGAACAATGTGGTGTCTTAGTAACAAAAATATATAAAAACTCTCTTTGCGAACAGGCTGGCTTGAAAAAAAATGATATTATTTGCGCAATAAACAACGAACCCGTCGACAGGTATGGATACATACAAAATCGCATATCATTAATGGATTATTTGAATGCTCTTGAACTTGAAAGTAGTGTACGATTTGATATTTTGAGAGATAATAAACACATAAATGTTGAATTTATAATAGAACAGGGAAACTCGTTCGAAATAAAAGAATATCATGAGGGATATGAAGAACTTCCCTCTTATGAGGTAATTGGCGGGTTGGTTATAACAGAACTAAATTTAAACCAAATTGAAATAGCAAAAGCCATACAGGCAAATTTATTGAAATCCCGATATGCTGGCTCAAGCCTTGCTGATATTTCAAGTTTCACAAAATATGAAAAACCACAAAATAGATTTGACTCAAAAGTTATAATTTCCTACATTATTCCGGGATCAGAAATAGAAAATAGTCGATGCATCAAAGAAATATATCCGGGAATAGGAATACCCGCAGATCCAATAATAAAAAAAATTAATGGTATAAAAGTCGCTAATCTTGATGATGCAAGAAACGCTATCTTGCAAACACAAAAATTTATGACAATAGAAACTACAGGCGGAAGTTTTATATCAATATCGCTTGAAAAGCTTATATCAGAAGATGCTATTTTAAGTGAGCAAGAAGGTTTTAAACCATCAAAATTGGTTGCTACTCTATCCGAAAAAATTATTGGCAACAATCAAATCGAAAATAATTATAGCTCCGAGACAAACGACTAAATTTAATATAAATTCAATATTAAATTATCGACATTAAAAATTATGGAACAATATTCATGCCAAAAGAAATAGAAATAAAAATTAAATTAGAAAATAACAAGACAGAACAATTAAGAAAATGGCTTATCCAAAATGCAAAATTTATGGATAAGTTGCAGATAATTGATTATTACCTGGATAATCCTAAAAAAAGTCTTTATAAGATTAGCCCTGAAGGATTCAAGGATCCACTTGAATTTTGGCGTGTCAGACAAATTGATAATGTTTATTTCTTATGCAACAAAAAAAGAGTAATTGATGAAAACGGTAGAACTATAAGCGTTGAAGAAAACGAAGCGGTTACTCCAGAAGGCGAAGCAATTATACAAATTCTAAAAAAACGCGGATTTACCGACCAAGTTATTATTTATAAAACAAGGGAAATCTTTCAATACGAAGATTTTGAGATTGTTTTTGATAGTGTTAAAAATTTAGGCGAATTTATTGAAATCGAATTAAAATCAGATGAGCAAGATCCAATACAAGGAAAAAGTCTAATTTATGATCTGCTCAAAAAAATCGGGATTACGGATTTTATCCAGTTCGATCGTGGGTATCTCTGCATGATTTTGAATCCAAAATCTAACTTTGGCGAAAAAGTAATTTTATAACAAAATAGGCCAGTTAATTCTGGCCTATTTTAATTGTTCGATAAGAATTATTTGAATTAATCAAATAAAATTTTTTTTATTTTTCAAAGTAATTTTGAATTTTACTTTTGAGCGTATCTTTGCTCATAAATCCGGTTTCACGTCCAACTACAACACCATTTTTAATGAATAAAAATGTTGGAATAGATGAAACATTGTGCTTTACAGCCACTTCTCGCTCTTCGTCAATATTAACTTTGGCAAACTTGTATTTTGTCCAAAGCTCTCCTGCTACCTCATCTAAAACAGGCGCCATCATTTTGCAAGGGCCACACCATGTTGCATAAAAATCAACTACAGCTGGCTGCGAAGACTTCAAAATTTCTTGCTCAAAATTTTGAGTTGTTGCTATCATAACCATATCAAAACTCCTCGTAAAAAATTTGAGGATTAATCAAATAAACAAAATCTAGAGTTAGTATAGTAAATATGAGATAAAATTGCACCAGTTAATTCACTTGCCCAATATACTCAACAAATCCAGGGTACTGATCTTGCGCAATCTGCGGTTTTTCGACAGCGGTCCAATCGCTTGTTTTAGGTTCAACAAGTCTGGAATATCGATTAAACCAAACTCCATTGTGATTATTTAAAATATTTTTTATCCATTCATATGATTTCTTATCTGTTATTTTTGAAAGCAGTAAAACACTTGAATGTGTTGCATTTATTTTATTGTCATCAAACCATTTTTGATGATTCAAATACTCTGCATTAAAAGAAAAGAGATGAACCGGCTTCTCTGCCGCATTAAGTCCTTTGTATAAGCCTTTGTAGAACCAGTTTATTAAAATATTTGGCATGTAGCACGCTATGATACAATTGTTAATTTTATTATTAAAAGATTGTCTGAGATTGGAACCAATCTCAACTGCCTGATTTTCAAGAAAATCAAAATACTTTTTAGCCATTTTTTTATCAATCAAAAATTGTACCATCTCTGCAACTTTCATCTGCTGTGTTTTTAAGCTATTTTTATGCAAAAATAAATTAAAGTTACGATTATTAAAACCCATCGTTGAAAAAAACGTTCCGGTTGTTTTTCTACAGTACATTTCAAGATCAATCATTATTCCTGAAATAGGAATCCCATTGCATATTTCTGGATTATTCCACTGCTCTACCAATTTTTCGATTGGAATCTCTATTTCATTGCGCCAAAAATTCTGATCTATCGGATCAGGGATATCATTATATACATTGTCATATACATCATGTGCACATGGTTTAGGTAAATTTGGTTCATAAATATTATTCGTTATTTCAAAACCAATTAAAATCTTTGGAACAGCCTGTCCTGATGAGTCAGATGCCATTTTTAATTTTTTTGTAAATAAAGTAACCGCATCTAATAACGCTTTTTCTTTACCTGCCTTACGAGCAATTGGACTATAAAACATATTTGGATTCAAACTTATCCAAAGAGCATCAAGTTTGGCCTTAATAATAAATTCAATTAATTTGTCTTGCTGCTCCTTTTGATTTGTAATTTGGGAATTTTGTTGTGTTGATGTAAGCGTTACATCTAACTGAATAGGCTCAAAAACGTTTAACTCCATCCACGCCGTCTTTCTCAAGGGATAGCTTACATTCCTATTTATTTTTTTACCAAAATTTTCAATTGTGTTGCTAACTTGCAATTGTGTTGATGTAATATCCAAAGCTTCTGCTGATGGCATTTGATTAACCATATCTTTTATACCAATCAACATCTCTTTACGTAAATTAAAATCACTTGGGCAGAAATGAAAGCTTTCCATAATTCCTGAAAAAGTAAGTATTGTCTGATTTGATATAAAGACATGGTTTTGTTTTATTGGATTAAACCAATAAATTCCATATGGCATTGTATTTATCACCGGATCCAAATAATTTTTAGAAACCGGAAGAATTTTTAAATACTCTGAAGATTCTGACAGAAGTTGATTTATTTTTGGTGAGTAAAAACTTATACCTCCATGAGGTTGGTTAAGCGTAGTATGGTACTGTAATGGTCTACTTTCAGGAGGTCTTGTTAAAAATGCATTTGCCAATGTTATAAAATTTTCAACTTTCTTATCATCAGGACCTTTTTGTGAAACAGTAAGGGTGTTATCTAAAACTTGAAACCCCAACTCATTCGGCTGAACACCCATAGGTTTAAAAATAGGCCCAAATTTTTCAACCAAGTTTATCTGTGGATTAATATTAAGGGATGGGAATATTAAACCAATAAGCTTATTTGGATTCTGACAAAAATTATTAATCATTGTCAAAAACTTTTTGGACACAGGAGAGACTTCCATTGATTTCAAAAACTCAATTCCTATTATAAAAAATACGGCTTGAGACGTTGGATTTAAGTCTTGCTCTCCCAGATCCATAACTTGATCAAACCCAATATATTTTATATCCCAGTTAGCTTCTTTCAATATTTGTATAAATGGATCATAGAGAAAACTTTCACGATGAGTTGAATCTATTATTAAAAATTCTCTGTTTTTTTGCTTCGAGGCAGTATCCGTTAAAACTATATCTGTAGAGACCCGGTCGAACGGTAGGATTTCTGCAAAAATACTTTTAATCACAAAAATCATGAAAACTAAAATAAATATTTTTGATCCATTTAAGCTTTTCATCGCACTGCCCTCTCCCTCAAAGACTGCTTCCCCCTATTATGTAAATTATTATTTGTCATCTTTCAATTTAGATGTTATTAAATTTGATTACAAATAGTCAATGAAACTATTTAAATTAGGGTTTAAGCAAATGGAAAGCTCAAAGTCTTACTTTTTCTTAAATAAATCATGTGATAACATGCTATTGATTTGGGCCAGTTCAATAACTAGTTGTATTGTTGCTTAGATTTTTGTTCTAAAAGAGAGATATATTAAAGGAGATTCTCATGCGTTTTGCAAAATTCAAACCACTTGTTCTACTAATTATTTTTATTTCTGCAGCATGTTCAAAAGATAGCGATAAAAATAAAGCTACTGAACAGGAGCCGATAATTCATTCAGCACATTTAACCGATGGCTGGTACCCGCAAAATAAAATTAATCTAATAAAAACATTAAAAGAATATTTTACTCAGGCAAAAAAAGATTTTAATTTCGTCATTGATCCAAACTCAGTCAGAGCTTTAATTGTACCTCATGCCGGCATGTATTATTCAGGGCTGTGCGCAGCCGCAACTTATCAGTCATTATTACAAGCAGATGAAGCAAAAAATGACACTTTAAAAACGGTAATAATTTTGGCACCAAGCCACACCACATTTATAAACGGAATTTCCCTTCCTGATTACAATACATATCAAACCGTACTCGGCGAAATAAAAGTTGATACAAATGCCATTAAACTTTTAAGTAAATCTGAAATATTTACCGTAATGAAAAATGCCCATGATAAAGAACATGCAATCGAAATTCAATTGCCTTTTTTACAAGAAGTTTTAAATGATTTTAAAATCGTGCCACTGATTGTAGGAAATTTAACGGAAGAAAATCTCGCCAAAGCAGTGCAGCAATTACAAAAAATTGTTGATGATAAAACATTAATTATCGTAAGTTCTGACTTTACCCATCACGGACAAGCTTATGATTATAAACCATTTGCTCGTGATACTCTGGCTCAAATCAGATATCTTGACTCAGTAGCAACTTATCTAATTTCAACATATTCCGTTCCAAATTTTGATAAATTTTTAAGAGACACCGGAGTTACAATTTGCGGAGCTAATCCAATAAGAATTTTAATGGGACTCATTCATTTTCAATCCTTAGGCCAAACTATAAATACTCGTTTGGCTTGCTATTACACATCTGCACAGCTTACAAATGCTAGATCAAATTCAAATAATATTATTAATACAAAAAAATTATTAGCACCCATTGAAGATAAGATTTTTGATAACAGCGTTAGCTACGTAGGCCTAATGTTTACAGATCAGAAAATATCTGACTTAAACGATAAAGATAAATTCACTGAATTTGAAAAAAAATCATTATTGCGCTTAGTTAGGGACAAAATAGAAAATGAGTTTAAACCGGAAAATACAAAACTCCCGGATCACATTTTATATCCGATTATTACACCTGCACTTCAAAAAACATGTGGCGCTTTTGTAACACTTAATACAAAGCAGGGAAATTTACGCGGTTGCATCGGACGACTTGCTTCAAATTTACCACTATTCCAAGTAATTGGAGAAATGGCAGTTGCATGCGCTTTTCACGATGATCGTTTTTCACCGGTCAAAAAAGATGAGCTTGATAATCTTGTTATTGATATTACAATTCTTACAGATCCACAGAAAGTTGAAAATTATAAAGACATTAAAATAGGCAAAGATGGAATAGTTCTTAAAAAAGTTGGTAACGATGGGCAAATTGTTACATCATCGGTATTTCTGCCCCAAGTTCCACCAAGCCTAGGCTGGAACCTACAAACAACACTTGAAAATTTAAGTCAAAAAGCCGGATTGGGGAAAAACGGATGGAAAGAAAATTGTGAGTTTGAAGTTTTTCAAGGCTTTGAAATTAAAGAAAATTAAATGAAAAAATATATAGTAATAGGCGCATCAGCCGCAGGTGTAGCTTGTGCCACAAAATTAAGAGATTTGGATAAAGAATCAGAAATTATTATGATTGGGGCAGATGATAAGATACCATGTAATCGTTGTCTTCTTTCTGAAATTTTATCCGGCGATAAAACTGAAAAAGATATCACAACCAAAGATTTAGATTATTTTAAACAACAAAATATAACTGTAATGCTAGGCACAACAGTTACCGACATTTCAACAAAAGAAAAAATGGTAATTTTACAAAATGGACAAAAATTATCCTACAATAAGCTTTTCTTGGGCGTTGGAAAATCCGGTTTCATTCCAAACATTCCAGGATCTAATTTATCCGGAGTTTTTTCTTTTTATGGACTACCAGACATAAATGCAATTAATAACTACATCACGCAAAACAAAGTCAAAAACGTGGTTATAATAGGCGCAGGCCTTACAGGGCTTGAATGTTGCGATGCATTAGCATCAAAAGGCTTAAATGTAAGCTTAGTTGAACGCTCCACACATGTTTTACCGCACCAAATTGATAACGCCGGAGCCCAGTTTATTCAAAATTTAATTAAAAAAAATGGAGTTAAATTTTATTCTGGAGAAATTGTTGAAGAAATTATAGGCAAAGATAAAAAAGTCAGTGCAGTAAGGCTATCAGAACATGAAGAAATCCAAGCCAATCTAGTAATTTTTGCAATTGGCGGAAAAACAAATTTGGAATTAGCGCTTCATGCCGGAATCGACACTTTACCCAGCGGGATAACCGTAAAAAACACAATGCAAACGTCTGATCCAGATATTTTTGCCGGAGGTGATTGTTGCATCGTTAAAGACTTATTAACAGGAAACCCGGTGCAAAGCTGCCTTTGGTCAGATGCCGTAATGCAAGGAATTACAGCTGCACATGGCATGGTTGGCATAAAACGCGAGTATTCTGGAATTTTAATTATTACCAGTTCAAATATATTCGACACACAGTTTGTCACATGTGGCCCTGTAACCCAGCCAAATCAAAATTATGAAGAAATAATAAAAAGCGGACCAAATTTTTATCACAAATTTCTAATTCATGATGGAGTTCTCAAAGGTTTTGTTATGGTAGGAAATATTGAAAATGTTGGTCTTTTACGTAAAAAACTAATTGATAAAACAACTTTTCACGCCTAATCAAAAATTCAATAAATTAAAAACTCTTGCCCAAACACCCATAAACTAAATTATAATAGTTTCAGTCAGTTTGGGCTTTTTTATTTTTAGGGGGGAGAGGACTATGAATAAAAGGAAAGTATCCTTATTTTTTGTATTTCCAGTTTTATTTTCATGCACTATGGAATGTCAGGCTGCCTATGTAAATGTAGATACCACCGGGAGATTAAGGCCTGAAGAAGTTGAATATATCGGAAGACGCGATCGAAGAACTCGTACATCCATCGTACAACTACTTGGGTTAGGAACAATTCCAGATACCATAAAACTACCAAGAATTGCTTTTGTTGGCAGCGGCGGAGGATTCCGCGCCACTACGGATTATATTGCCATGTTAGCAGCATTACAACAAGTAGGTATATTTGATTGTGGAACTTATGCTGCAGGACTATCAGGCGGAGCATGGGCCATATTCCCACTTGTTTTGCGAGGGATGGATCCTGTTCATTATAGTGAAATTCTTAAACAACGCCTTTGCCAAAGTCATCCAGGAGAAAGCTCGAATATTTTAGCCAGAATGGCACAAATATTTATGGAAAAAAATGGTAAAATCAAATTTGTTGATACATGGGGATCTATAGCATCTGAAAGGTTATTTGGCGATCTTCCTCGAGAGAAATCTATAACCTTTAATGACATAAGAGCTGTCTTATCTCAGAGTGATGCATTTCCATATCCAATTTGTCCGGTTATCATAGGCCAAACTGCTCCTAACTATGAATGGTTAGAGATAAATCCCTTTGGAATTTATAGCAGCTGCCTTGGCGGTTCCATTCCAAACGCATCATTTGGAAGCACATTTGAGTCTGGACTTTCCACATTAAACAATCCGGAATTACCTCTTGAGTTTTACATAGGGATGGTTGGAAGTGCTTTTTGCCTATCCGTGGGAGACATCGCTTATAATGGAATAAAGGGATTACTCGACATAATCCAAGTTGACCAAATTTTATCAACTACGATGGGAGATGATGCTTTTGTCAGATTTACTTCTCGAATAAATAAATTTTTTGAACAATTTGGAGCCTACCAAGATCGACTCTTTCCTGCAAAAATTCCAAACTATTCATATCAAATGCCAGGGTCAAAATTAAAAGATTTACAAACATTGGAACTATTTGATGCAGGAGCATTTATAAATTTGCCATTTCCAACACTCATTCGTAACGATCGAGCAATTGATATCTTCATTGTTTGCGATGCTTCCAGTGACGCAACCGATAGAGATTTTACAGAATTAAGATATGCTGCTGATTGGGCAAGGGCGAATGGAGCAAAATTTCCATCACTTAATAAATTCAAAGAAGTATCTAGAGACATGAAAATTTTTTACGAAGATGATATAACCGTACCTTATGTAATTTATTTTTCAAATCAGATAGACGTTGGAACTACTTCTTTAGTATATACCCCGGAGGAATTTGATAATCTATTTGGCTTTATGCATTCAAACGTTTTAAATGGAGCTCATGCAATTATTGATGTAATAAGGAAAAAACTAAATATGGAAAATGCATTCGACATTTTACCCCAGGGCAGACCTGAACGTATTACGTGCCCTTGTACCATTCTCTAATTTCTATTGAATGCCAAATGATCTAGATAATTTTGTAAGATAAATGCAGCGGCAAGACTATGATTTTGACGTTTACTTTCATGATCATACTTGCCGCTTTGTATTTCTAAAGCACGTTTACTACTTAATCTTTCATCCCAGAGAATCCATTTTATCTCTGTAAAATTAACAACCGAAAATTCTTGTTCTAACTCTTCTTTTAATTTGACTATCTTCTTTGTTTGATCGCTTTCAGTCCCGGAAAATGTTTTTGGATATCCTACAACTACCGTACTAATTGGTTGCGTACTTAGAGTATCTTTTAAAAATGGCTTAAGATTATCTAATTCAACAGTCTTTAACGGCTTACATGTAATGCCAAGTGGATCAGAAATCGCACTGCCAACCCATTTATCACCCAGATCTAATGCTAATATTTTCATCAATACTCCTAACTTAAATTATTTTTAATTAAAAAATGCTTAGCCTGTGATGAATTTATAAAACAAAAACCATGCGCTGATTTTATTCTGTAATTTTGATTTTTATCAAAATAATCTGCTCCAATTATATCTCTTATATTTTGGTATTGCGTATGCATTATCTGTTGCGTAACGTCGCAAAATGGGCGATCATCATTGGCTACAGGGAAAAGTGCTTTAACTTGCGATCTATAAGAATTATGAAAAATGTTTCGTAACGAAGCAAAATCGTTCATGTTAACCGGAAAAAACAAATTTGCGTCCGATGGCTCAAATTGACACCAAACATTTCTGTATTCCCAAACAGTAAGCTTTTTAGTTGGATTCTTTTGCAAATATCGCTTAACTGCCTGAGAAACAATTTTAAAAACTTTTATGTGTGTTTTATGGCCAACTGGTTCTTGCTCAGATGCAACGGTTATAACATCCGGATCTATTTTTTCAAGAAGCTTTACAACTTTTTCTATATCTTGATTTAAATCAAAATTCTCATCTTTATTCGAATAAAAACCAAGCTTCATGTGGCTAATATTTGAAGTATTAATTCCAAGATGTCCCCAGGCAATCTCTTCTTCCCAATCACGAATAAAACCCTTTAGCGATTTGATTTTATCGCTTGAATTATTACTGATATCTAACTTTGCCTGATTTATAAATTTAATAATATCATCTTGATTTTCAGAAATATTATAAATTTGTAGAATATCTCTAAAAACACGAATAGATCGTGCTATCTCTTGTTGCTTTTGATCATTTTTAGCAATTCCATCAAGAAACATTTTAACTTCGTAATTTTTATCAACATTAAAATCAAATTTATATCCGCTTTTTATGATCTCTTCCAAATTTTCTAGATTTTGCATTAAATATTCATCTGCAACTGAATTAAAACCACCAGTCATAACTGCAAAATGATGTATGGATGGAGTATTTAAAACCAAATATTGAACAACAGGCAAATACCCCAACATAATGTCATCATGATGTGGAGATGTGTGTAAAAATTTTTTTTGTGAAAAATTTAGTAAAGACGAATCTATTTTTTGCTTTAACCCATCAATTTTATTATTTAATTCCAAATTTTTATCATACTCATTCATGCAAGATCCTTAAAAGTCGAATTTAAAATTGAACTATAAGCAGTTTGTAGCAATTTAGCACGAAAAACAAGAGGTTTGGCTGATGCCAATCAAAGTAAAATCAGATTTACAATTCAAAAATTGCTGTTTGCACAAAGCACAACATCAAACGCCTATTAAAAATGCAACCTGAAGCTGATTATCCAAGGAAACAGGTTGACGCTGAATTTTTTTTTGCATACATTTAGGAAAATTGTTGGGTAAGTAAATTATTCAGAGGGTTGAAATGAGCCATGTAGTAAAAAAAAGATTTCTTTTGTTATTAGGCATTATGATATGCGCATCAAGATTAGATGCTATGTATGATGGAGAAGGGGTCTGTCCTATTTGCGGACAGTTTAATTTCGAATTTGGAACAAGTTTTATTAATGTTTTAAATGGTGAAGAAATACAATCAGGGGCATATGAAAATGCTCATCTTGGATGTTTGCGGGAACAAGGGTTATTAAAAAAAACTAAAGAATCAGAAGCCATAACCGGCATGATAAAAAGCGGTGGCTTTATGGCTTTGGCATATGGAAGCACATATGCACTAAAGTTTATGGGGCAAAGCCAGCAACCCAGTATTTTGTTTGGTTGCGCCGCATTTTTAGGAACGCTTTGTTTTTTGGTTCAGGTGGGAAAGTATGCAAAATGCAAGGTTGAAAACATGAATGAGCATTTTTCAGGAAAATTCCCTTCCACAGATAATATTTCAAAATAAATAAAATAATAAAGGTGTATCGTGCATAGAATTCCAAAAGATGCGTTGTTTATAGTTGATGGATCCTATCTGCTTTATAGATCGTTTTATGCATTAAAACCACTTTATACGGCTGATGGCACACAAACTCAGGCAATTTATGGCTTCTGCCGTACAATTAAAAAATTTGTTGATGAATTTGATCCTCAAAATATTGTTGTTGCATGGGACCACAAAGGCAAAACTTTCCGTAGCGAAATTTATTCTGATTACAAAGCAACCCGACAAGCTCCTCCCAACGAACTTTTCACCCAAAAAGAAGAAATAATAAATTTTCTGAATTTGATAGGAATCTGCCAAATATCTGTTGAGGGATATGAGGCGGACGATCTTATTTATTCAATTGTTAAAGACAATCAAGATAAAGACCAAGAAAAAAATATTATCATTGTTTGTCCAGATAAAGATTTGTTTCAATTATTAGACAAAAACGTTTTAGTTTTTGATCCATTTAAAGAACGCTTAATTGACAAAAAAACCTATGAAGAAGAACGCGGAATTAAGGTAGATAGAATTAATTTGTACTACTCATTGCTGGGCGACACATCAGATAATATTCCCGGTGTTGCCGGCATTGGGGAAAAATCTGCAAAAGACCTTGTGAATCAGTTTGAATCGCTCGACGATATTTACAAAAACATTGGTAAAATAGAAAAAGAACGCATAAGAAAAAGCCTAGAAGAACACAAAGATGATGCTTTTTTGAGCGCCAAACTTTTTACATTGAAATATCATAAAGTTACACTCAAGTCTAAAGATTATGAATTTGATAAAAATAACTGGAACAACGCCGGCGAGTTTTTCCAAAAATTTGAATTTAAAAGTCTTTTAAAGACAGTCTCTAGAAAAGAGCCAAAAAATTTAGAATCCGGAGAACATCAAGTCTCACTTTTTGGACCTTCGACAGAACCACAGGTTACACCCGGCGAAGAAAAACCAAAAAAGAAATCTGTAGATTATTCCGAATGGGAATGCATTATTGTTCAAACTCCAGAGGCTCTTGAAAAAATGATAAAAGAGCTAAAAGAGTCAGATGTTTTTGCACTTGATACCGAAACCACGGGCGGCAACTCTTTACAGGATGCTTTGGTTGGGTTTTCGGTTGCCATTAATAAAAAAGAAGCCTATTATGTACCCCTCGCCCACACCAATTTAGAGCAAGAGCCACAACTTAATCGTGAAGAAACTCTGGAGAAACTTAAACCTATTTTCGAAAGCAAGCATATAAAAAAGGTTTTGCACAATGCAAAGTTCGATAAATTAGTTCTTTCTCAATATGATATCTGGCTACAAAACATCGTTTTTGACACATTAATTGCAGCATCTTTGGTAAAAAAAGAGTGGCAAAAAATTAACCTGAAATCTTTATCCGATTTTTACCTTGGCGAACCGATGCAAAAATTCAAAGATGTCATCGGGAATAAATATAAAACGTTTGCTCACGTTCCAATTTTAGAAGGAGCCGCATATGGCGCACATGATGCATTACAAACGCTTAAATTAATGCATGTGTTTAAAAAAGAACTTGATGAGCATGCAAAATTGAAAAAAATATTTGAAGATATCGAGATGCCTCTGTCTGATGTTCTTGCAAGAATGGAAAAAATCGGAATAGAACTCGATGTTGAAAAATTGGCAGAAATAGGGAAAGAGGTTGATAAAGAGATTAAAAAAGTTGAAAGCAAAATATTCGGAGCCTTTGAAGGAATCAAAGGAATAAAAGACACCGAAATAAATTTGAACTCCCCTCAGCAAATTGAGAAATTATTATTTGACCATCTAGACCTTAAACCCATCAAAAAAAGTGCAACCGGGCGTCGCTCTACTGATCAAGAGGTTTTGGAAGAATTAAGTCACTCACACCCAATTCCAGGTCTAATTTTAAAATATAGAGAGTTATCAAAACTAAAAAACACCTATATTGAGCCACTTCCAACTTTTGTAAATCCTAAAACAGGTCGCGTACATACAACATATAGCCAAACTTTTGTGGCTACCGGACGCCTCTCCAGCCAAGACCCTAATTTACAAAATATTCCAACAAGTGATGGCGTTGGAAGCCAAATCCGATCCGCTTTTGTGGCTCCACGTGGATATCGTCTTCTTTCTGCAGACTATTCTCAAATTGAATTACGAGTACTTGCGCACATGACCAAGGACAAAAACCTTACAGATGCCTTCTTGCACGACAAAGACATCCACGCCCAAACGGCAGCTCAGCTTTTTGATGTATCACTTGAGGATGTCACCCATGAACAACGCCAACTAGGAAAAAGAATCAATTTTAGTATTATTTATGGACTCACGCCATATGGACTATCAAAAGACTTGGGAATAAAGCCCAGTGAAGCCAAAGATTACATAGAAAAGTATTTTAAACAGTATCCAATGGTCCATGAATGGATGGAGAAAACAGTCCAAGAAGCCATTAAAAACGGTTATACCCAAACTTGGTGGGGCAGGCGCAGGTATATTCCCGAACTAGCAGAACATAACAAAAACTTATTTGAGGCAGGAAAAAGAGTAGCCATCAACAGTCCTGTACAGGGAACATCGGCAGAAATAATCAAAATTGCCATGATTAATGTCGATAATTCTATAAGAGACAAAAAACTTGATGCCGCCATCCTTTTACAAATTCACGATGAATTAGTTATTCAAATGCATGCCGACATCGCAGATGAGGTCGAAAAACTAGTAAAAAAAGAGATGGAAAACGTTGTAGATTGGGAAATCCCATTTAAAGTTTCTATTAGAACTGGCAAAAACTGGGGGGAGATCACCAAATAAGGGAATTTGATTTGACTTTTATCTAAAAAAATGCATAATTAAAACATTAAAAAACGGAAAGGCGAGTTTCGAGTTTTATTCGATGGTTAAAGGCAAAAGTTAATCCTTTTAAGATATGAAAAGTTAGGAATTGCGATGGCAACGAGTAAAAGTGGTGGTTCTACGAGTAACGGCCGCGATAGTATAAGTAAACGTCTTGGATGCAAACGATTTGACGGACAAATAGTTTTGTGTGGTGAAATTCTAGTTCGCCAACGAGGAACCAAAGTTCATCCGGGCAAAAACGTTCTTCGCGGTAGCGATGATACTCTCTTTTCTGTGACAAATGGTGTTGTAAAATTCCATTCAGGATTGAAGGGCAGGAAATTTGTTTCTGTCATTCCTTCCAATGGCTAAAATATTATAGAGTAGTAGTTTTATCTTTCTCAACCCAAGTCGTTTTATGGAGAGACAATGCAGGTATCCACAAAGTCTTTAAGTTATCGTTTTGATTTTTTGAAGTACAGTAAGATTTGGATCGGTGTATCGATTGCTTACTTGATTATGGGAATAGTTGGTTACGTAATTATGGGCGGATTTAAGTACCATATTGATTTTACAGGTGGTGCCGAAATTCAAGTCGCTTTCGAAAATCCAATTGATACCGCAACAGTCAGAAGCGTTGTTGAAAAAGCCGGATGGAGTCAAGCTGTTATTCAAGAAATTGGAACCTCCAAAAAAGAATTTTTGATTAAACTTGGCGGAGCATTAGAAACCGGTTTGGAAGATAAAGTTAAATCAACTATCTCGACAGATATCCCAAATAATAAGCTTGAAATTAGAAATATAAATTGGGTTGGAGCAGAGGTTAGTTCCGATACAACATGGAATGCAATAAAAGCAATCTTTTTATCTGTTCTTATTCTTCTGCTTTATATTGCTTTTCGTTTTGAGTTTGCATTTGGAATGGGTGCGGTACTAGCTTTATTACACGATTTATTATTCGTTTTAGCATTTATTTTGATCACAGGCGAACAAGTATCATTGAATGTTTTAGCAGCTATCCTTGCAGTGCTTGGATATTCGGTGAACGACACAATCGTTATTTTCAGCAGGATGCGTGAAAATTTTAAGAAAATGCCTGGTGTTTCTGAATACGAAATTGCAAATTTAAGTATTAATCAAACTTTGACAAGAACAGTTTTAACAAGTTTTGCAACACTTTTATCTGTTTTAGCTATCCTGTTTTTGGGCGGCTCAACACTGCGTGATTTGTCATTGATAATGTTTATAGGAATTGCTGTTGGAACATATTCTTCTATTTACATTGCAAGTCCTGTTATGTTGCTTATAAGATCATACAAAAAATCCAACCTTCCAAGTTAAAGGTTTAATTGAATTGTATTTGACTTTTGGGGGCAATACTTGTTATCATGTTTTTGTGGTAGTAAGAATCTAGTAAAAGTAAATCATAACAGATCTTGCTTTAATTCGTTGAAAATTTGAAAAATTAAGTAATTTATTCCCTTGGATTGATAAAATAGCCGAATATGTGTTAAAAGCATATTCGGCTGTTACAAGGATATAAATATAAATTAGTTTTCGGTAGTTCTATATTATTGTCCCTTTAACTTAATGTTTTTTATTTATGGTTAATTCAAATAACAAAAAAAACGGTTCCGCTACAAGCGAGAAAACCGACAAGACTGATAAAATCCCAGCAGAAAAGCCTGTAGAAAAAATTGTAAAGCCCAAAACTCTTGACACAAAGGCCGATATAAAGAAAGTTAAGGACCTCTTACCTGAACTCGAGGTCGGACCTGATATTGAACAGCCGATTGAACGTAATGATGAGTTAGAATCACAAACTAGAATAGCAGAGTCAGAACCGTCAAAAGTTATACAACCTGAACCAACCGCCGCTCAAAAAGCTCAAAGAACTGCTGAGAAAGTTGTAGAAAAAATTAATGCCCGCATTAGGGCTGAAAAAGCCATGGATAAAAATTTCAGTGATGAAGGTTCAAATTCTGAAATTCAAACAACTCCTGAAGAAAATCAAACCCCTAGCAAAGTTTCAATTGACGTGCAAACACTCAAAGAGATGAACATTACCAATTTAATAAGTTATGCACAGGGACTTGGGATTCAAGGCGTTGCTTCATTAAAAAAACAGGAAATTATTTTTAAAATATTGGAAGCCCAATCGGATCAAAGAGTTGAAATATACGGAGAAGGTATTTTAGAAAAACTCCCTGATGGATTTGGCTTTTTGCGCTCGCCAAAATTTAGTTATGTTCCCGGACCTGATGATATATACGTTTCTCCCGCTCACTTAAAACGTTTTTGCCTACGAACAGGCGATGTTGTAAAAGGAACACTGCGCAAACCAAAAGATGGAGAAAAATATTTTGCATTACAACGAGTTGAAAGTGTAAACTACGGTTCACCGCTTGCAAATGTAAATAAAACGGTTTTTGAAAATCTCACTCCGTTATTCCCTAATGAAAAATTTAAACTAGAATACAATCCAAGCGCCATATCAATGCGAATTATGGACATACTAGTACCAATCGGAAAAGGTCAACGTGGATTGATTGTAGCTCCTCCCAAAACAGGTAAAACTACTCTTCTAAAAGAAATTGCAAATTCGATTTTAAGCAACCATCCAGAAGTTATCATGATGATTCTTTTAATCGATGAACGTCCTGAAGAAGTAACTGACATGGAGCGTTCTGTAGGCACAGAGGTTGTTAGCTCAACATTTGACGAATACGCAACACGCCACGTGCAGGTAGCAGAAATTGTTCTTGAGAAAGCAAAACGATTAGTCGAAAGTGGTAAAGATGTTGTTATATTACTTGATTCATTAACACGTCTTGCCCGCGCTTATAACACTCTTGCTCCGGCATCAGGTAAAGTTCTTACAGGTGGTATTGACGCAAATGCACTACAAAGACCAAAACGCTTTTTTGGTGCAGCTCGAAATGTTGAAGAAGGTGGCTCTCTTACAATTTTAGCAACAGCCTTAGTTGAAACCGGTTCCAGAATGGATGAGGTTATTTTCGAAGAATTTAAGGGAACTGGCAACATGGAAATTCATCTTACCCGTAAGCTTTCTAATAAACGCCTGTACCCAGCATTTGACCTTCAGGCATCCGGAACACGCCGAGAAGAGCTTATGCTTTCTGAATCAGAACTTAACAACATGTGGGTATTACAAAAATTCCTTAGCTCAATGAATATTGGTGAAGGCATGGAATTCTTAACGGATAAAATGCGAAAAACCAAAACTAATGAAGAGTTCTGGGACATGATGCTAAAGAAAAAAAGTGGATCAGCAAACGGATCTTCTTCTACAAAATAAATTGGTTTAAAATGACTTTAATTTTGGGCATTGAAACTTCTTGTGATGAAACTGGTGCTGCTGTTTATGATTTAGAACAGCAGCGAATTCTATCAAGTGTGATTTTTTCCCAAATAAAAGAACATGAAAAATACGGAGGCGTTGTTCCTGAAATCGCCTCCCGTTCTCAACTCGAAAAAATAAATCCAATTATCTGTGCATCTTTACAAGAAGCCAAAGTCTCCATTGATCAAATTGATGTCGTTGCGGTAGCACAAGGCCCAGGCCTTGCCGGTTCTCTTTTTGTTGGACTTTGCTTTGCAAAAGGGATTGCATGGTCTTATAACAAAAAACTTGTTGGGGTCAACCATCTTGACGGTCATGTATTCTCATCTTTTTTAAAACGTGATTTAACGATCGAACAAAATATTGGATTCCCACATATTTGCCTTTCTGTTTCCGGCGGACACACTTCACTTTATCTCGTTAAAGATTTTGGATCTTATGAAATTATCGGCCAAACAATCGACGATGCTGCAGGTGAAGCATTTGATAAAATTGCCAAGATCTTAGGGTTTGGATATCCTGGAGGGCCTATAATTGAAAAATTAGCACAACAGGCAGGATTTCAAGACTACTTTAATTATCCACGCACAAAACCTCGAGGGCAGGAAGTGTTTTTTAGCTTCTCAGGACTCAAGACTGCCGTGCTTTATGATCTTGTAAGGCGTGGAGCTTATGATTTAAACGTCGGACCAATAGTTCAAAATTTAACAGATGAACTAAAACAACAGGTTGCAAGTTCTTTACTCGTCTGTATTGGTGATATTTTTGTTAATAACGTCAAAATGGCATTCAAAAAATACCCAAATGTCAAAAGTTTTACATTCGTCGGTGGAGTTGCATGCAACAAATATCTACGTAGCCGTTTAGAATTAACTTGCAATAATTATCAAAAAAATTTCTTTTTCGCTCCGCCACAATTTTGCACAGATAATGCTGCAATGATTGCATTTGTAGGTGGATATAAAACGCTAAAAAACGAATTCACTGATTTAACGCTCGATATTAAGATATAGAAATATTTCCCATGAGTAGTGTTTTTATATAATCCAAAATTGGATTTATATTTTCTTTTTTCATTCGATTAAAACCATGTCGCATTTCATGTTTTTTTACCGGATCTTTTAAGAATAAAGACCCAATAAATGACAAAATTTTATGTGAAAAAGTTAAATCCTTGTATGCACAAGCTCCACTGAGCGGAAAATATTTTATTTGAGCACGAATCTCTTTGGGAAGGCTATTTTCATAGAAACCATTAATTTCGGGCGTACCAGGTTCGGTGGCTGAAGTAGAAAATAAAATTACTTTTTTATTTTTAAGAGTGTCCCAATTTTTTGAAATAAAATCTGAACCGTTTATCTTACCCATATAAACGCCACCACCCAAAATTATTACACTATAATTTTCAAGCGATGGACATTTATCAAGCTCAAATATATCACTATTAATCTCTTGATTAAGCCACTGGGCATACTGCTTTGAACTACCATACTTACTTTTATAAAGAATTAAGCTCTTCACTTTTTCTCCTAATTTTTTACCAAATACATCTTAACTGATAAAATTATATCTAAAATAATTAGCACTTACTAAACTTAATTATAAAGGCACTAAAAAAGCCACCTTCAATTCGAAGGTGGCTTTTTTAGTGCCTTTACTTTTATTATTTGAGGTAATTTTTATGCTTCAAATCATCCTCATTACATTATGGCGCAGCCGGACTCAGATTCTTTGCTTTCTCGTCTTTTTGGTGCATCCGAATTTCCATCACCATCATCACGAGTTCGTTTTTTTGATGTCTCTTTATCTTCTTGTTGTGCCTCTTTTGGACTGTATTCAGCCAGCACTTCTGCTATTGCTGCATATCCCTTTCCTTCAGCATATTGCAAAGCTGTTGAACCACGCCAATCCTTCGTCATTACAACGTCAGCACGTTGATCTTCAGGTACAGCTTCAAGCAATAAACTAACCATCTCGGCTTTGCCTGTTCTTAACGCATATTCGAATATTGTCATTGGCCAAAAATAAGCCTCATCACTGGTCATGACAACTCTAAACACATGCTCTGCAGGCACAACTCCAAGTAAGACTCTTACCATACCAATTCGACCATCTTTTACCGCACGCATAATAGCGCCAGAAGACATAACAATTTCAGCTCTGCGTTCTCCAGGAATAGATTCCAGTAAAAATCTTAAAAGTTCTACTTTACCTGTTTCAACAGCTTTAAAGATACCACCAGCAGACCTAACAATTCCAAATCTACGTTCTTCGGGAATCGAGTCAATCAACATATTTACAATTTCTACTTGGCATGTTCTTATGGCAAAAACTAAAGAATCAACATCATAATATGGCGTTCCAAAGAATGGCCTATTTATAGGCGCAATAAATTCAAATCTATCATTCGCAGGAATGGACTCCAACAACATTTTTACCAAAGGAGCTAGGCCTGTTTGAATAACCTCGCAAAATGTTTTAAAATCACTTTCTTGATACTCTTCAGGAGGATAAATATCTGCTTGCATTTCCTCATAGGTCCGTTCTCTTTTGGGATGAAGTGTCTTCCAAACTTTATCAAACAAAACCCTCCGCTCTTCAGGGCTTATGCCTTCTGGATTCATTCCATATGCCAACGAGCTTACTCCACACATTATCAACATTGACAACATTAGCTTCTTGAACATTTTCATCTAACAATCCTCCTAAAAATTTTTTAATGTTTTTAACACAACTATCGGAAGTTTATCCAATAAATTATATTTATCAACAATGAATGAAAAGTTTCTCCATTTTTTTAATTAAAGTATTAATACATATCAAGTAATAATTTTGACAAAAGTAAAAATTATAAAATTTCAACCCAATATTCAATAGAAAGATTATGATTTTATTCTGTTCAATTAATCTACCAACCACCAAACACTCTCACGTGTATTTTTTGCAAACCGTACCTTTTGATACACGTAGCAAGACTCAACACTCTAGACGAACAATAAAAAAATGTATCGAACCATGTTTACTTCGAATGATATAACAACTAAAAAAGCCCCCTTCAAAATAGAAGAGGGCTTTTTGTCATAAACAATTTTAAAATATCAAATTGTTTTAAGCTTTAGCTTTAACAGGCTCAAGCTTTCTTAATAAATCTCCAATAACAGGAACTTGTTTTAGTTTTTCTTCCCCTTTTTTGCAAATAGGATCTATGAAAAGATCTTTAGACATCTGTGCAACCATAAGAATTGTAAATCCAAGCGCAATATATTTTACAGCTCTCATCGTTAATTTCTTTGCATCTCCATTATCAAAGTCTTTATCGATTGATTCCATAATCATATCGCCAAAAGATTTTCCCACTTGAGCAAAATCTTTAAGTTTGCCAATAGTTTTTTCAGTTTTAGCAAAAAATGCTTGAACTTTTTCATCATTTGCATCTGCAACTTCAAAATAAGTATTCAAGAAATCAAGATCGGCTTGTTCGATTGCTTCTCCACTTGCAATTTCGATAAGCAAAAGAGGCTTAATTGGATCAACAACTGTTCTTAAATCAGTTGCTTGAACATCATCTGTAGATTCAGCTACAACTTCAGGATTCTCAAATTTGGATTGAAGATAACTTTTTACAGCTTTGAACTGATTAAGATTTGCAAAAACCATTTTTATTGGCATTCCGGCATCGTATTCTGCCATTAAAAAATCATCCGCAAAATCTTTTTTATAATCTTCTCTAGGAAGCATTCCCAAAAGTCTTAATGTAGAATCCGCAATCCTAGTTGTGTATGTTCCATCTGCATAATAACCATGATATGTCATTTTTTTCTTAGTACCGTTATCTGAAAAATTCATGGCAAACTGGACAGGAACAAGATTTGCATAATCTTCAGCAGATTTAACCAATTTTACATTTGAATTTTCATCAAGGCATCCATAAAGTATTACGTCTACTTGGTTATTAAATGGATTCAGCTTGAACTGATAAGGATATTTACCGAATCCTTTAAAAATAGAAGCTGATGTCTTCTTGCTTAAATCATAAGCAGAAGCAAAATTTAATGTAAGGCTAACAAAAACTGCTGCTTGCAGTAACTTACGAAAAACGGATTTCATAAAAATCTCCAGTAAAAACACTTAATTTATACCACCAACTACAAATCTAAAATTCCCATGAATACAAGCTTCTAGTCTAGTGGAATAACAACTTTTTTCAACGAATTTTTTCGTAAAAAGTTAAATAAAAAGTTATCTATGATAAATTATGACTCTCGAATTACAATGCGACGATGGATACAAAACATAAAAAGAACTATAAATAAATAAATAAACAAAAAGATTAATGGATTAATACCCATTGTAAATAAATGATCAGTGATCAGAGGAATTAACGTAAATAAGGCATATGGTATGAAAATAATAATCCATTTTGCTATTAAAAAATCCTTAAAAAGCATAAATAACATGAATGTTAAGATTGGATAAAACATAAGCTTTATGTACGAAATAACCCGATTAATTAGCGAATACATTAATTCGTTTTGGACCGAAACTGGTAAAATATTTTTGTTTAAAAGACTTTGGAAAATATTAGAAATTGTTGGAACATCTAAATTAACTTTAATTTGAGAGAATAACGTTGGAACAGTTAATTTTAAGTCATGAATTGCTTCCGGCACATTATTTTCAATATCAAACTCAAGCCCAACGGGAATGCTTAACTCTTGCTTGTCCGGAATAATGTAAAATTCTTTTGAATTAAGAACCTTTTTAATTGTAAAATCAGAGTTCAAATAAAGCATAAGCAAGTCGCTTCCCGAGTTGGAAGAAAGATCAAGTACCCCGAAATAAGCTATTGTCTCTTTATTTAACATTAACCATTTTCCAAGAAGCTTTTGAGCCGATTTTTGTTTAAACTTCTCCATTTTGTATTGCTCTGAATAAAAGGTTAAATTTTCAACTAAAGATTCTTTAAATGCGAAGCTGAAAATCATTAAAAGAAAACTTGCGCCCATAAACAGTTTGATAATATTGTTATAGCTTATATTAAGCAATGAAAAAGCTTCCCACTCATTTTGCTGTTGAAACTCTTTAATTAATAAGCATGTGGCAAGCCAACAGCTTACTCCAAGCAGATCAAAAAAAGACGGTACAAAATTAAGTGAAACAAGCGTTAAAATTGCGCTAAAACCCGCATCTTTTGCATGCACAATTTTCTCAAAAAATTCTATAAAATTAATTAAGAATGCCAAAAAAAAGTCTATAACAAAAACATATTTAAAAAATCTTTTTAAAAAATATTTTACAAGAACCATTATATTTTACGCTTCATGAATTTTATTTAAGACTTTTTAACGATTCAGGTGTAATAAGCCCACACGAAACAAGAGTTTTAACCGCTTCCTCGAACGTAATATCCGTAGGTATTATATCTCTTTCAGGCATAATAAAAAAGTATCCACTTGTTGGATTTGGTGAATTTGGCATAAATACTTTATAATACTTTTCATTTGGATCGTCACAATGATGTGGAGGAAGAAGCTTTTTGTATGTAGAATCCGCTGATTCAAGCAAAAACGCCAAATGAAACTGTCCATTTCGGGGATATGGAATTAAAACAACTTTTTTGGGTTTTGACGTTGAACTCGGCATCTTGAAAAAATCCACCAAAATTTTGGCTGAGGAATATACAACTCTTATAAGCGGTATTTTATCAATCAGATGCTCAAAGTAATGAATAACCGGGTTTGCTATGAAAATTTTTAAAAATACACCCATTATAATAATTAAAAATATTATTAAAAAAAATTGAGAACCGGGAATTTTATGCAAAATAACCGGCTCTATTTTATAAAGCGGCTCAAGACAACGAAGCAAAAAATTATACATAACATTAATAAAAAACACGGTTGCTGCAATTGGAATTATTGTGAATAACCCACTGATAAATAAACCTTTAATCTCATGTATTATTTTTTTGAGTGTCTCTAAAAACATATACCCACCCTTTCATTAAAAAAATCATCTTATTCAAAAGCTTTTGTCAGATTATTTGCAAGATCTTGTGCGACACTTTTTGCAATTTCATCGGTCTGTGCCTCAGTCATTATACGCAAAAGATTCTCTGTTCCGGAATATCTAACAATAATTCGCCCGTCTTTGATTGATTCTTGAGCTTTTTTTATTATATCTGAATATGGCTGCTTTGATAGGTCTCGTTTTTCTTTGACCGGTATATTCATCATAACTTGGGGATATTTATCAAAAGTTCTCATATCTAAATTTTGATTTGCAATAATCGATTCTAATGTTTTAAGTGCCACAAATATGCCATCTCCGGTCGGCATATAATCTTTAATTATAATATGACCACATGTCTCTCCACCCAATGAAAGCTTTTTTTCTTCAAGCGCAGCTGCAACATACTTATCTCCAACTTGCGTACGAACTAATGATTTATTTGATTTGTGCAATTCAGACTCAAATCCTTGATTTGTCGTAATTGTTCCAACTATCTCATTAACATTTTTATAATCAGAATGTTGGGCCAAGATAGCCAAAATATCATCTCCGTCTTTAATTTGCCCAAGCTTATTAACAGCTATAACTCTGTCACCATCTCCGTCAAATGCAAAACCAATTATAGCGTTATTGGCAACGACAAATCTTTGAAGTCTCTCTGGGTTTGTAGAACCGCACTTTTCATTAATATTTACACCAGATGGTGCCGATCCAATCGTAATTACAGATGCTCCAAATTTTTTAAAAATCCGTGGCGCTACTTCAAAAGTAGCTCCATTTGCACAGTCTAAAATAATAGTCATGCCCGACAAATAGTTTTGCGAAAATTTTGACGAAATGAAATCAACATATGCATAACCGGCATCAATCCATTCAGTACGGTTATCTGAACCTTCTTGCAAAAGCTCCAATTTATTAAAATAAAGAGCAAAAAACTGTTCAATTTCTTCCTCGTCCTGTCGACTCAATTTACATTTTTTCGCATCAAATAACTTAATTCCATTGTCATGAAATGGGTTATGGGATGCTGAAATTGCTATTCCAAAATCAAAAGAATCATCAATGCTAATTAATCTATATACTGCAGGAGTTGGTAAAATACCCCCATCAATGATATCAGCATGGAAGTAATTCAAGCCCTCGATCAATTCATTTTTTATTCTTATACCGGAAAGACGCGTATCATATCCAATCAGAACTTTAGGGCTATATTTACCATACTTTTCACTTGCCCATCGAGAAATGGAAGCCCCCAACGCCCTTAATCCATCTCTTGTAAATGGGTATTTTTCTGAATTTCCTCTTATTCCATCAGTTCCAAATGATATAGAATTTTCCATATGATCCCGTTTTTCAAAGCATTGATTTTAATTTATAATACTTTCCATGGTAGTCATACAAATTTGTTCTTTAAAAAAATGGCTTTTTTGCCTCTTTGTATGCTAAAATCTAGAATAATGGAAAGATTTTTAAAAAGTAAGAGGGGTTTTAAATGAATTTGGGTTTATATAGGAATTGTTTTCTTGTAGGGCTTTCGGCGGCAGCTGCTATAGGGCCGATTTTCGTATTAGTATTTAACCGTGGAGCATTATATGGATTTAAAAAAGGATTTATAACTGCTCTTGGAGCTGCCATTGGGGATGGACTACTATTCGGCCTAAGCTTTATTGGCCTACTGAGGTTTTTAGAAACATCCCGAAAAATCATAATTGCTATGGATCTAATTGTAAGCATTCTTCTTATCTTTATCGGCATACGAATGCTCATAAAAAAACAGTCTTATGAATCCGATAGACTTGAATGTAAAGAACCCTCAATAGTAACCATTTCCAAATCTTTTATTTTAACCATTATAAATCCAATCACAATTTTCTTTTTTATGTTCATTAGTGTCAAAGTTATTCCGGAAAATGTTATTTCCATCTCACGTATTGATTCGTTAATTGCAAGCTCAATGATTTCGCTCGGATCGCTAACAACATTTTCAACAGTTGCGATATCAGCACGCAATCTTCGTAAAACACTGGGAGAAAAACAGTTACACCTGGCAACATATGCCACTGCAATTGCATTTATTATCTTGGGTGTATATTTTTCATTTGATCTAGGCAAACAAATTGCCAAATACTTTTGCTGGTTATAATTTCTATAAAACTCCCTGCCCCAAAAATCTTATTCTTAAGGATAAGAACCTAAACACACAGACATCATGCCATATTTAACACAAATTCGATAAATCCATAATGATTCATGACGATATTAGCCTTGACCTTCCCGGCGAAGGCTCAAGACCGATGTCCAGGTTCTCTTAGAGAAATTAAAATATGTGAAAAAATCTGGATCCCAGCCGTCGCCCTGGTGGCTATGGCCGACACGTGGCGAGCAGGTCTGACCTGCGATAGTTTTCGTAATACTTGATTCTCAAACTCACTATATTTTGAGAGCCCTAAACTATTTTAATATTACAAATATCCCAAACTTAAATACATAAGGTTTTTATCACGCCGCCTACAAAACCATTCAAAATGATATTTTTCTTGCATTTAATTAAAGCAAGCGAGTAATATAGTAATTGAAGATATATTTACAGTTTGAAATATATAAACAGTATATATTAAAAATATTTATCATTTTTAGTAGGAGAATGGGAGGATATTATGAATATTAATTTCAAGTTTCTGACATTTTGCTTGATAACAATGCTTTTGGTAGCAAGCTACCGCACTGCAACACAAGCCGTAACACCTTCTAAAAGCAAAACATCTACTTCTAAAAGCAAAACAACTACTAAAAGCACTCCAAGTCTAATTCGTCAAGGAAACATTCAAGCCCCAACTGCAGGCTCAAGTTGGCAAATTAAGAATCTTTTTGCTCTTATAAACAAAAATAATCCACAACAAACTTCCAATTTTATGATAACAGACAGCACCGGAGAAAACTCGTATAGCGCAAGCAGTGTTGGATTTGATAAAGATTGGGCAAAAAACAATACGACATCCGTTCAGTTATATCGGGACGACTTTCAAGTTCGTAAACTGGTTAGCCGTGGAGTTCTTCCAAACAGCGCAAATTTGGCAGCTGCATCAATAAAAAATCGTCAACTTGGGTTGCTACTCAGACACATATCCGATAACTATCCAAAACTTATGCTCTATTTTGAAGCTGTAAGCCCAACAAACAATAAGACATACAAATTGTATATTGCAGATCCATGCCCAGGAAAAACAAATTGGGGAATGGTGATACAAGGACGCTTAAATCCACAAACAAACATCCCAGTTTATACAAACGTTTTGAGCAAATGGAAAGTAAATTAACCAAAATTAGCATTACAATTTTGTTAATAATTAAAAAGAGGAAGCTTCAAGCTTCCTCTTTTTAATTTATTTGTTGTATTACTTACTTGAAAATAACAAGATCTCTTTCAAAACAGAATCAGGGTTTAATGAAATAGAATCAATGCCAAGTTTTACCAAAAATTCTGCAACCTCAGGATAATCTGATGGAGCCTGTCCACAAATTCCAATTTTTTTACCAGATCTCTGAGCACCTTTAATTGCCATTTCAAGCATAATTTTTATGGCATCATTTCGCTCATCAAAAATACTCGAAACTAAATCTGAATCACGATCCACCGCTAAGACAGTTTGAGTCAAATCATTGGAGCCAATTGAAAAACCATCGAATATTTTAGAGAATTGATCTATAAGTAAAACGTTAGATGGAATCTCACACATCATGTAAATTTCAAGATTGTCTTTACCCTGCTCCAAGCCATGTTTTTTCATCTCAGAAATCGCAGATTTAGCATCCTCTACTGTTCGAACGAACGGTAACATAAGTTTAACATTCTTCAACCCCATCTCACTGCGAATCTTTTTCATGGCAAGACATTCTAACTCAAAAGCATCTCTATATTTTTCGTTATAATATCTTGATGCGCCACGAAATCCAAGCATTGGGTTCTCTTCTTCAGGCTCAAAATAACTTCCCCCAATAAGAGATTTATATTCATTACTCTTAAAATCTGACATGCGAATTATTACAGGCTTTGGATAAAACGCAGCTGCAATAGTTCCAGCTTCCTGCGCCAGTTTATCAATAAAAAACTGCTTTTTGTCGCTATAACCGTAAGTTAAATCTTGAATTTTCTTATTATCATCAAAGTCTGTAACTTTTTCAGGACAAACCAACGCCATTGGATGCATTTTGATAGAATTGTTAATGATAAATTCAAGCCTTGCAAGCCCAACTCCTGCGTTAGGTAAAAGTGAAAAATTAAATGCTTCATCAGGATTTCCAACATTCATCATAATGTCCACTGGCGGCTTCTTGATATCTTTCAACTCCACTCGCTTAACATCAAATGAAATTTTGCCATTATAAACAAATCCAATTTCACCACTACTGCAATCAAGCGTAATAATTTGCCCATTTTTTATTTTTTGTGTTGCATTACCGGTTCCAACTATTGCAGGAATTCCAATTTCTCGGCTAATAATTGCGGCATGGCATGTCCTACCTCCACGGTTGGTTATAATTCCACCGGCAATCTTCATAATTGGTTCCCAGTCCGGATCAGTCATATCTGTAACAAGAATCTCACCCGGCTCAATCTGATGCATTTTTTTTGCAGACTCAACAAGTCTTGCTTTGCCTACTGCAACTTTTCGCCCAATGCTCTTGCCTGTAATAACAAGATTTTTTTTATCAGGGACACTAGAAAGAACATATTCTTCAAAAAACAGATTATTCACTCGCTGAGAATGTACCGTTTCAGGACGCGCCTGAACAATATAAACTTTACCGTCGATGCTATCTTTTGCCCACTCAATATCCATTGGGCACCAATCTTTTTTCAATTCAGAGTAGTGATTTTCAATAATCAGACATTGACGTGCAAGATCAATAATTTCATCATCTGAAAGTGCAAATGATTTTTGTTCACATTCTTTTGTAGCAATATTGCGTGTTGTATTTTTACTGTCCTCGGAATAAACCATCTTAATACGTTTGCTTCCCAAGCGTTTTTTTAGTAAAGATTTAAATCCCTGATTTAAAGTTGGCTTATGAACATAAAACTCATCCGGATTCACTACGCCTTTTACTATATTTTCACCAAGTCCATATGATGCTGTTATAAAAATAACATCTTTAAATCCACTTTCCGTATCAAGAGTAAAAACAACACCTGAGCTTGCATCTCCTGACTTGACCATTTTTTGCACACCAATTGAAAGAGCTACACTCATATGATCAAAACCATGGTCTATGCGATACGAAATTGATCTGTTTGTAAAAAGTGATGCAAAAGTTTCAGGACACACTTTTAAAAGCTCTGCTTCACCACGAATATTCAGAAAAGTTTCCTGCTGCCCCGCAAAAGATGCTTCAGGAAGATCCTCTGCCGTTGCAGATGAACGTACTGCAACATCACACATTGTTCCATATCTTTTTTCAAGAGCCTTATACGCCATTTTAATTTCATCAACTAGATCTTGGGGAAGTGGCGCAGATCGAATTAGAGATCTGATATCATGTCCAATGGTTGCAAGTGCTTCAAGATTGTTTTTATTAACATTTGAAAGTAGCAATCTAATTTTTTCTTCCAAGTTATTACTTCTAATGTAATGCCAATATGCTTGTGCTGTAATTGCAAAGCCTGAAGGAATAAGTACACCTTTTGCACTTAAATTTCTAATCATTTCACCAAGTGATGCATTTTTCCCGCCTACAAAAGGTATATCTTTTATACCTATATCTTCAAATAATTTTATAAATTTCATACTATCGTCTTTCAATACCCCACACACTTCTTACCAACAAATCGAATATTCAAGTATATCATAAAACAAATTCCCACGTATAAAATCTAATAATATTGCAGATCGACAGGCACAGGCATTGCAGGTATAAAAATTAGTTATTTCTGTGCTATACATTATGCTGGGCATTTGACATAAAAATTATAGTGCAGCTAAAATCTATAGCGCCACCATATGCTACCAAGACAGAATATGAAGATAAATCTAAAAAAATGTTAGTTGGTTAAAGTATATAAAAACAACAGAAACTCCCATATATTTTGTGATACGTGGGAGTTGCATATTATTAATATTTAGACTGTTTTTATAAGCAGACAATTTGATTTTATTAATGAGGACGGTAATGTATACCTTTTAATTTATTTTCGTCTTTGGACCAATAACATACGTGCGAATATAAAAATCCATCACGATAACAAATCCCAGGCTCAAGTGGGCCTATGAACGCGCTAAAATCATTACTACCAGATACCCGCATCATATCCATGCGCGTAAAATGCTCTACCCCTGCCACAGGAATTCTTTGAAAATTAAGAAAGGAAGGGGCCATAAAGGGATTAGGAATATATTTCGTTTGTATGAAAAGAATCTTTCCATGATAAATTAGGCCTCTCCTCGTAGATACACCACTATTAGAGTTATATCCGATATATACTTCACTACGGCTAAACACTTCACCATGGACAATGGTTCTATTTTTTGCACGTACAACAATTATTCTGTTAATGTCTAAATCCACAACACGCATGGGTTCCGATACTCCTTTTAACGGAGACGCTGCTAAGCAGGAATGTGATCCAAACTCAATCGCTGAAGGGAAAAAATATCGAATACTACCAAAGTTTCTGATTGGCAAAGGATCACAGCAATTTAAAGGAAATGAAACAATGCTAGTATCACCATCTGACCGAGCATGATATTCACTATAATATTCGACGTTATCACCAGTATGGCGAGCGACTAATGTTTTATCTATTGCAATGTATTCTCTAACATGTTGATTTTGCCTTATGTCATGTGTTGCAACCGCAACAACTCGTGGAATTTCATCCGCAACACTTTGTGAAATAGTTTGTGGAATTATTGGTGTAACAGCTGTCGTTGAGGAGAAACCATCTTCTTGAGTTATACGTTGCTGACTAGGCCTTATTATTTCTAATTTTTTTCGTGTAGGTACTGTAATTTGTTGCTTTACTTCTTCCATAGCACTTATACTATTACAAGCAACAAGCAATAGCATCGATAAATAAAGTCTTTTTAACATAATTCTCCTTCATTTTTACTATTATATTGATTATGGCCTAAGTTTATACAAAATAGACAAATTGTCAATAAGCGCGCAAACTTCAATATAAAAGACCAATAAAAACCTGATATAAATCAATAAATTGATGTTTTCTTTATAATTTTAGAATATTTTGCTTTTATTTCAATTATGCAATATGTTATTCGTATTGGAGTGTTATATTAATTATTTTAAAAAATGTGAGGTTTAAGATGAAGAAAATATTATTTCTTATTTT
>CAZMQG010000009.1:0-58925 GCA_964568625.1 uncultured Pseudomonadota bacterium | reverse complement strand
TATATTAAAAAATATTAAATCAATAAAAATGATTTTAAATTTTAAAAATCTTTCAACTTTGCATTAGTTGTTTTTTTTATCAAAATTAGGACTTATGGTATATTGTTTTTAGATAACGTTTTAATTTTCGCTAGACAGTATTATTTCTAAGTCGATTAATTGTGAATAATTAGTTGTTTCGGTAATGCTTTGAAGGGAGAGGGAGTGTATGTCAAATTTTATAAAAAATATTTTATTCGTAATATTTTTTTCATCGACTTCGATTGCGTTTAGCATGGAAAAAGTGGACAGTTTTTTCCCGTTAGCAAAATTGTCTTTGCAGAAAGCAAGCGAAGTTGTGACTGAAAAATTTGTGAATGGGACTTGCGATTTTGACGATATTTTTCAAATTATTCCAGTGGATTTGCATAAAGATTTCATAGAAGCAATTGGGAAATATAGCATCTCTTGTTTAAGAAAAATATTTTTCACTTGTCCTGTGGCAAAGAGGTATCATTTAGAGCGTGGGGATGAGCTTCATTTTTCAGTGCTTTCACAAAATTCACAATTATTATTGCAACTTATGCTTTCTGGTCAAGGTAATTGTTGTCTAAGTATTATGAGGCGTTGTGACGAGAAATTACTTAAGGAGTTTGGGTGGACTGTCGATGCACAGTGTTTAAAATTTTTATCAAATAGCGCATTTGAGTCTAATTCTATTTGGGATACTATTCCGGTAAGTTTTTTAGTTTGTATTTTAAAAATTACCAGAGAAAATAAATTAAGTAGTTTGTTGGAATAGCATATGAAGAATTTACTAGTTTTGGCATACAAAAGTTATTTCATTTTTTTGTAACAAATATTTTAACTTAAAGAACTCACGCTGGGCCGATTTACTCAATTTTTTTTCGAAATATGGCAGTGTAACGGTTTTTACATCAAATATTGAGCAGAGCTCTTGCGCAGCTCTGAATGTTCTACACCCCGGCTTGAGTAATATAACGTTTTGCAGTTCTGTTTTTCCTATGGTTTTAATTAAATATTGTTTAAGTTCGTAGTTGATTGTTTTTTCAGGTGATGCTTTTGTGTTAAAAAATCCATTGTCGATTAAAGTTGCATTTTTTTCAGCATCAAAATTTATGGTTAATTTGCCATCATAAAATGTGTTGGATTGGGGAAGCTTGTGGAAAAATTTTGGAACTATGCTTAAGCAAAAAATTGAGAGGCAGCAGAATCCGAGCAGACTTAAAAATTTCATCTTTGAGTTTTTAGCTTTAATAAAAAGAAGAATTAAGAAGCAAACAATTGGTATTAAAAACAAAAAAAACGTTGAAGGCTTGCAAAATCCAAACAACCATTCTTTTTTCCCAAGTGATAATATAATGTCCCAGAATATTGTTATAAATTCCAAAGCTTTTACTATAAAAAAATTTGGAATTCCCAAAAGTTCAGTAAAAAACACAATTGAGCTTAAAATTAAAAAAATAGTGAGTATTGGAGCAAAAATCAGGTTGCCGATAAATGTCATTATTGATATTTGTAAACCCCATCCGACAAGAATGGGGATAGAAACGAGAGGTACAATTAACTGAGATTGCACGAAGTTGGTTAAGTAGCGTTGCATACTTTTTAGTATGCCGGATATTTTCATAATATTTTAATATTCTATTTGATCTGGCAAAAATCAAGATATAAAAGTTTTAGAAACATATTTGAACTACCTGGACATGGCGGTTTGTGAAGTCGTTTTTGTAGGATATCAAGACCATTTCTAAAATATTTTGAATCACTTATTGTCTGTTTGGTTACAAAATATTCCATTAAATCATAGCACAGTTCCACGCATTCTTGCTCTGATAGCCCAGTTTTTTTCAGTTCTTGGTCAAATGCAATTGGATCTGGTAGATTTTCGCGTGCAGTGAAATATTTTAAAAATGCATGGTGAGGTGTTTGTTCATTTTCGCCGGTAGTTTTAATTATGTGTGATCGCGAAATAACAGTTGCCGGAAGGGTATTAATATTTTCGGCAAGTAAAATAAATTTATAGCCGGCAGGTGGTTCCTCTAACACTTTAAGAAGTTTGTTTGCCGTTGCAGTATTAAGCGATGATGCCTTATCAAGAACAAAAAAGAAAGTTTGCCCTATGTCCAGTGCAAACTTTGTGCGGTCAAAAATTATTTCAACATCATCGACAGAATAGTTTTTTTCCGGACTTATCCAGACCATGCAGGGATGTTGGTGATTTTTTATTCTGCGGCACTCAAGACAAAAACAGTCTTGGATTGAAACAATAGAGTTAGTAGAATCAGAATTGTTTTTTTGTTCACAAAAATTTGATCTGATTGCAAGTTCGACCAAATTTTGTATTTGTTCAAGTTCGCCAACAACTAGTCTTGTTGGTACGCTTGCGTTTAGTATTTCGTTTATTATTTTGTTCATTTATTAAAAAATTTTAATTGCTTGGTGTAAAAGTTCTTCTTGCGTCATTTTTCCATCAAGTACAATAACATTTTTATTGTTCATAAAAAGTTCTTCATACCCATGTTCAACGCGTGTCCAGAATTCGACTTTTTCTTTTTCAAAAGCTGTTAGCTCCAGGTTTCTTTTTTTTATTCTATCAAAAGCCGTTTGAGCATCAATTCGAATATAAAAAATTAAATCCGGGATTAATTCTTGTGTAGCCCAAGTGTTTATATTTTTGATTATTTCAACATCAAGCCCTCGTCCATATCCCTGATATGCGACAGAAGAGTCGCACCAGCGATCAGAGATGACTATCTTGTTGTTCATAAGGGCCGGTTGAATTATTTGCTTGAAGTGTTGAGCTCTGTCTGCTGCGAATAGCAAATACTCTGCTTTTTCACATACAGGATCTTTTTGTTCTTGTAAAATTTTGCGCAAAGCTATTCCAAGTTCTGATCCGCCTGGTTCTTTTGTTAAAACAACCGATGCGCCTTTTTTTACAAGCGCATCGGTTAAATTTTTTGCCAAGGTAGATTTGCCACAGCCATCGATGCCTTCGATGGTTATAAATTTACCGCCATGAAGGTTGGCAACAAGATTGTTTTTAGAATTTATATTACCGTGTTGTTGCATTGACTTGTCCGTTTACATTCGAAAAGTTTAACAGACTCGTTTGCATATTTTTGATTGTCTCAATAACATATTGTACTTCAGAATTTTCCATTTCAGGCCAAATTGGAAGAGCCAAAATTGTGCTTTCTAGTTTGACAGAAACAGGGCATTCTTCAAAAAGATCTTTACGTGAATTTAAAAAAGGTATTCGGTTTAATGATTGAGGATAGAATATTCTTGTTTGTACTCCGTTTTCTGCTAAGTATTTTTCTACCATATCGCGTGTTATTAATCCGGTTTCATCAACTATTTGAATTGAGTATTGGTGGTAAACATGTTTACCTAGTAGTGCTTTTGGAACTTTAATGAAATTGATTCCGGAAAGCCCCTTTTCATACATTGCTGCAATTTCTTGCCTGCGAGCGTTCCACCCGTCTATATAATCAAGTTTTACGTTTAAAATTGCGGCTTGCATTGCATCAAGTCTGCTGTTAACGCCAAGTTCTTCATAATTATAGTGAGATTTGCGTCCGTGATTACGCAGGCGTAGAATTTTTTCAGCTAGTTCTGAATCGTTTGTTACGCAACATCCGCCATCGCCATAAGCACCTAGGTTTTTTGTTGGGTAAAATGAAAAACATCCAACATTTCCGATTGTTCCGGCTTTTTGTCCCTTATATTCAGCGCCAATGCTTTGTGCTGTATCTTCGATAATCCAAAGATTCCACTCATTTGCAATTTGCTTGATTGGATCATAATCTGCACATTGTCCAAAAATATCAACGGCTACAATTCCTTCAATCAATTGGCCGGTTTTCTTGTGAACTGTTTTTCCATTTTTTATTTCAGCATTTTTTTGTAGCCAATTTTGTAAATTGTTTGGGCAAATATTTAAAGTTTTTGGGTCAATATCTATAAAAACAGGATGAGCTCTGTGAGCAGCAATTTCACTTGATGATGCAATGAACGAAAATGGTGTTGTTAAAACAATCGAATCTGGTTGTGTGCCTAATGCTTTTACGGCAATCCAAAGTGCATCCGTACCGGAGTTGCACGAAATTACGTGTTTTACTCCGAGATGTTTTGCCATTTTTTCTTCAAATTGTGTTACAAAATTTCCACCAACAAATTGTTGACTCTGGAGTACGGAATCAATTGCTAATTTTATTTGGGTTTCGAGATTTTTTACCTGTCGCGCAAGTGAGAAAAATGTAATGTTTTGCTTGCTCATTCAAAACTCCTTAAAAAAAATTTCAAAACTCTTTACTTTTTTTGTGGTCATTTGGTTTAATAAAACCACTTAATTTTTAAGAGGTAGAAATAATGATGATATTATTTGAATTTTACGTCGGTATCAATACCTTAAATGTAATAAATATTTTGTAAAGAAAAAACGAAATTTAAGTTATATAAATCAATAAAAAGTTAACTAGTTGGAATAAAATTGACACTTCTGAAATATAAAGTTTAGTAATAGCTTGAAAAAATGGCCTTGACATTTATGGCATTAGGGCTAATTTTATCATGAATGAAGCTAGTTCGAACGAGTAGTAACAAAGGGGAGAGGATATGAAGACATTCATATATTCAAATTTATCTTCTTGTTTCTTTATATCTTTAGTTTTCTCTTTATCAAATCAGATTTTTAGGTCGGAAGTACGGTATATTACAAGACTTCTTAACGTTTTAGTTGAGGTTTTTGGTTTCAAAGACTTTAAGTAGAAGAAAGGAGGGTGCGGCATAGAAAGGTCCACAATTTAAGGAATATTGTTTATGATAGTGTGTTTTTTAGGTATTTCCTAAAAAAGGAGTAGTTAGATGAATAAAAAACTGCGAATGTTATTGTTCTCCGCAGCGCTTTTGGGGTTACCTTTCGTTGTGACCCGGGCGGATGTAGTAGATTGGATGCCGATTGGCGATGACGTTTTTGATGCCGGCGTGACTTTCCCGGACCCAGACAGTCCAGATGCAACTAGTGAGTATCTTATTGCAACAACGGGTGGGGTTTATGTAGATGGTGATCGCATTTGGAATATTGACTACGGTTATAACGATACGAATTCAAGTTTTGAATCTGTAGCCGTTTGTGATTCAGTTATAGAAAATACATTAAATATTTATGGTACATTGCACGATGCAGATGGTGCAGAAGTTCTCGATGAAGATGGATTTCCAATTCAATGTCCATTGAAGATCGATGGTAATGTGCACATTGATGTGCAGGCTGCTGATGCAGTTGTTAACTTTGTAAGAAGTGAAGCATCTGTAGAAAGTGGCGAAACTGTTCCAACAATTATTGAACCATACATTTCAGATTACACAGATCCATATACCAGACAAATTACTCCAGGTTCTGGTTATTCAATGGTTGTGTTTAACGTTGCAACAGGAAAAAATCTTACTGTTAACGTTCAAACAGATGTTACTTTCAGAGGTCGCAAAGTTGGCAAGCTTCCTTCAGAAACCGTTAACAGTGATGGTTATGTACGTGTTAACAAAGCTGAAGGCGACATTTACGACATGGTAATTGTTTTCAAAGGAGCAGGACAAACGAAGTTTATCCTTTCCGATGGAACAATTGTTTCTTTTGATGGTGGCATTGATAAGACCAATGGAATTTCTATTGACCCTGTAACGGGCGAAATTACATGGGATGCCCTTTCAAACGATGCAGCAGGAACAAAAGTGTTCCTTTGCATGGACCAAACAGATGCGCAAGTAGCTGCAGGTCAAAACAAAGTTGTTTTTGAACGTAAAAACGCATGTGCACCAGCTGCACGTTCGATGGTTTATGTTGGTTACAACTCATTGATTACCTACTTGTCAGACAATACAACTGGCTTAGCTGACGGTGGAACAGAAGCCGGCGGAAATGCTGCTTTAGCATTTGATCCAACAAACTTGGTTGGTTCAGGCCGATTGATTCTCTTCTTAAAAGGTGCATATGATATGCAGTGGGAGTATGAAGATGGTCCTGGTGCAGAAAATCCTTATGCATATTATTATGAAATTGCTAACAAATATCCATTCAATGATGCTGCAGTTATCGTAGCAGGACACTATGTACCAGACTTTGATGATGCTTCTATTCTTACATATAATCCTGAAACACAAGTAGCTGAGAGCTTGGTTGATTACAGTGTTCCTGCAGGTATCACTGCTAAATTTAATATTGTTGATAATAAGTATTATGCAGATTCAACAATAGCAAAACCTGTTGTTGATGATCCAGCAAATAAACGTTTGCTCTGGGTTATTAACGATGTACAAAACCATGGTACATTAGCATCCGATCCATATTGGTATGCTTACGATGATACAATGTATGGCTATGATTGGGCTTGGTATAACAATACTGAATCAAACGTACGTCGTGGATTTATCATTGGTATCAACGGTGTTATGGATATTTATGATAACACAGGTTTGGCATATGTTGCAGGTGCATTGAATCAAGTAGATCCAATTGCAGAATATGATCTTGGTGATAACTCTTTACTCAAAAAGAGAAACCCATCAGCTCTTATCATTGATAATGTTGATGAATCATTATTCTCAGATGAATCAGTTGAATATGCTGCTGGTAACCCATTCTTGAAGGGCGAAAACGCAAGACATGCTCAAATAGTTCTTCGTGGTAATGGCGTTGCATACTTTATGGAATCGGCTGCAAGCAGATTGCCTATTTATAATGCAGAAACTAGCGCATATGATACATACATTGATGTACCATTTGGATATATTTTCAATTTCTGGGCAAGACTTGAAGATCCATACTTAGATGATCCAATCGGCGATAAATTACTTGATTACGATCAAGCATTAGCCGTTGGTGAGAAAGTTGATGGACAGGTAGTTGGTGCAGCATATAATGGCTGGCAGCTTGATCCAAACGAAATGGTACAAGCTGAAGGCGAAGGAATCCATGTTCTTGATGTAGAAGGTAAACTTTCTACTCATGGAATGTTGAATACAACATTATACGTAGATCCTTATGCAACATCTTTAGTTGCTCGTGATTATGCAACAGCATATAACAATGGTACAATTGAAATGTCGTCAGTTGTAAGAGATTACACCGGACGTGAAATTCAATATCCAGCAGTATTAGGTTTGCGTACAAGAACGTTGGGCACAAACTTTAATCGTCCATTATTAAAAGATGGAACAATGTATCCTCGTTATAATTCTCCAGCAATGTTCTTTAACTTCAACGCACAATTGTTTGATACAATTTTGCGTCACGATGATGCATCAAAATATGTTGATGGAATTCCTGCAAACTCAGATCCAGCTTATACCGGCGGTGAAGTTTATTTCTTCACAGACAGTCAGTATGATGCAGATGCTAATTATGATTTCTCTCCAGACAGATTCCGTTTACCAGAAATCAGATTCTTTAATTCATCATTTGGATTACATGAATCTGCTTGCGTATCAGGTGTACGATTTGTTGTAAGAGATATCCCTGGTTTAACAGATGCAACAGGAAACAATGATAGTAATATTACTTTCTTTGATCATGGTGATGTACTTGATACATTAGGAAAAGGCTTTGGACGTGTATTGCAATTCAGCAGTATGAATGCTCCAATGGCTGATGAGTCATCCAACTATGCAACAGAAAGTGCATTTGTAAACATATACAAAGGCAACAAACCTGTTGAAGCTCCTGAAGCTTCATCCACAGCACAATTAACATTGTTGCGTGGTGATGAATATCCAAAGTTATTAGGCGCAAGTTACAAAAACCAAAATGCACATCACTTGTTTATGCTTTCTCAACCGGATGCAGAAGCTGCACATTGCAACATGCTGATCGGTTGGCCAAGAATGACAACAACAAGCTCAGTATTCTATCCAGATGCACCTGACATGGTATTCCCATTTGCTGACGCAGGAACAATTGATGAAGATGGCAACCCATTCCCAGCAATGCCTTATGATGCAAGAACAATTTCAACAGCAACACCTCATTTGATTTTCCCTCTTGATGTAATGCATGAAACATATCCTGCAAATCCTGGTGTGCTTTGCATAGGTAACGGTGAACAAACTCCAGCTGGTAACTCTGATGGAGATTTGATTACATTTGGTAGTTGGAATAAAGACGCATTAGCTGTTCTTCCTCCAATTACATCTATGTCGGCAGATTCTTCAGAAACAGGATTATATGTCAGAGATGGCGTAATCTATGACAGTCATGGTGGAAAAATAACAATTGCTGCAAGCGGTTTTGATCCTCTTGATCCTACAACACGTAATAACAGAACCCCTGTAACATATATTGACACAATGATTGCAAAATTAATGTGGAATGATTGGGATTCATATCTTTATTACAGAGATTATCAATTCAGCGGAATTTTTGATCTTCCTGCTGATCAAGTAGTCTTTTCAAAGACATATGCTGTTCAACCATGGGGTCTAACACAAGAGATGATGGAAGCCCGTGGTGCAGTTGAAACAAATGGTTTGATTCGTATTGATGCAAACCAAAGCAAATATGCAGATAATAAGGCTGAAAACACAAGAACAGTACGCGCTGATGAAAGCGGTGTAGAAGAGATGTTAATTGGTTGGTACCAAAGAGATCCACTTCCATCACTTTCACAAACAAAAGGCCTAAAGAGAACAGTTAAAGGTACAAGAACTGCATCTACAATCAGATCAGCTGTAACAAGCGAAATCAGCAAGTTCTTAACACGTGCAACAGAGAGCCCAGATGCTCCTATCGCACGTCCTACATACTTGTTCTACATTGGGCCTGAAGATGATATCAAGCAGCTCCGTGTAGCCGGTGCAACAATGGCAGATCCATTCTCAGTTAACGTAGGTGGCGATGGCTATTGGCCAATTGCAGCTCGCGTACGTGAGATTGTTTCACAAAAGACAGAAGCTGACTTGTTCACAGAGCACTTCATTGGTGAAGGTGCACACGCTGTTCTCTTCGGAGAAAAGGGTGGAACAATTGGTCTTGGATCCAGAGATTGGAACGAAAACTCACTCAGCGCCTGGAACCTTCTTGGCAAAGAGTATGTCTCAATCGCTCCTCTTGGTGATATGACAATTAATCTTAACTCCGATCTTATTGTTGCTGACAATCTACCATTGATTGCAACAACGGACTTTGGTAAAGATGGCGTTAACAGATTGACATTCTACTCTGATTTACCTCGTGAAATCAGAGTTCCTGCTGGTGCATGTCTTGATTTAAGTGCATTCGGACAAGCAGAATATCGTCAAGAAATCGAATTCTCAGGACAAGTAAGACTTGTTCTTGAAGATGGCGCTTCAATCCGCTTCCCATCACGTGACGTTGCTTCAGACGGTGGCGTAGTTCTTTACTTCAATGACGAATCTCAATTCGTATTTGAAGGTCGTGAAATCCCAGGCGTATACGCTTCCTTGTCTCAAACAGCCTATGACACAATCAAGTTGATTGGTAAAGGCGATATCTGGTTGAACAAGACAGCTAAGATGTTGATCAATGGTGATGTACGCGTATCAGTAGAATCTGATAAGCTTACCCCACAAACATCGATCACACTCAGTATTAAACGTCAAGCAGCATGTTATGTTGGTGATGAGAATATGTCAGGTGGTACATTCCAAGTTGGTAACACTACCAATTTAGAAAACGGCGAAGTAAGATTTACTCTTGAAATGGACGGCCCTGAGGCTATGTTCCAAATCAATCGTGAAGGCTTCTTCGGTCTTGCAGCCGGCTTGATCAATAAGAACGGTGGACAACCTAACGGAAATGCATTAAGAGGTGTAAACCCAGTGCTTGATGCAAACGGTAAGGCTGTAATTGGTTCCGATGGCTACCCAGTATTTACACCTGATGGAAACGGCACATATGAAGAAGAGGGCAATGCATGGCAGGTAGCTCCTCTTTATAACGTTTACAGAACATCTGTAGAAATCAAGAATGGTATCTTCCAACACAGCAATATTGCTGATGGTTCTAAATCAACCGCATCAATCATGGCTTACGGCCCAGCCGGAATCCACAGAGTGCGTCTTGCAGGCGGAAACCAAGCAATTGTTCGTGGTGGTGGAAACTTGATGAATATTCCTTGGACAAATTGGGATGGTAGCACAACACGTAAGTTCTATCCTGTAAATATTTGGGATTACGCCGGTAAGCTTTCAAATGGTGAAGCTTACACAATTCTTGGTTCAGCCGGTATCATCTTGAACTCATTGGTCAGTGCCGATGCATCTGAAATTATTGATTGGAACGGCGGACGTTCCGTATCATTTGCTGCTGCAGATATTACGGACCCTGAAACTTGGAATACACCTGGTTACGCAATGTTCAATTACTTTGGATTTAACCCATATCAATTACAACAAGCTAAGAGAGTTGCATTGGGTTCAACACAATTCGCTCCGGTAATTGGATTTGTAAATCTTGATATACAAAATGTTCTATATCCAGAACTTACAGACAGAATTGTACGTTTGGCCAACCCAGGTAACATCAATGGTGATGTACGTGAATCACTCAACCTTGGTTACATCGACGCTCGTAACGATGGTGATGTTGATCCATCCGTATTTGGAAATCGTAATTCATAATTTGAAATAACGGCAGGGGAGTTTTTCTCCCCTGCTCAAAAAAGTGTTTAATATAACACAAACACAGTAATTTCTAGGGAGTTATAATGAGAAAAAATCTAATGAAGGTAGCGGTGCTTGCAGGCCTCGGGCTTGTAGGACAGCTTGCTGCAACGGATTTTCGTGCTCCGATTGCTACGCAAATGGGTCCACTGCACTACTCATTTGATAAACTGCACAAGAAAAAATCCAATTTTACATATTTCACAACTGCACACTTCAGAGAGACTGAAGATGCATTTATTAAACATGGGACAGAAACACATCCATTAGCACAACTGCTTTTTGGTAAAGAATCATTTACCGTCAGTGAGTCGTTTGAAAATGGACAGACTTGGGAACTTGGATTGACAGAAAACTACAATCCATACCTCAAGACAACCAAACTTGCTCCTCGTGTTTCTTATTCAGAAGCAGGCGTATTCTTTGGCGCAAGCTGGGATTATCCTGTATGGAATAACAAAGGCCGCATTGGTATTCGCGGTAGCTTGCCTATCCGTTGGGTAAGAATGGAACGTGATGATGAAGCTGAGAGAAATGCTCTTGGTTTACAAGGTGATGTACTCAAGGGTGAAGTAAGAGGCGTAAATCCATTTAAAGCTGGCGCTGCTGATGGAGTGATTGGATCAATCAGTTCTTACAGATTAGCATTATTGCGTGGGTTACTTTATAAGACTGCAGGTGGGTATGTTCGTGCTGCTTACCAACCTCTTGGTAATAATGAAGGCGTATCATTAGCAAACGTTAAGTATACTGCAGCTAACACTGAATCATATGGCAGTGATGCAGGGCAAGTTCCTTTTGCGATTATAAAAGCTAGAAAATCTGGCGAGCCAACACGTGGACAAGGCGGAGCAATTTTGCAAGATGTAGCAACAGGGTTTGTTCATAATGGTCAAGAAGAAGCAGGGACAAGAATTGTATATCCAAATGCTACTGGCATTGCTGCTCCTAATAGTAATCTTGTACAATTAAATGTTGACGGTTCCGGCCCGGTTGCAGGTGATCTTGGTTTAAATGGTGCAGTTGCTGCTGCATTTACCAAGGTCGGAAATTATAACGACTTGGATTTGGATTCTGATTCAGGAAAAGATCTTTGGGCAACATCAATTCATGGTTTTAATGGTGAACCAATCAATACATCAGCAAATGGTGTAGATTTTATTGATGGTCTTTTGCTTTATTACAATGGTGATGTTGAACAATGGCTTGCAGACCGCGGTTTTGTAATAGCAACAGATGAACAAACAGGTTTGGGCGATATTCCAGCTGAAATTTTCTATGAACACTCATTCAATGACAAATGGAGAGGCGAGCTCTGCTTGGGCGTTAAGTTCCCAACCGGCAACGGCGGATCTGACTATGCAGGCAACCCATTCCGCGTACAAATGGGTAACGGTAGCCACTGGGAAATCAAGATCGGTGCATTGGCAGCATGGCAAGCAATACGTTGCATGAACGTAAAGCTTGATCTCTCTTACAACTTTGCTCTTGAAAAAACAGAACATCGTGCGGCTGCTTACAAAGGCGCAACAATCAAAAACTTTGGACCAGAAGCTGCAGCAAGTGTTGACTATGGATACTTCCTTGGCAACCTTGACTTCAACTTTACACATCCAAAATCCAAGAAGATCAATGGTATGATCGGTTACCAACTTTATTACAAGACAGAAGATCACATTGACTTCAAAGATAAGACTCAAGAATCTTGGCTTGGAAAAGTTTGGGGAACAGGTTCAACCCCAGCTACTGCCACAGTTGCAGGTACCGAATGGATTGCTTGCCCAATGACGCTTGATGGTGGTGTTGCTCGTATGAATACAGAAGCATGGGGACACAGAGTACGCTTAGAAGGTTCTTACAATCTAAGCAAGTACTGCACAACCTCCGTTGGCGGTCTGTATACATTCGCAGGTCAAAACTTGCCTGTTGATGCTGACGTACATTGCGCATGTCAGATTAGATTCTAAAAAAGTAGATTCCAGCCGTCCTTCGACAAGCTCAGGACGAGCGCTTGTTGAGATGGCTGGCTCAGCTTAGAATATATTTGCAAGAAGGGTCGGTTCGCGCCGGCCCTTTTTGCATGAGGTGGGGATGGCGTGTGATGGTGTGGTAGGGTGGGGCAAGAAGGTCGGTGGTTCGCCCGTGGTTGCTCAATCAATGATTAGAAGCCTCGTAAAATATCATCACCATGGCCTACTTCTATGTCGCAATCCCAAAATGGGATAGCTCAACAATGGGTGTTAAGAAAATAAATATAATTAATTCCAAATTATTGAACTGCGTGCTCCACGCTGTGGCATAGATGTAGCCCCAGGTGATGGGTTAAAATTGACTTACAACGGTAATTGCGGCAACCTGGGGCTAACACGGTCGGAATTTTAAGCATATAATTTTTAGGAATTTGTTGTGGGAAGCAATACATATGTTCGTGTGTATCACCATCTTGTGTGGGGGACAAAAAATCGAGATCCACTTATCGCGTCAGAATTCCGCGATGAATTATACAAATACATTCATTGTATCATGACAAAAATGGGTTGGCATGTGATAGCAATTGGGGGTACCCAGGATCATATACATATTTTCTTTTGTGTTCAAAAAATGCACAATGTTTCAGAAATCGTTCGTTGCATAAAATCAAACTCTTCGCAATTTGTGCGTTACAATAATAACAGCAATTTTGCTTGGCAGAACGGATATGGATGGTTTTCTTGCACGGGCGTTTCAATCGAAGGTTTAAAAAATTATATTATTAATCAGGATAATCACCACAAACAACAATCGTTTGATGACGAGATGACGCAATTGTTAAAAATGTAAGGTTGTGGAAAAATATGAAAAAGAAATCCAAAAAGCTTGGGAAAGCTATTTCGGTTGCTGAGATTCAAGGTATCTCAAAACAGGGTATGTGGATTTTCGTGAATGATCGTGAATTCTTTTTGCCATTCGATGAATACCCATGGTTTGCAAAAGCAACAATTGATCAAATTTATGATTTCGAGCTTTGTCATGAAAAACATTTGCATTGGCCATCTTTGGATGTTGATTTGGATATTGATTCGTTTAAAAATCCAGAGGCATATCCATTGAAAGCTAAATAATTTAAATTATGAAGAAAAAATTTGAAATAAGCACGGGAAATGTTTTTGCAAAAAGGGTCGGTTCGCGCCGGCCCTTTTTGCATTTAGTGCATATATTAACAGGTTGAGCAACCTGGGTCGGAGATTTCACTTATAGATATGATTTTTGTAGGCGTCATTATGATGTCATATTGGTGTCAAATTATGTAGTCGAAGTAGTTCTCGGGTGTTATTACATTAAAAGATGCGTTGGGGTAATTTTCTTTCCATTCAGATGGAGCGATTGCTTAAAAATCTGCCAGTTTTCTCGCAAGCCCTTATTTTTTGGAAATCCAAATTTTGTCATCCTGAACTTGATTCAGGATCTATAATTTATTAAAACTTTGGAGTGTTAATCCCATAAAATGTAATAAACTTTGGAGTGCCAATCCATAAATTAATAAAAAGTTACGCGTTAAGAGTTAATATTTTCGGGTTTGTTTTCAAAAATAAGAACCTGAAATACTCTACGAGCACTAGCCTGTTGAACCTGAAAACAGTAGTTTTCATAAACAACACGTTCACCCTTGCGAGGTAAATGTTGTAGGCTTTCAGCCAAAAATCCACCAAGTGTTACCGAATTTTCAGATGAGAACTTTATTTTGAGTAGATCCTCTAATTCTTCAAGTCCTATGCCGGCATTGACAAGCCATCCTCCGCGTTCAAGTGGAACGATGTCTGTGCTTTCGGTCTCAAGCTCGTCGGTGATCTCGTCGCCGATGATCTCTTCAAAAATATCCTCAAGTGTTACCAATCCTTCAATATTGCCATATTCATCGACAATAATTGCCATATGCATACGCATTTTCAAAAGTTCGCTTAAGAGTTGATTGATTTTCTGGGTCTCCGGAACCAGAAGTACCGGTCGAACAAGCTCTTTGAGCGTCTTTTTTTTGCCTTGAAACAACATTTCAAAAAAGTCCTTTTGATAAACTATTCCAATGATATTGTCATAGTTATTCTCATAAACGGGAATTCTTGAATATTTAGATTTATAAAATATGTTTGAAGCTTCTTCAGTTGATGCATTTACATCAAGAAGAATTATGTCGGATTTTGGTTTCATTATCTCTTTAACAACCGTTTGTCCAAGACTAAAAACGTTTTGTAACATTTCTGTTTTTTCACGTTCCATTAAACCTTTTTCATCACTGTAATCAATTAGAAACTCAATTTCTTTCTCAGAAACCATATCCTGTTTTTCTAAAATGTGTGCTCCTCCGACTGTTTTAAATATGTGGTCAGAAATTTGTAAAAGTACCGTAACAATTGGATATGTGATTTTAAAAATAAAATTGATAAGCCATAGGCAAGATGCAAAAAGTTTTTCGTGGTGAGTTTTGGCAAAACTTTTTGGAATAATTTCACCAAAGACAAGAATTATTGCTGTTGCAAGTGCTACACCGATAGCCAAGCCAAACGAGCCAAGAAAACGTTGCATAATTGTTGAAATAAGTACGGATGTTAAAACATGTGCAAAGTTATTTGCAATCAAAATTGTAATCAATATTCGCTGAGGATTTTTTTCCCAGGCGGCAAACAGTGTTTTATATTTTGCTACAGAGACTTCCAGTTCTTTAAGTTTAAAAAGTCTTAGCGCTGTGAATGCTGTTTCTAAAAATGCAAAAAGTGCTGCAAAAAATAGTGAAACTAAAAATAGCACAAACAAAGATAAAATCGACATAAAACTCCAAATTAAAAACAGACTTATATACGTAATTGCTTCTTATCAACTTTTCCGGTTGAGTTCATTGGTAGGTCTTCCACACATACAAATTTACGTGGAACTTTGTATGCGGCTAAGTTGCTTGAGCATAAACTTCTTAGTGCGGCCTCAATTCCGGTATTTTTTGCTTTAACAGCTACAAATGCTACAGGAATTTGACCTGAATCTGAATCCTCTTTTCCGACTACGGCTGCTTTGAATACATCAGGATGGCGTAGAAGAACATTTTCTATTTCTGCCGGATAGATATTAAATCCTTTATGAATGATTATATCTTTTACGCGTCCGGAAATTGCAAGGTATCCGCGATTATCCACTAAGCCAAGATCTCCTGTGTTTAGCCAATTGTCTACAAGTACCTTTGCGGTGGCAGTTGGTGAGTTGTAATATCCTGTCATAATGTTTCCGCCGCGTATCCATAAGTGACCAACCGTTCCACGAGGTAAAGATTTTCCATCTTCGTCTCGAATGTCACATTCGATTCCGGCCAGTGGTCTGCCAACAAAATGTGTTGGTATTGCGTTGTTGCAGTAATTTACTGCAACAATGGGAGATGCTTCACTCAACCCATATCCGGCGCATATCTTACGGCCATAAACCATTCCAAATGCTTGTCTTATTTTGTCAGGCAACATGTCTGCTCCTGAAACAAAGACTTTTACGGAATCAAGTGGAGCCGTTTTCATCATGCATAAGAGGCCGTATAATGCAGGGAAGCCAAGGAATAATGTTGGTTGATGTTTTAAGCCGTCTAAAATTAATTTTCTATCAATTTTTTGTACAATTATAATAGTTGATCCGGTTATTAAAGGAAGCCATAGACAAGCATTTTGTGCAAAAACGTGAAATAACGGTAAAACACAAAAAAATCTTTCTTTGTCGCTAAGTCCCATCATATTAAATCTGGAATAAGCTTGAATGGCATTTGTCATTATGTTGCGTGACGAAAGCATTACGCCTTTAGGGGTTCCTGTTGTTCCCGATGTGTAAAGTAGCAAGCAAAGTTCGTCCGTTGCAAGCCGTTCTATTTCGAAATTTGCGAGTAATTTTGCATCTGATGCAGGTTCTTCTGCTTCAGACCCATCAGGGTCAGTCTCAGGGAACGGTGACGTAAAATCAATATCTTGATTGGTAAATATTGTTGGTATTTTATCCAGATAATTCTGTGTAACCAAATCTTCAATATTACTTTTTAGTAAATTTGAACAAATGATTGTTACCGGTTCAGAGTCTTTAATTATGTATGAAAGCTCTTTGGCGTGAAGAAATATATTCACGGGAACTGCAATGGCGCCAATCTGCCATATTGCAAAATATGCGATATAAAAAGCAATTGAGTTTTCAGAATAAATCAAGACCTTGTCTCGAGGTTTGATTCCGGAAGCTTTGAGCTTCCGGCTAAAAAGAATTGATCTGAAATAGAACTCTTTATAAGTAAGAGTCTGATCTTGATGTATAAGTGCAATGTTGTTTGGATATTTTTCATAAGCAATTTTTAATAATTCGCCTGCATAAGTAAGATCACCGTTTTTAATAAAATCATTTTGTATCTTATTAAAAATGGCATTTTCGATATTGCCATGATTTGAATCATCTTGCCAAAAAAAACTATTACTCATAAAAATTCCTAATTCTTGCAGTTACTATTCTACTTTAATTGCCTGAACCGGACAGATATCAGCCGCTTCTCTGATCAAATCTTCATATTTCTTAATATCAGCATCAGGTTTAACATGTGCCGTTGCATTGACTTCAAAAACTTCAGGACAAATTGATTCACATGTGCCGCAGGATATGCATCCGGGGCTGACATAAGCTTTTTTAATCATTATTTTATCCTTAATTGTCATTATAAGATTTATTTGCAACAGTCGTCGTCGCAATCATCGTCACATGCGCCTTTGAAGATATCTACGCCTGAACAGCAGCCTTTTTTGTTAGACCCGCACTTTGATTCGCAACATCCGCATTCTGATTCTTCTTCAGATTCTTCTTCATCTGCGCAAAGAGCTTCCAAGAAAAGCTCGACATCGCGAAATTTGTCTTCGTTCAATGCTGATTTTAGATCATCGATAATAGAGATTAGATTTTGTTTTGATGCAACACTTTCTTGTGTGACATTTTCTTTGAATTCATCTGTTTCTAAAATTTCTTCATCTTCTTCGATCATCATATTCAAAAGTTCTTTTGCTTTTTTCTGATCAGGAATTGCAGCGATATGTTTTAGCGCAGTAAGTTGTTCTGTCAAAAAATCTATATCTTCTTGCATCTGTTCTGCAACATTTTCAAGATGTTCTTTAATCATTGTATGAATATTGTTTAAACTTTTTAGATCTTGAGCGGAAATACTCTTGCTTTTAAGTTTTTCTTCAACTTCGGTTGCCATGCTGCCAAATATTTTTTCGGATTCAACTAAGGCTTCATTTTGTTTTTCAAGCAAAAAATCAGTTTGTTCAATCAAAGCTTCTAATCTTTTTAACACAAAGGTACCTTTCAGGTGTTGGTTAGATGTTATTTTGTTATAAATTTACGTGATATAAGTCAGTATACTATATTTTTAGGATTACACAAATAGTAATTCATTTTGCAAATGTTTTAAATATATTTGCAAAAAATATTTACATGTAGGATTTTTCCAGCTCCTGCTTTCTTCGCTCCAGCATTAGGGCATAGGCCTTACCCATGGCTTGTGTCAGCTCTTTTTTCACGGCCTCAAAATCTTGAGGGTCAACGGCAGCTGCACTTTTTCGGTTTTTATTAATATTTGATTTATGCATTTTTGTTAATCCTCCATATTCTTCAAGCGCTCTAGATGGCAGTTTCCAATATGCGCCCAAGTAGTCAATATTGATATTTCCCATATCGTGGCTTAATACGAATATTACTCGCATTGTTGCGTCATAGTGTTTGTTATCAAAAAGAATATTTTTTGATGAGACGAATTCTTCGACCAAAAAATTCTTATCTTTTGTTGTTATCCAGTATTTATATGATGAGTCTTCGGTATTTAATGTTTGTTTGTCGACTAAAATTTTTTTTAGCTCCTTGTCGAGGTGCAGTCTATCAACAATTATTATTCCGCTCCCCCGTGATGCATTTAATGGCTTGATTACATATTTTTCGCAATTAAGTTTTTTCGTGATGCTTTTAACTAACTTTTTATCATAAATGCATTTACACAGAATATTTTTGGGGCGGTATTTTTGTAAATCCGGATGCTTAAATAGCTCAGTTGTTTCATATTTGCTGTTTACAAAAAAAGCAGCTGCTTGATCTGTAATTAAAGTATTTGGATGTGTTAGGTTAAATTTTGCGAAAAAGCCTCTACCGAATGATGAATGGTTGGTTACAACTATTTCATCATAACTTGAAATTGCGCAGGGATTTCTAGATGTATTATTATAATCAGTATGATAATCAGTATGTTCGGCTTTTTTAAAATATTGGTTATGTTCTAGTGCTTCGAGTGAAGAAACTAGTTGACCTCCGAATTTTTGCAGTTCATTTACGTTAAATCCGATATTTTTTTTTGTAAGAGCATAATTTTCTGGTGTTACAATATAGAATGGCTTGTTGTATTTTGCTAAATATTCCCAAAATTGGATCCATGCCTTACCTTTTCCATATAACGCATCATAACCTTTAAATCTTGATCGAGAGCCTTGTCCAAACTCACATATTTTTATATTTTGACCGTCAAATTTTAAATCTGCGATACAAAAAGATATGTCTGCGGGGTAGTTGGATTGTGCATTACATTGAAAACTTGTGTAGACATAAAAAAATAGAATTATTATTATTCGAACAATCATTTTTGATCCTTTCTCAAATTTTAATTGCGTGTTTGGCTCAATATAAAGTAACCTTATTTTTTATAAAATTGAATGTTTTGTGTGTTTAAATAGTTTTCAATGGAGCTGATCGATGAGTATGAGTTTAACTATAATAAAAAAAATAGTACTTTTTTTGGGAGTGCTTATTTTTGGGCATATTCAATCTCAAATTCCGGTAATTTATCATGAAGCGTACAACATAAAATTAGATGAATTATGTGGTGATTTTGCACTTTTTCTTGATTTTCATGTTCCGTTTGATACCGAAAAATATGCCAAAATATTCAATTTTTTAAAAACGAATGGGCTTGATGAAGAAAGTTGCTTTGTTCCATCTCCTGTTACAACATCAGATTTGCAGCTTGTTCATTCAGTCCAGTATTTATCACAATTGAGGTCAGCAGAGTATTTATCGGAAATTTTAGATGTTCCACAACTTAAAATGCTTGCTGATACGATTATTGAAAATAAAGTTCTAAGGTCATTTTGTATGGCTGCCGGAGGAACTGTTCTTGGTTGTCAGTTGGCGTTGCGTAACGGTTGGGCCATAAATCTTTCAGGTGGATATCATCATGCAAAAACATCTTCAGGCGGTGGATTTTGTGTAATTTCAGACATTGCGATTGCAATTAAAAAATACTGGGAATCTAATCCCAGCTCAAGAGTTTTAATTGTTGATTTGGATGCTCACCAGGGTACTGGTTATGAACAAATTTTTTTAAGTAATGGTGGCGTTTTTATTTTTGATATTTATAATCCCCTACGGCTGCCAGTAAGAACCGATATTCAGCAAGATATTGGTTTACGTGCCAGAATTAATTTCGAATATCCTGTTCAGCCGGGTATAAAAGATGTGGAGTATCTAAAAATACTGCAAGACCATCTCGTTGAGGCTATTAAATTGTGTAATCCGGATTTAATAATTTATGTTGCGGGTGCGGATGTTTTTTGTGGTGATTGTGGGGGTATGCAAATTTCACAAAATGGTATAATTCGGCGAGATGAGTATGTGTTTTCCGTTGCCGAGCAATTAAAAAAACCTATATTAATGTTACTTGCAGGTGGGTATTCTGAACAGTCCTCTGAAATTTTAGGCAAATCTATCTTAAATATTTTGCGCAAAAAAGGTGTTTTACGCACTTGTTATTTGATGTGATATTATGCAGCTTTTGCTTTCCTAAATCTTGAAATTGCATCTTTACTTTCAATTCCATGGTCAACGATTGGCCTAGGGTAGTTTTTTATAAACTTATTGGGTTTAAATAGAGCGTGAATATCTTTTGGGTCTGCTTTTTTTAATTCGGGAATCCATTTTTTTATGTAATTACATTCAGGATCAAATTTTTTTTGCTGAATCCAGGGATTGAATATTCTAAAGTATGGTTGAGCATCGCAGCCTGTTGATGCCACCCATTGCCAGTTTCCATTGTTTACCGATGGGTCATAATCGACAAGCTTTGTTGCAAAGTATTTTTCGCCCAATCGCCAATCGATGTGTAGGTCTTTAATCAGAAACGATGCAGTTATCATACGTACTCTGTTTTGCATAAAACCTGTTGCATTTAATTCGCGCATGCCGGCATCGACGATGGGAAATCCTGTTTTTCCATTGCACCAAGATTGAAATTTTTCTTTGTCATAGTCCCATTTTATATTTTTATATTTCTGATTAAATTCATGCCCAAAAATATGTGGAAAATTGTATGCGATATGAGTAAAAAAATCTCGCCAATAAAGTTGACGAATTAAAGGGTGATCTTTCCCTAAAAGAGCAGCTGTTTTGTGATAAACTTCTCTTATTGAAACTGTTCCGAATTTATTGTGAGCAGAGAGTTTTGTTGTTGCGCTGAGATCTGGAATGTCGTGTTCTATTTTATAATTTTTGAAATTTTTTATGTTTTGTAAAATTTTTAACGCATTATTACGTCCACCGGTTAAAGCGATTTTATTTTTTGTAGCAACTTTATTTGATAAGAGCATGAATTTCTTTATAACTGCTGCCAGTTGTGTGGCCTGTTTAATTTCATTTCTATAAAAATTAGTGGTACTAAGGTTGATTGGTTTTGGAACAGTATTTTGAATGGATTTTTTAAAAAATGGCGTGAAAATTGTGTACGGGGTTAAATCTTTTTTTAAAATTTGATTAGGTGCATTTAATATAAGATCAGTATAACTTTTGAAACTAACGTTCAACTTATTGCATATTTTTTTAATTTTACAATCACGTGCTTTACTGTATGGCGTATAATCTTCATTTACAAAAACGGCACCTATTTTTTCTTTTGCTATTAAATTGTTAATAATTTGTTCAGGTTTGCCATAAAAAACATAAAGTTTGGCGTTTATTTTTTGAAGTTGCCTTTCAAGATCCTGTAAAGAGTCGAACATAAACTGCAATGCATTATTGCTTTTGAATTTATTCTTAGATGTTATTTGGTTTGGATCAAATATGAACACGGGTATAACTTTTTTTGATTCTTGAAGACTTCTTACAAGCCCGATATTATCATCAAGTCGTAAATCACGACGAAAAATAAATAGTGATTTTTCAAACATACTTTTCCCTTTTTCCAAATCCTCTTGACGCCCTAACTGTAATAATGTTATAACACAACTTAGTTTTATTTTGGATTAGTATTTTTAAAATTAAACGCGATGGAAGGGTTGTTAATGGCGCCTTTAAAGCATTTTCAAAAATTGTTGCAGGTTACTCTTTATGTAATTGTGGCAATTTTAAGTTTTGATCAATGTTTTGCAACTCCACAATTAAGCCAGCAAGATCCTTATGTTATTTATTCATTTAAATGCTCGGACAAATTTTATGAAAAACGAGATAAGATGCAGTTCAAATTTGGGCTTGCTCCTTTTTATCAACAGACGCATTATGCCAGAAACGGTGATGGCCACAAAGTTCCTCTTGATGAGATGAATGGACATTGGAATATGTTGGCTCCATTTTTTGATGTTGCCAAAATGACACCGGATACATTTAATAAAGCAAATTATCCACATCTGTATAGCTCAAAACAGAATTTGATTATTAATGGAACGGATTATTCACTGATAACAAATTACAATCCGGATGCCATAGTTGGAACTTCAGCAAGTGAGCCTCCGGTGAATTATCTTTTAAAGCAGATGGTTTCATTTTATTCCACGAGATGTAATTACGAAAAATTTGGATTACGTGGAAAAATTGCATTTGAGTTTGGCTCTGGATTTGGTATTAATGTAAAGTCCGGCATTGTTGATTTGGATTATAAATCCACAGGAAGTCATGCTCTTTTTGATTCAACTTATCAAAAAAATTCAACAAATGTGGTTGCTAATGGTCTTTATAATGCTCTTTTATCAGATCCTGCAAGTGCCGGCATATTCAAAGATATTTCTCTTGATATAAAAGAGGATCACAGGACTACATTTGAAGATACTCATATAGAACTTTATTTTCAGGCGCCATTTGATTTTAAAGATGGCAGTGAAACTGTTGTAACGGTTGCTCCATATTTTTCAATTGGGGGATGGTTGCCAACCGGTGAAGAAAAAGATCATGGGAAATTTTACTCTCTTCCATCCGGTAATAATGGTCATTATTGTCTAACGGCTGAAGGATCATTGAATTTTGATTTCCCAGGAACGATTCAGTTAAGTGTCGGAGGTGGAGCTCTTGTTGCCGATTCGCATGAATATACAGTTTTCAGACTTCCTACAAATATTTACCAAGAAGGTTTTTATCCTTGGTCAACAAAAGTTGAAGTAGATCCGGGAACAACTTGGTATTTTAATGCATCATTCAAAGCAGAAAATTTTATGTATGACTTATCTTTTTACTTTGATTACGTTTACACATATCACGAAAAAGATGATATTACCGTTAAAGAGCCTTCAAGCGGCGTGAATTCTATATCAAGAAAAGATGCATTTGAAAATATGGCATCAGAATATCTTAATCAAACCATTTGGAAAGATCAAAAATTTAATGCAGGATTGAGCTATAAAATAATCAATCAACTGTCGCTTGGTTGTGCAATTCAGGCACACATTAGTGGCGCAAGAGTATTTAAAACCACAACCGAGATGGCTTACATTGATTTGACATTCTAATAAACATCATCGCGAAATGCTTGAATCTAATATTTCTTGATTAAAAAGGTTTTATGCTATTAAAATTATTACAAATAATTTTAAGATAAGCATTGAAACAAGAGGAAGTTAGAATGATAAGTTATTTAAGTGGTAAAATAAAAGACGTCTCTGAGAAAACTGTAACATTATTAGTCAATGGGATTGGTTTTTTACTGTATGTTCCGCAGGCTGGATCATTGCATAAAGATAGCGATGCAGAATTTTTCACATATTTACATTGGAATCCGGAAAATGGGCCTAGCTTTTATGGTTTTCAAACTGATCTTGAGCGTAAAGTTTTTTTAATGATAATTGAGTGTCCCAAAATTGGGCCTTCTATTGCATTAAGTGTTTTATCACAAATTGGAGCTAATGAGTTTTTAAATATTGTTAGTTCACAAAATGAAAAAATGTTGAGTAGCGTAAATGGCATTGGGGCTAAAAAAGCTGAACAAATAATTGTTACATTGAAACACAAAGTTACAAAAATGTTGTCTTCGGGACAAATTAGTGTGTCTGAGGGGCAGCAAGATTTTGTTCAGTGGCAAAATATTGGAGAGGTCCTGGCTTCACTTGGCTACTCAAAACAGGAGACATCGCAAGCGTTGCAGCATTTAACCAAGAAGTATACCGGTGAAAATGTTTCATTGGACCATCTCATTCGATCGGCTCTTACGTATCTCACTTCAAGTAAAGCATAAATATTATGCTGTTAAAAAAATCGTTCAGCCTGGTTGAGCTACTGATTTTTTTAAGCTTAATTTTAGTTATGGTTACCGTTGCCGTTCCTAGGCTTGATTTTTTTAATAATTATTTGTTGTCAAAAGAATTGGATAAACTTTTTGTAACATTTTCTTATCTGCAACAAAGGGCAATCGCCGGCAATAAAAAATATTCTATAATTTTTGACCAGATAAATAATTGCTACTCTTACCAAACTGAAAATTCAAATATTAGGATTCAGTTAGCAGATGGAGTTATATTTGGGTTTATTGATGGAGTTATGGGTCCACCAAGTAGTCCGACCAAAAAAATTGAAAAATTTATTAGTTTGGAAAAAAATATTAATAATTCAGATAGAAAATTTAATAACGAAGTAAGCTTCTGGCCGAACGGTCGGATTTCACATGGTACAATTTATTTGGTAGATAAATCTCATAAAAGTATGGGCGCTTTAACTTGTTCCGTATCTCAGGTATCATATATACGTAGGTACAAATACGAAAATTCAGTATGGAAAATATTTGGTACATGATCTTAGCATGGATTTTTAATGATAAAACAGTTTTTTAGATTGTTAAGTGCAATTTTTGTGGGGTTAGTTCTTTCTGTTTGGATCCTACAAAATAACTCAGAAGTTGAGCTTGCAATTACAAAAAAAATCATAGCTACATTAGAAAAAGAGTGGCATGTGAAGATTGACACGAAATCTTCGCGTGTTAATCTTTTTACGTGTTCATTATACTTGAATAAAGGTCATGTGAAATATCTTAAAAAAGATAATTGTCATTGGGGTTTTGATCAGTGCAAAGTTCATGCTCAACCGCTTGCATTTTTGCGTAAGAAAAAAATAAATCTGGACCTTGAATTTGATAATATTGACGTGACTTCCGGTTTAACCGGTGGCACACCGGATATTTTTTCACATATAGCAGCTATATTTTCTGGCCAGTCTGATGATTTTAATATTGCGATCAAGTCTGTTTGCCTAAATAATCTCGATTTAAACATTTTGCATTTACCGCATACTTACCATGTTCAAGTGGATGGTTCATGTCTGATTCAAAAAATTAAACATGCAAAAAAAGATAATTTACAAAATTCTTGGCAGGGTGATCTTTCAATAAGAAATGCACAATTTAGCATTGATAATAAAGTTTTTATTAAGCAGTTTTCAACCTCTGGAAATTTTTATCGTAGTAGAAATACTTCTTCATGGTTAGCCAAGGTTGATAGTGCAATAAAATCTTTAATTCCAACACCAACTCAAAGCTATTCTATAAGCGGTGTTTGGAATAATGACAAGAAATGTATAAAAATTAAAAACTTAGGCTTGGATTTTAATTTAGACGTGTCATATGTTATGGATAAAATAAAGATTAATGGAATTTTGCCTGTAGAGATTGCTTTACAAGTGGCCGGATTTTTTGAATCAGGTGTTTCACCTGTTGATTCAGGCGTTAATGGGAGATGTCAGCTGGATTTTGAATGGTTGTTAAATGATTCAAGAATTGCTGTTGGAAGCAGTCTATTTATTGATGATTTAAGAATAAAAGATCTTAAATTGGGAAAAGTTGATTTAGTATTGAAAGAAAGCACTAATGAAAAATTGACAGCAGAAATTGATTTTTTATATAACCAAGATTTTCAAGCTTTGGGCTTATTAAAATGGGATTGGCATAAATCAGCAGGTAAAATAAAGCTGATGAATAAACTCCCAATTAAGTTTTTTAAAGAATCATCAAAGCGATTGGGATTTGGTGGGTATGAAATAGGGCCAAAAAAATTCTTTATTTGTGGTGTGATCGATAAGGATTTCAAGTTATCCGGAGATTATAGCATCAATCTTTCAGACTATTCATCTAGTAAATCGTTTAAATATGATGGAATGTTCAAATTCGAAAAAGATGAATTAAAAATTACAGGGACTACGCGTAAGGGTGAGTATGAGATTAATTCTCAATTTTTGCCAAGCCCTTGTCTTTTAAAGTGGATTTATAAATCAAATGGTCAAAAATTGATTGATATGCAGTGTTCTGATATTGAGAGTAAGATTTTGCATGGTAGTGTTAGCTTTGCATTTATGCGATCATTTTTGTCGCAAAGTACAAAACATTTAATTTTGGGGCGTAATTGCATATTTAATTTAGCCATCGATCAAAGTGATTTTTCACATCTTCACGGATCTGTAAAGCTTTTAAGTGGTAAATTTTATATTCCGGAGAGTAGAAACATAATTGAGAATCTGAAAACGGATTTTGATATTAATGCAAATTCTCGAAAAATCATTCTTAATAATACACAAGTAGGTTTTTTTAAGGGAGAAATTTCAAGCCCTAAAATTATTATTCAATTTGATGAACACAATGCATTAAGTAATTTACACGTACCTTTAAAGATTAAAGATTTGCTGATTAATTGGAAAAGGGATTTGCTTGCAATTATTTATGGTAATGTCCTTATAAAGAAAACTTCGCATGAAAATTACAAGGCTTTTGCTCAGTTGGTTGCAAAAAGATCCATTCTTAGAGAAAATATTTTGTCTTTACCGGAAAATAAATCGTTTGCAAGTCCAATGGGAATATCATTTTTGCAAAATAATGACTTTGATTTTGATATTAGGCTTTCAAGTGAACAACCGATAAAGGCAAAGACTCCTTCGCTTGAAACAAGTGCTTCGATAAATTTGCGAATATTGTATCAAAAAAGTAAAAACGTAATGAGAATACCTCAATTAACGGGGTCTATTCGGCTTGATAGCGGTCACATTAAATTTTTACAAACGAAATTATATTTTGAGTATGGCAAAGTTCAATTTATCTCAAACCAAATGAATGATCCAATTATTGACTTGATAGCTCGTAATAGAATAAATAAGTATCAGATAACACTTCAGGCTACAGGGTCTTTACAAAAACCCATAATTCTTCTTGAGTCGAATCCTGAATTAACTGAAGAACAGATATTGGGCCTTCTTTTATCTGGGTCCGAAGCTGCAAAGCTTCAGACAGACCTATTTGCAATGCTTGAGCAAAATTTACATGATATAGTTCTTGGAAACAAGTCAATTTCCCCGGGAGCTACAAGCTTTTTTCAAAAACTTGCCAAACCGTTTAAATATATTCAAATTACTCCGGATTTTACAAATCAATCTGCAAGAGGTGGAATAAAGGGGACAGTCTCTGCAAATCTTTCCGAGCAGGTTAAAGCACAGATTCAGAAGAACTTTAACATGCAAGATGATTTTAATGCGCAGGTTGAATACCAACTTTCAGATGATGTTAGTTTGAAGGGTAGCGTTGATCAACGAGGAGAGCTTGGTGCGGAAGTTGAGCTAAGGCTTAAGCTTTGAGCCTGTTTTAAAAGATTTTTTTCCTCTTCAGATAAACCCTTTAAGCTTCTTATTTCATGCATTAGGTCGCCCGGATCAGATTGTTTTTTTTCTGGGATTGAATGTGTGTTTGATTTATTGGGTTCGCTTTGTTGAGATTGTGAATGTATTTTTTCTTGTGATATTTGTAGTTTGTTGGCTTTTTCTTTTTCAAGCGCGTTATTGGCATTAACAAGTTTTTTGCGTGTATTCATTAGCTCTTCTTCGCTTGCTGTAATTTTTGACTTTAGCGTATTAATTTCCGCATAAAGTTTATTTGTTTCACTTGATTGATTTTTAAGAAGAGCATTTAAATTATGTTTTTTTTCGGCAGTTACTTTTGCAAGATTGTACATTTTGTCGACTTGGTCGAGAATTGAGTATACTTTTGGTTGCGCTGCTACAAACTCTTTTCTTATACACATTAAATCGTTGCCTATGTTTTTGTATAGATCTTGCATTTGTTGTAGCGTTTTAGCTTCTAGTGCATGGTTTGCGTGCAAATGTATATAAATTAGGCTGATTCCAACAATAAATGACGTAGATCTTCCATAATGTTTCATCCTCTTCTCCTTTTTTAAAAAATCAGTTATGGTCAAACAATGACATTTTTTCTGAATAATTTAAAATTAAATATAATATATTAAAATTTCAACTGCTTAAAAAATGAAGGCCTTTAATGCGTGAACAATTTATTAAAAGACTTTTAGCTTTTAGCTTGGTAAGTTTGGTCTTTTATTTGTCTTTACAGGCACACTCTGAAGCGTATTTTTCGCCTGACGATCATCCTGCAGAGCAGTTAATTAGTCTCATTAATAGCACAAAACGTAAGATTTATGGGGCTGTTTATATGTTTACGGATGCTTTAATTGCAGATGCACTGATTAATGCAAAAAAACGTGGCGTTGATGTCAAAATTATTGTCGATAATGCAACCATGGATTATGAGTATGGCAAGGGAGAACTTTTAAAAGAGAATGGAATAGATGTTTATGTTTTTACTATTCAAGGTAAAAAATCCAAGTTCGGAACCCCTTTAATGCATAATAAGTTTGCACTTCTTGATAACCAGGTTTGGACAGGTTCTTTTAATTGGACAAGAAGTGCAAATCAGAAAAATCAGGAAAATGTAATTGTAACAACAAATAAAAAAGTTTATGCAAAATTTGAGAAGCAGTTTGAGATTTTAAAAGGTCGAGCTACGACTGCACATACATATCGTTCGAGTAAAAAGCAATGTAGTCAAAATAGCAGGCAAAAAAATAAGCATTTAGACCGAGAAGTGGACAATTTTTGGGACAGACTTAAAGATCTTTTTTCAATTCCGCCGCGATATTAAATTTTTATATTAATTTTATAATTTTATTACAAATTATCTTAAAATTATAACTTAAAAAATCTTACTGCACGCACTAAACATGCGTGCAGTTCTTGCTTTTAACGCGATTTAAACGGTGTGATTGTTTTTATGAATATATTCTTAAGTCAAAAATTTATTTTTTACAAAAGAATCTAAGTTTATTTTGTAAATATTTTTATACTTGTTCGCTAAAATGTCTTTTGTTTAGTGTTGTGTCATTCTGAACTTGTTTCAGGATCTAAGGATTAATAAAATTCCATAAATTTACAGTGCCGTGCATTGCTATCTCAAAATTTAAAGTTATCGAGTTGGGGTAGGTCTTACTCGAACAGGCTTTTTTTGTTTAATTTTTTCCAATCTTTATCAAATGCTTCTACGCCTTGAGTTGATAGAGGATGTTTAATTGCTTTTTCGATAACTTCAGCCGGAACAGTTATAATATCCACGCCTGCATAAGCCAGCCTTTGCCATTGATGTACGTTGCGAATTGATGCGGCCAAAATTTCTGACTTAAAGTCATAGTTTTGTTTTATTGTTACGATGTTTTCTACAAAATCTACGCCATCTTTTCCTATGTCATCCCAGCGTCCCACAAATGGAGAGATAAATGTTACGCCCAGTTTTGCGACCAACAATGCCTGAATTTCTGTGAAAACTAGCGTGACGTTAATTTTTACTCCATCACAAACAAGTTTATGGATTGTAGGAAAATATTCCGGCATACATGGAATTTTTACAACAACGTTTTTGGCAAAATTTGAAATTTCTTTTGCCTGTTTATAAACGGCATCCGGATCCTTCTCTACAACCTCAATGCTTACCGGACCATTAACCATGCTGCAAATATCTAGTAAGACTTTTTTTGTGTTTGAATCTTCTTTGCTTAATAGAGTTGGATTTGTTGTAACCCCATCGATAAGTCCTGTTTCGGTCCATTTTTTAATTTGTTCGCGATTGGCGGTATCAAGAAATATTTTCATCTCAGGATCCTTTCTTCTTTTATCAAATTACTTTATAAAATTTTTACGATTTCAGTTTGATCTTCTTTGAATTAATAATATTCTAGCATTATTAATTTATTATTAACGTTTTTAACTTTTTGGGAAGAGGTTGTTTTACTTTAGGGGATACGGTGTTAATAGAAAAAACAAAAAATCTTAGAAGAGATTTTACAGCTACTGGCTATGTAACAAATCCAGAAAAGACGAAAATCTTAGTTATATTTCATAACAAACTTCAAAAATGGCTTCCCGCTGGTGGACATATGGAGCCGAATGAGTTGCCTCATGAAGCCGCATTAAGGGAAGTTTTTGAAGAGACAGGAGTAAGCGCTCGCATAGTTAGCGATGATCTTAATATGGGATTAACCGGAGAAGTTGATTGTCAACTTCCCCGACCATACAGTGTGCTTTACCAAATTATTCCACAAAGCAGTAAAGATGTTGAACATATTCATGTTGATTTTATTTACGCAATGGAAGCTGAAGAATCAGAACTCAAAATACAAGTCGAAGAGGTGTCCCGAGTAGAGTGGTTAACAAAAGAAGAAATTCTTGCGACTGATTGCTTTGATTCAGTAAAGGGTTTTGTGCGAAATTATCTAAAACAGGTTGGTGAGACATATATTTAAATTTAAATTAATAGAATTTTTAAATCATGTTAATATTTTTTTCAAAGCATTAAATAAATTAGGAGAGTTAGAGGAGATTGAAAGGAGTTGAATGGTCTTAAATAAAATGATAGCGATCGTTTTGTTGTTTTTTATCTCTTATTTACCGGCAAGTACTTTTGATTGTGAAAAGTATAAAGAAGAGACAAGAAGGCTTCTTCAATCTGGGAAAAGCGCAGTAAGTCACGATTTGAGCGGGGGAAGGTTTGGAGATAGTCTGATATGTTACTTGCATGCAAAGTGGATTTCATATAAATATAAAATTCCGTTGTTATATTATCCCTTTGAATATTCAGATAAACTGGTTTTGTCTGACGCAGAACTGATGGTGACTGTTGGAAATGCAAGTTCATTGAAAAAAGAAAAATCTACGGACATAGAACCAATAACTCAAGAGTTGTTTGTTGATACTGTGAAAATTTGTCCGGATGATGGAATTTTATATATTATTCCATGGTTTCCCGAGTCCTTACAGGAGTACGAGCGAATTGAAGATGGACGGATGTATTTTTATGTTAACTGGAATGATGAAAAATTTCTTGAAGAAATTCGCAATCTTATAAGTCCAAAAAGTAAGTTAGATTTATTACATCTTCCGGTAGATAAAATTACTGTTGCCGTTCATGTAAGAAGAAATAGTAATGGATTTGATCTGGCAATGTCTTTTGATAAAGATTTGCAAATAAAAGAGGGGAGACAATTTCTTGATGACTACTACCCGTTCAAGTGTGTTGATGACGATTTTTATATATCAAGCATAAAAAAATTATGTGAGTTATTCCAAAATAAACAGATATATATTTATATCTTCACAGATGATAAAGATCCTGAAAAAATTGCAGAAAAATATAAAAATGTACTTAACAATCCGTTAATTACGTTTGATTATCGCCGTGATAAGCATGATCACACTGTGCATGTTTTAGAAGATTTTTTTTCAATGCTTAAGTTTGATTGCTTAATCCGTTCTGATTCTAACTTTTCTTTAGTTGTCTCAAAATTGGGGAATTATAAGTATGACATATCTCCGAGTGGTTATCAGTTGAAAAATAATCATCCCGTGATTGTACGTGCGAATATTTCTACAAAAATATAATCTACAAGAATATGAATTATTTAAGGAGTTTGTATATATGAATTTTAGGCGACTATTTTTTAGAAAAATTAGTATTTTTTGTTTTTGCGCAATGTTTTTTTCTCTGCGCAGGCACATGTTCTTGTTTTTGTCCATCTTGGCTCATCATTACCTGCATATTTTGAAGATGCAGTTTATCAGGCAAGCTTATTTAACTCACCAAGTGAAATTTGTGTAATTGTTAATCAACAAGTATTAGAGAAGCCAACTAATCTTGGGAAATTTGCAACTATTTTTGTTGCCGAGTTGTTATTGCCTACTGAACGCCATTTGGCTTTTCGAAAAAGTTCTACTCTTGATAAAAATTTTCGGGATTCATTTTGGTTTTATACCTCTGAACGCTTTTTATATCTTGATGACTTTATGCAGGAGTATAATGTTAAAGATATGTTTCACATAGAAAATGACGTTGTTCTCTTTTTCGATCTTAAGGAGTTATTACCAGTGTTTCAGCAACAATATAATAATGGAATTGCTGCTGTATTTGATAATGATGACAGGTGTATTCCAAGTTTTATTTACGTATCAGATAAAGATGCAATGTCACACCTGGCAGCGTTTATGGTTGAAAATGCATATTCAGGTAAAAATGATATGGAAGTGTTAGGGCTTTATAAAAAACAGCATCCTGCGAAAATAAAAAATTTGCCTATTATTCCTGATTCTTATTATGAATTTTATCCGCTTAAAAGTTCCAGTGGGAGTAAAACTCAAAATGCTTTGGCATATTCAACAAATATAGATAAATTTCAGTCTGTTTTTGATGGTGCTGCCATTGGGCAGTACTTGGGTGGGATTGATCCACGCAATGGCCCGTCAGCCCCCGGCTTTATCAATGAAAAATGCCTGTTTAATCCGGCGAATTTAAATTACGAAACACAATTTGACGAGCGAGGTCGTTTGACTCCATATCTATTATTTCAAGATAAAAAATATCGAATCAATAATTTGCACATTCATTCTAAAAATTTGAAGCCTTTTTTATCGAAAAAATTTGTTGATTTTAAGTATAAATTTTCAAATGATCCAATAGATGTTGTAATCCCATGTATAAAAAAAGACCAACGCACATTAGATTTGGTTATTGCAGGAATTAAAGAGAATGGCTATAACATTCGAAATGTTTATTTAGTGGCTCCGGAACGTTTATCTATAAACGCAACTTGGATAGATGAGAAGAATTTTCCATTTACTCAAAAAGATATTGCCATGCAGATATTCAATAATGATGAAGTTAAGGCAAATGAATATATGATGAGCACAGATTCAAGAACTGGGTGGATATATCAGCAGTTATTAAAATTTTATGCACCATTTGTTATTCCCGGCATATCACAAAATGTTTTAATTTTGGATGCAGATACGGTATTTTTAAGACCGGTAAAATTTCAGGCGCAATCAGGGGCTGCACTTTTCAACCCTTCACCGGAGTATTATCCTCCATATTTTGAACATGCACAAAAAGTTATTCCGGGATTCAGAAAAATTTTTGGACATTATTCCGGCGTATCACATCATATGTTATTTCAGCGATGTGTTTTGGAAGACCTGTTCCAAACAATCAGAAATACTCACAATGTTGAGCCTTGGATTGCTCTTGTTAAAAATATTGGGAAGAAAGATCTTTTTGGCTCAGGTATTTCTGAATATGAAATGTATTTTAACTTTCTTTTTATGCGTGATCACCAGGTTCAGATTAGGCCTTTAAAATGGGTTGAAAGTGGTAATTTAAATAAATTGCAGGAATATAAAGACCAAGGTTACGACTATGCTTCTTTTCATTCAAATTATCCTGCTAGCGCGGAATTTAGACATATCGGTGCAAACGATATTTAATAAAATTTTTTGATTAAAAAAGCCCCAGTTTTAACAGACTGGGGCTTGGAAATTTATTTCCAAATTATCTTTGTTGTCGATAACGACATTGACGCTCATCTATAAATTCAAATGTTTCTTGTATATATGGATCGTTTAAACAATCCCATTTTTATCTATAAAGACAAGTACCATCACCCAGGAGTTGAAACGTCTCTTGTATATATGGATCATTAAAATCCCAATTACTGTAACAAATAACAGGTACCCCTGAAAAATGTCCTGAAGGAATTCGAACTTTTCTTGTGATTTTAATTCTAGGAGGATCTCCTAAAACCATAAAATGCATATCCTCAATAGCATCAATATTTCTTGCAAATTCCAAATTTGAATCTTCATAAGAAATATCGAAAGCCGCAATAAGTCTTGCGGACTCGAGTGACCTAAGAATTTTTGTCAATTTTTTAGGCATATCTGAAGCCATGCCAGATACTAATTTAATTTGAATACAAATAACAAAAAATAAGATTTTAAATAATATTTTCATTTTTTTATCTCACAACAAAGCTGATCAATCTATCTTGAACATAAACAACTTTTACTATTTGTTTGTCTTGTAGCCAGTTTACAATTATGGCTTTTGCTTGAGGTTCTACTGTCGTTTGGGTTGAACCTTTTGGTAAAATGATTGTACCACGTAATTTACCATTAACCTGAATTGCAAATTCAATATCATTCTCTGCAGCCAATGTGGCATCAAACACTTGCCATTTGCAGTTTTCAAGTTGCTTGCCAAGCAACTGTTCAATTAATTCACTGGAAAAGTGTGGCGTAATAATTGAAATTGACACAAGTAGTTGTTCTAGCATTTTGTGGTCAAGCTTATATTTGTTTTCTGTTAGTTCGTTTAAATATTCCATTATTGCCGAAACTGCTGTATTCACCTTGAAGTCATCAATTCGTTCTTGATATTTTTTCAAGAAACGGTGAAATGCGCGTTTCGATTTTTCATCTGCCTCACCGTGTGTCAAAACATTTTCAGGATTTGTTAAATAAGCCCATAGACGGTTCAGAAATGAACGTACGCCTTTTATTGAATCGGATTGCCATTCGCAATCAAGCTCCGGGGGCCCCATGAATAACTCGTACATTCGTAATGTATCTGCGCCCATATTATCAATAATCTCGTCCGGTGTGACAACGTTGCCTTTTGATTTAGACATTTTTTCGACACGCCCGGTGATCGAAGATTTCATGCAAACCATTCCCTGATTGAAAAGTTTTGCAAATGGTTCGTCAAAATCAAGATATCCTGCGTCATGTAAAACTTTGATGTAAAAACGAGAATAAAGAAGGTGAAGAACTGCATGTTCAATACCGCCAACATAAAGGTCAACAGGCATCCAATATTTTACATCTTTGGGATTAAATGCATGTTTGTCATCATGTGGGCTTGTGTATCTTAAAAAATACCAGCACGAACCTGCCCATTGAGGCATTGTGTTTGTTTCACGCTTTGCAGGTCCGCCGCATTCAGGGCAGTTAGTGTTTACCCAGTCTTCGATTCCTGCAAGTGGAGATTCTCCTGTTCCTGTTGGTTCATATTTTTCTACATCTGGAAGAAGAATAGGAAGTTGGTCTTCGGGTACGGCGACGATGCCGCATTTTTTGCAATGAACAAGTGGAATTGGTTCGCCCCAGTAACGTTGACGAGAAAATGTCCAATCTCGTAATTTATATGTTATATGTTTTTCTGCTTTTCCATGCTTTGAAAGAAAATCAATTATCTTTTTTGATCCTTCAGTTTTAGCATCCAGTCCATTAAATTGATCGCTGTTAATCATTATTCCATCGGCTTCAAATGCTTGAGTTAATCTGCCGCTGGCGTCTCTGGTCTCATCATTTGAATTTTTTGATTTGATAACTTCTTTGATTGGCAAATCAAATTTTTGAGCAAATTCAAAATCGCGTTGATCATGTGCAGGTACGGCCATAATTATGCCGGTTCCGTAATGTTTTAGAACATAGCTTGAAAGATAAATTGGAAGTTTTTCATTGTTTACAGGATTTATAGCGTAATGTCCCGTGAAAACTCCGGTTTTATCTTTGGTGTCTGCTGTTCGATCAAGATCGCTAAGTTTTGCAACTTCGGTTTGATATGATTTAACCTGAGAAAGTTGATCTTTGGTAGTGATTTTATCGACCAAATCATGGTCTGGCGCCATAACAATAAATGATGCGCCAAATAGTGTGTCAGGGCGTGTTGTGAATATAACTAAGTCAATTCCATTATCTGTTTTAAAAGTAACTTTTGCTCCAACACTTTTACCAATCCAGTTGGTTTGCATTAATTTTACTTTTTCAGGCCAATCCAATTTGTCTAGTCCGGAAATCAATTTTTCAGCATATTTTGTAATTCTTAAAATCCATTGCCTGATTGGTTTTTGAAATGTTTGAGTTCCGCATCTATCGCAAGCTCCTCCTACGACCTCTTCATTTGCCAAACCGGTTAGACATTTTGGACACCAGTTAATTGGCATATTTTCTTCGTAAGCGAGTCCCATTTTGAACATTTGCAAAAATATCCACTGTGTCCAGCGATAGTAGTTGGGATCAGTGGTGTTTACTTCTCTGTCCCAGTCATACATTGCGCCAATTTTTTCGAGTTGGAGTTTAAAGTTTTCAATATTTTGTTTTGTGCAAATTGCAGGATGAACACCCTGTTTAATTGCATAGTTTTCTGCTGGAAGTCCAAATGCATCCCAACCCATTGGGTGCAAAACATTGTATCCCATGAGCCATTTCATACGGGCATAGACATCGGAGAAGACATATCCCTTCCAGTGGCCGACATGTAGTCCTGCCCCGGATGGATATGGAAACATATCGAGGCAATAGTATTTCTTGTCAGAGTGGTTGTTTTTTGTTTTAAAGTATGGATTTTTACGCCAGTTTGAGCGCCATTTTTCTTCAATAGTCTTAAAATCGTAACTCATGGTAATCCTTCATAATTAACAGATCAAAATTAACTTGTAGATTAACATAATTTTCGTGGCTTTGAAAATATGGAGAGTAGATAGATTTGGTTGACTGTGTTTTTGTTTATTTATATAGATTTGAGATATTCAAATAGGCTTGTAAGTGATTCGAAATTTTTTAATGAACATGATTTGATCTCGCCAGAATCTAATAAAATAAAAAGAGACATTCCACCATGGCTGAATGCTAAATCTTTTACATTGACATTCCCTATCTCAAAGCCATATGAGAGCTTCCAATGCATATCAGAGTCTTTTGCGTAAATATTTAAACATCCATATTTTGAATCAAACGGAGAGTCTTGTTTCATTGCAACCGCAAGTTTTTGACTATCGTAGCTAAATGCAATATTACTTATTTCAGTTGCATATCTAAAATCAAATGATTGAAGTAGTATCCAGCATCCAATGCTGTTTTTTATAAAGAAGCTGACATCTCCATAATTGCTTGACCCAGCGACAAGAAATTGTCCATTTGGGCTAAATGTTAAATGTGAGATTTTATCGGATTCGAGTGTTTGGGATAGGTTCCAAAGGCCTGAATCGTTTTGAGTGTAAAATTTAATTTTATTATTAGCTGACGTTCCTATTGCAAGAGTTTTTCCATCTGGGCTAAATGCTACAGATTCGGCATAGCCATCGGAGCATCCCTCATCAGAACAGTCAATAAATTCAGCGATGGTCCAAAATTCAGAAACAATTCTAATTTTGGTATAAATATTTACAAAATTACTTATTGAAGAAGAGGCGACTGTTTTTCCATCTGGGCTAAAGGCTATAGATAATATTGGGTTTGGATGATAACGTGAATCTGGATTTGAATAATGATTGGGATATAAAAGTAGAGCTTCAGTTTCTGGAAAACTTTTGGAACGGGTCCATTGATTCTGGGTGTTTTGGGTATAAATATGGATCTGGTCGTTTTTCCCAACAAATAAAGTTTGTTTATCTGGGCTAATTGCAAATGCCTCGGTATTAGATAGATTGATTGGCATATATATCCATGGTAAAAGGGGATCAAGATTTGTAGTTGGAACAGTCTGAAGGTTGATCCACTTTTGAATAAGCGATGTTTTCTGTTCGATGAGTTCATCAAATATAATAGATTGGATTTCGTCTGGGTAGTATTTAAGATTTGTTAGATCTATTCTGTTTTCAATTATATGCTCAACCAATTTGTGGGCGCTAAGTTTGGTCAGAGACATTCCAAAAATAGTTTGGAATATGCAAAGTATGATTATAAAAAAGTATGATATGGTCAAAAATTTTTTCTTCAATTAATTCTCCCTTTAAGATGATAACTCTATAGTTTTTGTGTCAGTTGTAGCTAGTATACCACGTGAGCTAGGATGGGGATAACCATTAAATATATGTGGCATGATTTTTAAATGTTTTAAAAAATATGCAGCCGATTACTGCTTAAATCTGATTAATTATTTACAAATGATAAATTTATTGACTTAAAACTATTCAACTTTGTAGCCTGATACTAGAAGCGAGAAAATCATTTTTATGCATTGGACCTAGTAACTTGGTTTTTCTAGGGGGGAGTATTTATGAAGTCCAGAGTAACAAGAGAGTATTGTTTTTATTTGGAAAAATATTTTCTATTAATATTTTTATTATTTTTTACATGTACCATTTTTGCATCAGATGCCGAATGGACAGTTCTTGTTTATGTTCAGGCGAATAATAATCTTAAAAACTTTGCGCAGCGTAATTTTGCGGATATGGCTTCAATTGGGTCTAGTGAAAATTTAAATATTCTTATGCAGAGTTATTTCCCTCAAATAAATGGAACATCTCGATATAAAATAGAAAAAGGAAAAATGGTTTTGGATTCTCATCTTTCAGCAAACAGTGATGGAACTACATCAAGAGATTTGGTTGATGCCATGCGATGGGCTGTGACAAAATATCCTGCCAAAAAGTATGCACTTATTTTATGGAATCATGGAGTTGGAATTTTGGATCCGGCTTGGGGAAATAAAAGTCCTTATCAAACAACACAAAAATTTTATATAGAACCTGCGCTCCTTGACGCTTCTCCAAGAATTCAGATTGATGGACTTACTTTTGATAGTGTGACTGAGGATACAAGGCAGACTTTAACATATGGTCAGTCAGATATTGATGCTCAAGAAATTGAAAAAATTTTAAAAGAGACGGAGGATCAGGTAAAAAATGGGGCAAAGCTTGAAGAGTATTTAATTCGTGGAATACTTTTTAACGAACAGTCGAGAAATTATATGACCAATCAGGCGCTTACTGATGCTTTGTATGAGATTAAAACAAGTATTTTGAAAAATAATAAAATTGATGTTTTAGGGATGGATGCATGTTTAATGGCGATGATAGAGGTTGGGTATCAAGCAAAAAATTTTGCACATTATCTTATTGCCTCTGAGGAGGCTGAGTTAGCTCATGGTTGGGACTATGCGGCGTTATGCGATGTTTTAAGTAGTAAAAATTGTACTCCTGCGCAAGTGGCTCAGGGAGTTGTGCTTGCCTATGAAATGTTCTATAAAAATAAAATTCAGTTTTATACCCAGTCGGCAATTGATTTGAAATGTATGGATGATCTTAAGAAGTCTGTTGATGAACTTGTTTATAACGTAAAGTTATGTAAAAATATTGATAAGACTTTAACAGAGCAATTAGTGAAAAAAGCAAGGAGCTTGTGTTTACAATTTAGTGCAACAAATTATGTTGATTTGCATTCTTATTGTTCAGAATTATTAAATCAAATCGATGTTTTTAAAAATAATCAGTCTGTTGCCAATAGACGTGAATTTGTAAATTTGAAGAATTCATTAATAAAAACAAATAAAAGCATAGAACAATCTGTTATCGCAAATGTTTCAGGTAAACAATTTTCAAATGCAAAAGGTCTTTCAATTTATTTCCCAAAATCCCATATAGAGCAGTCTTACATGCAATCTGATTTTGGTAAAAATTCAGCATGGACTAATTTTATTTTGGATAATATAAAAAATAATTAAATTGTAAAAGAATGTTTAAAAAGGCACAGCCGTTGTATTGTAACGGCTGTGCCTTTTAGTTATATATTTAAATGATTTTTAACGATAAGTCTTAATAAACTGTGTCCAAGCTGTGCTTTGTGCAAAAATTGTCTTGCTGTATGACGAATCTATTTGTCCAGAACTTGGGTAATAAATAGATATTCCTTTTGCTCCGGCGTAGACAGGGCCTGCAGCTTTTTGCAAAACTACTGTGCCAATCTTATTTAATCCATCCTGAATTACAGCATTAAGAACATCTAAGGTCTTTTGATAGTCTTTACTTATTGTTGCATTTGTTTTTTTATTTTGTTTTTCCAAAACCAACGAAGATTTTGGACTTGTTTTCTTGGTTTTGTTCAATATATTTGCGTAAAAAGAATAAAGGTCGATGTACTCTGGCATTTCAAATGATAAGGATGCTTTTCTTGCAGCAAGGATTATATTTTTTGTTTTCGTCTTATCAACTTTGCTGCAGGATGTAACTGCAGCTACGAATTGATCAATATTTTGCTTTATCAAATCAATAGAAGCTACATTAATGGCAGAGAGGGTAAAATCTGGAGTTGACATTTGGGATGTATAAAAATTTTTGTATGACGATACCATACTTTGTGCTAATTTTAGTGTTGTTATACCTGCAGGATTTAATGATAAAGGGTTTATGAATTGTGAATATGGAAACCCATATCCCGGAATGGTTTGTTGTGAGCCCACAAAGATGTTAACTAATCCTTTCATTTGGTAAGTGACTTCTACCATTGCCATTAAGCATGCATCCATTGCTATTAAATCAAGATTTTTTCCAAGTAATTGTTTTATCTGTGTTAGCGCATTCGTCAATCCCTGATTTGTTAAACATGTGCTTTGTGAATCATCATATAATATGCCGCGTTCAGTCAGAGAAGGCATAAAATTTAACCAGCTAGAATCATTAATTATATTTCGAGATCCAGGTAAAAAGTCCTCTATTCCGCTTCCGTGGTCCCAAAGAATAAGAGCATAATTATTTGCAGGATAATTTTTAATGGCCCAGTCCATTGCACTAACTAGTTCTTTTGCAGGATTATAACCCATCTCTGATGATAAAGTTCCGGCATCAATTTTGCCGCCTGGTGTTATTTTATAACGCCAGGTTTTGTTATCACTTGGCTTGTCCCATTGGACTAGAACGTTAACTCCACTAAATGATGCCAGGCCTGCTGCCATATCATTTATATTATAAGAGGCATAAGATGCAAGGCTGTTATCTGCAGCTATGTATACTAGCATTGTCCAAGATGCAGTTCCTTTTGTATCACTTGATGGTGCGAGATTGGTACTTTCAGGTGAATTTGGTGATACTTTACCAAGTAGACAAAAAAGAATCATTAAACTAAATAAGAATTTTACCATTCTCATTTGTAAACTCCCGCATTAAAAGTGTGATTGTTGTATCTTATGAATATCTTGAGTTGATAAATTTAATAATATTTGAAAACTTTTATAGAATGCAATAAATTGTGTATTTTTGATAATACTGCTAATCGAGTTGCTTTAGTTTAGGTTACAGATAATTTTATTTTTCATATTACTTGCAAAAAACATTAATTTTGCAAAGGATATTGTTTAAGAAAATGTTTGACAGTATTTTTCAGTGGGAGTTGTGAAAAGGAGTTGGTAATGAATAATTTAAAAAAATGTTTTTTAATTCTGAGCTTGGGTTTCATTTTCTTCTCATTTAGAATTTATGCTGCGACATTAGCTGAATGGACGGTTTTAGTTTATCTTCAGGCAGATAACAATCTTTCACCGTTTGCCGAATACAATATTAAAGACATGCAGAGTGGCATATATGCAAATTCATCATTAGTTAATATTTTAGTTCAATGGGATCAGCCAAGAAATAACAGGACATGGCGTTATAAAATTGTAAAAAACGGTCGAATTGAAGATGAGTCTTTGACATCAGAAATGGGTATGAATCCTGGGCAGGAAATAGTAACATGCGCTTCGTGGCTTAAGCGAAAATATCCTGCAAAAAAATATGCATTTGTTTTATGGAATCATGGAAATGGTTTTTCGGATGCCAGAAATATTGATGAAAAGAATAGGGGTATTCTTTATGATTATACTCAAAACACATTTCTTACAAATCAGGCTATGACTCAAGCTTTTACACAAATGAAAACAATACTTGGGCATTCTGTTGATATTGTGGGAATGGATGCTTGTATGATGAATATGATTGAAGTTGCATACCAACTTCGTGGTTTGGCTAATGTATTGGTCAGTTCAGAACAAACCGAACCGGGTTATGGATGGGCATATTCCGGTTTTATAAGACCTCTGACTGCTAATCCTACAGGTTTTGATGCAAAAAGATTGGCGCAATCCATTGTGACGGCATATGGTACATTTTATAGAAGTACTGGAGAGACAGACTTTACTCAGGCTGCATTTGATATGACTTATTTAACTTCAATTAAAACTAACATTGATAACATGGTGTTATTAGTTAATGAATGTAAAAAATATAAATCTACACAGATTAAAAACGCGGTGATTGCAGCGAGATTAAAAACCCTTGGCTTTTATGTTTCAGATTATGTTGATCTTTATTCTTTTTACAAAAAATTTTATTCACAAATTTATAACATACGTAAGTCAATAAAAGTTGTAAGTAATTATACAAAAGCTCTTGATAGGCTCAAGGTAACATTGGTTCAGGGATTAAATTTGATTTCCGCATCGGTAATAGCAAATGCTGTCGGGTCTAGGAATGCGGATGCTCATGGAGTTTCAATTTATTTTCCAAGTCCTGCTAAGCCATTGTATATCGATTCGACATATCCGTTGACATTATTTGCTCAACAGTCGAAGTGGTTAAGTTTTATAAAAACTAATAGAAAATAGAGGCTAATCTGCAATGACTTTGCCTTCTGGAATTAACTTCCAGTATGTATAGTTTTGCCCATCGGTTCCGCTTTTTTGAAATAGAATTACATCAATTACATCAGGCAGTCTGAATTTTTGTAAAAACATTGGTTGTTGAAATAGTGGCCAAAACATGTACTGATCAAGTTGTTTGCAGTGAAAAATAAGCCAAGTGTAATTAGCGTAATCAGGTCTTGGAATTTTGGTAACTACACTTAGTTGTTTTTTATCAACATCATACAGTAAATACTTTTTGTCAGAAGTTATTATATTCCCAACGTAGTACTCACCACTATTGCCGAATAATTCTTGCTGTATGGTTTCACCAGTTGCACAGATAAGTTTAGTGTATTCAATTGTAAAGGTGCTGGATTTTTCTATATACCTGTTAACAGTTAATTGGAATCCACGTGGATCACGACTATCAGGTGTATACCATAAAAATTTGTCACTTTCTGCCCCGACGTTTTGAAGTTTCCCTTTAAAAATTGTTAATCCGGGACGAGGTGTTACAATTGCAGCGTTCAATGAAATATTGCCAATAAGAAGTCCGACTATTGCTAAAAGTTTTAAAAATATATTCATAAAATGCCCCTCTGTTTTTCAAATTCCTAAGCCCTGAGGTCTTTGGCTTACAATTTTTTATTACTTTTCTAATCTAACTTTATCACATTGGTTATATTAATTTCAATTATTTAATATTTTATTTTCCCTCATTTTTCTATGAAAAAGTGGGGAGTTTTGATAGTTTATGGCATAGTTTGATTTAAAAAACCTGTGAAAATAGGAGATATTTCGATGGAAATTCAAAAAAATCCGACAATTACACCACAAAAAGCTGTAAAAGCTGAAAGAATTTTGGTAGTTAAACGTGATAAAATTCTACAAGAAGATGCTTTTTCCGGATTTTTACCGGTAATGAATTTTGAAAATTATCTAGAAATTATAAATAAGCACAAGGAATTTTTATGGCGGTCTGATATGGAAGTGGATACTAATTATAAGCAAATTATTCCATATCTAATTTTCAACTTTCAAGATAAATTTTTTTTGATGCAGCGTAAAAGTACTGCAAGTGAAAGTAGGCTAAAAAATAAGTATTCTTTGGGTATTGGTGGTCATATCAGACAGGAAGATATGCAGAGTAATGACATTTTTGACTGGGCAAAAAGGGAATTTGCAGAAGAGGTAAATTATAAAGGCAATATTAGCATTAACCCAATTGGCGTAATTAATGATGATGGAAGTTCTGTTGGCCAGGTTCACATGGGTTTTGTTTTTTTGCTTACCGGTGATTCAGATAATATAAAGGTTAAATCAGAATTAAAAGACGGAACTTTATTAACACTTAAGGAGTGTGAACATTTTTATTCTTCAATGGAGAGCTGGACTCAGCTTGTGGTAAGTTACTTAAACACTTTGAAATTTTAGTTTAAAAAGGCCAAGCATGTTAAATAACGAACAAATTTTATATTTAAAGTACCAGGCTCTTAATTTAAGAATAGACTCCATTCGTGCTACAGCGCAGAGCAAATCAGGCCATCCCACATCATGCCTTTCTATAGCTGACATTGTTTCAACAATATTTTTCAATTTTTTACATTATGATTTACAAAATCCAAAGAATCAAAATAATGATCGTGTAATTCTTTCCAAAGGCCATGCAATTCCGGTAATATATGCTGCATGGAAGCTGTTGGGTGTAATCAGCGATGAAGAACTATTAACCTTACGTAAGTTTACGTCGACGCTTGAGGGACATCCAACTCCACGTTTTGCATACAATGAAGCTGCAACCGGGTCGTTAGGACAAGGCCTTTCAGTTGGCTTAGGTATGGCTCTAGCCGCTCGTATGGATAAGCTTGATTATATGACTTATGTTCTAATGGGTGACGGAGAAATAGCAGAAGGTTCTATTTGGGAAGCGGCTGAACTTGCTGCTTTTTATCATATTGATAAATTAATTGGATTTGTTGATTGTAATCGGTTAGGCCAGACCGGCTCAACACTTCATGATCATCAAGTTCAAAATTATGTTAATAAATTTCAAGCCTTTGGTTGGAAAACGCTTTCTATTGATGGACATGATATTTCTCAAATAGTTGATGCAATTAATATTGCAAAAAATACAAAAAGCCAACCAACAATGATTATTGCAAAGACATTTAAGGGGCATGGACTTGATGGAATAGAGGATGAGTTAAATTGGCATGGCAAACCTTTGTCTCAAGAACTCGCAGAAAAAGCAATTACACAGCTCAAGGCAAAATTTAAAGAAGAGTCAGAATTCAAGTCAAATATAAAATATACCCTTACGTTGCCAACGAATATAGAAGTAAAAAAAACAAATTTTGTTCCAGCTGATTTATCTCAAGACATAAATAAAAAATATTTTGAAAAAAATGTTTTGCTTTCAACACGTAAGGCTTATGGATATGCTTTGCAAGCGCTTGGTGAAAATAATCCAGAAATTAGTGCACTTGATGCTGATGTTAGTAACTCAACATTTTCGGATTTATTTGCTAAAAAATTCCCCGAGAGATTTATTCAATGTTTTATTGCTGAACAAAACATGATTAGCATTAGTTCCGGGTTGCAATCCCGTGGTAAAATTCCTTTTGCATCAACATTTTCGGCATTTTTAACTCGTGCTTTTGATCAATTGCGCATGGCAGGAATTGGTCAAAATGCTTTGCGAATTTGTGGTTCGCATTGTGGAGTCTCAATAGGGCAAGATGGACCATCGCAGATGGGGCTTGAGGATATTGCAATGTTTAATACTATTCCAAATTCAATAATTTTATATCCTTCAGATGCTGTTTGTACTTATAAGCTTATGAATTTATGTGCTGCTTACAACGATGGTATATCGTACCTACGTACCACTCGTGCAGATACACAGATGATTTATGATATGGATGAGAAATTCGAAATTGGAAAATGCAAAGTTTTACGACAAAGTTGTAATGATGTTTGTTGCATCGTAGCAGCGGGGATAACATTGCACGAGGCGCTTAACGCTTATGATTTGCTTAAGGCAGAAGGAATTTTTGTTTCTGTTATAGATTTGTATTCAATAAAACCTATGGATATTGAAACAATCTTAGAAATTGCAAAAAATTCTAATAACAAAATTGTTTCAGTTGAAGACCATTATATTAATGGTGGCATTGGGCAGATGATTGCGGGGCAAATTATTAATTCTGGAATTAAGCAAAAAATGCTTGGAGTTACAAAAATTTCAAGATCGGGAATGCCTCAAGAACTTATGCATGATGCTGGAATAGAAGCACATCATATTATTAAAACTGTAAAAGAATTTGATTGATTTAGCGAAAAATTTGTTGAACCAATTGATGTTTTTGGCTAAAAAACATTTTTATTTACAATGGCATTGATCAAAAAATACTTTTAATTCAGTTTAGTAATTTTGTGTGAGTGTTTGTTTTGTGGAAAGGATTTGCCATGTGTTGTAAATTTCTTTGCTGGATAGCTGCTTTCATTGCGTCGGTTGGTGCAATAAATTGGGGATTAGTTGCATTTTTAAATTTTAATCTCGTAGAATATGTTCAAAAAATTTCTGGAGTCGAAGGCTTAGATAAAATTATTTATGGAATAGTTGCAGTCGCAGGTATTTACAAGTTGATAGCATTATTCTTTTTTAGAAACTAATTGATTAAATTTTAATCTAGCAAAAAACAAGGGCCGGTTTTATACCGGCCCTTGTTTTTTGCTTTTAAAGAATTTTATTTTTATTCGTTGATTTCGACTTGTCCACCCAGGGCTCTAATTTTTATTTCGAGTTGGTCGTATCCTCGTCTCCAGTGATGCAATCCGGAAACATAAGTTTGACCGTCCGCAGCAAGGCCTGCAAGAACAAGTGCACATGATGCGCGGATATCTGTAGCGATTAATTTGTTGCCGTAAAGATTTTCAACGCCGCGAATAAGTGCCTGGTTTCCGGCTAATGATATTTGAGCACCCATTTTTTGTAGTTCTTGGACGTGCATAAACCGATTTTCAAACACTGTCTCTTCAACTAAACTTGTGCCATTAGCAATACATAAAGCCGCCATTGTTGGAGCTTGTAAGTCTGTTGGGAATGCGGGATATGGTCCGGTTTTTATTTTAATTCCCTGAGGCAGGCTTGTTCCTGTAAGTCTGATGCCTCGAGTTGGATTATTTGCATCTGCGCAGATCCCTGTTTCTACTTTATGTCCCATTTCGCGCATTTTTTCAACAAACATGTCCATGTGGTCAGCTATTGCGTTGGTTACAGTTACGCATCCTCCGGTTATTGCAGCGGTAAGCAAAAATGTTCCTGCTTCTAACCGATCAGGTATAATGGCGTGATGAACGGGTTTTAATTCGCTGACTCCATTAATATATATAAATGCACCATTTCCACATTTTATATCCGCACCCATTTTATTCAAAATATCAACCAGATCCAGAACTTCGGGCTCTAGGGCAGCATTAACTATTGTTGTTTGTCCTTCTGTTAAAGCCGCAAGCATCATTAAATTTTCAGTTGCGCCAACACTTGGATATTCAAAAATTATTCTGCTGTTAACTGTTTTTTGGGTATCGATTTTTTCGGCATTGATGTAACAGCCATCTTCCTCGATTTTAATTCCCATCTTTTTAAATCCATTTAGGTGGTAATCGATTGGGCGTGCTCCCAAAACGCATCCTCCTGGGAAAGCAACTTTTGCTTTGCCAAATCTGGCAAGAAGTGGCCCCATTACTAAAATTGAGGCTCTCATTTTATTCATTATCTCAGGCTTAACTTCAAATTGATTTAAATTTGATGTATCGACGATCAGTTGTTTCTTTTCCATATTAAATTCGACATCAGCTCCTAGGTCTTGGAGTAGTTTTATCATGTGGTTGACGTCGGATGAATTAGGAACGTTATCTAGAACAGAGCGGCCTTTGGCTAAGATTAACGAACTTATTATGACGAGGACGGCATTTTTTGCTCCTGCAACTTCAACTGAACCGTGAATTTCAAGAGACTTTTTCACCAAAATATGAGCACCCAACATAAATCTTCCATAAAAAAAGTAAAAAACATCAATACCTTAATAACCCAAAGAACTAGACTATCAGCAATTTTAATTAAATGAATAATAAATTTTATTATATTACTTTTTTAGGTGTTTAAATTTCATTAAATCAAGTATTTAAACGGTTAATTTAAATTATTGACTATGAGTGAGTAAAAAATTGAAAAAGTCTATAAATATTGAAAAAATTGTATAAGTTGTTAGCATACTTGAGCCGAATCTTATTTAGGTTATTTTCTAGACAATAATATTTACGACTTGTGTTTTTATACAAGTTATTTTCAACAAAGGATTTAATGTGAAATCAATATTAAAAAAACAACACAGAAATTTATTTGGAATCAGTTTTTTAGTAAATTTATTATTTTTAACTTTTAGTCTACTAAATGCTTACTCTGACGATTTGTTTATTCCATTAATAGATAAGGCTGATAGGGCTAGGGTAGAATTTAACGAAATGTATAAATGTTTTTTGGAGCAAAATCCGGAAATATTTAAAGATTCCAGTGAAATGTTTGGTGAAAATTTTAAATTAAAGCCAAATATTTCAGGGCGCATTCTTGACACCGGACCTGTATTATTGAGTCTTATTGAATGGTTGGACAAAAACAAAAAAGATGACGCAGCACGTCTTTTGCTTTTGCGTAAATTGAATAGATTTCTTTATTTGGAATTTAGACATTTTGTTGGGCACTTAAATGTTAATAAAAAGTATGAAGGTCGCTTGGTTGGCTTATTGCATAACTTTTATAAATTTAAGGTTCCTGCACGGGCTGGTTCAGGGGAAGAAAAATTAAAATACGAATTTCCATTTCAGGCAACAATTTCAAAAGCTATGCTTTTTATACTGATTGTTAATGCATCAAGTCTTAATTATGATGAAAAGGTTGAAAACGTAGCCTACTTTCTTGATAAGATACGCAGAGAATTACTTGAAATTAAAAAATGTTATGCTGATGATTGTAATATAAGGACATCAGATGTAAGTGATTTTGTTGAGTTATTGCAGACTTACGCAGCAAAAGAACCGTTGCTCGGCCCCAATTATTTAAAACGAATTATTATTACGGTTGCGATAATTGGTGTGATTGCATTAGTTGTATGGCTTGCTATGAATAAAACTGTGCGAGATACCGTTTTTGGTAAGTTAAAAGATGGAGGTAATTACATATACGACGCAGTTATTGACCCATGGGCGACGAAGATTGCAGAAAAAATGTATGATAACAAAAAGATTAATGAGGCTTTGCGTTTGCTTAGAGAGCATATAAAAAAACTTGAGCAAGAAAGTCTTAAGATGGCTTTTGATGCTCAGGTTGTAGGTGGTATCCGCCAGGTTGTTCAAGTGGAACCTGCGGTTTATCCTGAGCCCGAGGTTGATGAAAACGGCCATGTTCATGTGCCTGGGTTGGCCAATGCAGATGCGTGCGTAGATGATCCTGAAGCTGCTGCAGCGATTGCAGGTGCGGGTGATGGTGGGGATTTGCATACTGAACCTGGTGCGCTAGGTCGTTGTGTAAGTTATGTTTCTAGTTTCTTTTATACAAATAATTAAGTAGCAACGAATATAAAAAATTATTTGGCTCTGAATAATATATTTATAAAAATATGTAGTAGAATAGCCCCGCAATATGGGGCTATTCTACTACATGGGAATAAAGATCTCAAAAAGAGTCTCAAAATCAAGCATTTAATGTACGTCAACTATGAATAACGCCTCTCAAACACATAATCTTTTTGGTTGAAAAATAGTGTGTAATTTTTGTTTTCATATCTTCTTGATTTTTTAAAATTTGGCAATATTCTAGCGCTAGTTGTTCATTATTAACAGATTTAATTTTGTGGAGATTGTACAATGAGAATGTTTAAGAAACTAATGTTATCGATGTTGATGATTGGTAGCATAAATTCGGTGGCGTTTGGGATGAAGCGAGGTGCCGATGAAATATCAGGAAAAGGTCGGGTGGGTGAGCCTGCATGCAATCGAAAAAAAGACGGGGGTCAGGGACTAGATGCGGAACAAAGAGCTGCATTTGATATGGCTGCGCATGCAATTTATGTGGCTGAAGAAGAAGAGCGTAGACATGTGGAAGATCTTAAATTATTTCATCGTGCTGTAGAAAACGGGCGAGTAGAGAATGTAAGAATGTTGTTAGCGCAACTGTCGATGGAGCAGCGATTTGAATTTATCAAGTACAGGGCAGATGGTTTTTTAGGTAAAAAAGTTAATGCATTTGTAGTGGCCATTTTTCGCGGTGAACCCAATGGATGGTGTTCTGTACCTGGTTACAGATTACAGGAGATGCTAAAAGTTTTGTTGTGTTCTTTGTCTTCAGAACAAAGGTTTGAACTTGTTCTGGCACATACAGACTACTATCGTACCGATGAGCTTGTACGAATAGTTGTGCAGGCAGTTCCCGAAGCTGAGAGGGCGGCAATGGCTAAAGCAATAGCAGCAAAAAAACAAGAAACCGCATCTATCTGTAACATAATGTAATTTGACGCTTACTTGATAAGTAAAAAGATCTTTTTACTTATCAAGTAAGTTTTTAACTTTTGAGGAGATTATACAATGAAAATTTTTAAGAAAATAATATTATCTATTTTGATGATTGGTAGCATAAATTCTGTGGCGTTTGGGATGTGGTCGGCGGCGACAGATCAAAAAGCTTTCGATAGAGCTGAAGCTGTTATGGCTGAGGAGAAAGTGAGACAAATTAAGCATCAAAAGAATCTTGAAATATTCCGCAGTGCTGTAGAACAAAATCGAGTTGAGATAGTAAGAGGCATGCTGAAAGCTTTACCTGCAACGCAGAGATTTGAATTTGTTATGTATAAACCAGATCTTGTGGTCGTGTGGGGGATTTCAACATATAATAATGCTATAATCTGTGACCATCCAGCGATGTTAAGAGTATTACTATGGTCTATTCCTGCAGAACATAGAAGTGCAATGGCCAAAGAAGTTCAAAAGAAGGTTGCAGCTGCATCCGAATTTCATAAAGAGGCAAGTGAGGTGATTATTGAATATCTTGAACATTGTCAGGAACAAGAACAAGAGGAATCTGGTCAAGAATCAAAAAAAAGATCGCATGAGGATTCTGATGGAAGCCCAGTTGCTCCCAAAAAGCAAGAAAAACAAGAAACAGGGTCTATCTGTAACATAATGTAATTTGACGTCAACTTAATAAGTAAAAATTTTTTGTTTATATAATTAGATATATAACTTTTTAGGAGAGATTACACAATGAAAATTTTTAAGAAGATAATGTTATCGATGTTGATTATGGGTAGCATAAATTCGGTTGCATTTGGGATGAAACGTGGTGCCGATGAAATATCAGGGAAGGGTGGGGCGGGTGAGCCTGCAGCCAATCGAAAAAAAGACGATAATCAAACATTAAGTTGGTTTGAACGTGTAAAAAAAACAATAGGGTATTTTATTATTGACCGTATAGTACCTGATGGAGGTACTATACTACATCTTGCAGTGGCTAGTGGAGACATGGACTTAGTTCGGGAGGCGATTGAGCGTGAACCAGAAGAGCAGAGAGCTGCGCTTGTTATGAAGGAATCCCCATCATGTGGTACAGCTCCAGCTATTGCAATGTGTAGAGATGATACAGAGATGGTTAAATTTTTGATGTCGTTTGTGCCTAAAGAGCAGCGAGCTGCGCTTGTTATGGGGAAGGCTTCAAATGGAGTTACTCCACTGCATCATGCGGCATTTCATGGTAATATAGAAATGGTTAGACTTGTGCTATCATATTTGTCTGCAAGCTACCTATCGAAAGAACATAGGGTTGAATTTATTATGACTAAAGATGAAAATGGTCATACGGCATTATGGTATGCCGAAAGCCGCGGCTATATAGAGATAGCAAGATTATTAGCTGAATATTGCCAACAGAGCAAAGGATGGCTTGGTTGCGCTATAATGTAAATTTGTATGTATGATTTCTAGGAATATTTTATAGTATTTAGTATAAATTTTAGTTGACCATTAATAACTATTTTCCCATTGAGGTGACTTTATTTGTTGATGAATTTTGCAAATAATCCGTTTTGTTGAAATTCTGCAAAAATCTTTATTTTTAACGCAATGGCTGTTAGCTTTACTTGTATGAAGGTTATTGTAAAAAAGGATTATGGACTATGGTTATTTTGGCGGTAAAAATGAAATTTAAAAAAGCAATATTGTATTTATTTTTTAATGGATTGTTTTTAAATTTGATGTCTAGTAGCCCCGTAATTCGGGGCTACTCTGATGATTTATTTACTCATCTGGATGATAAAAGTTTGGTTGCTCTGGAAGAATTTGAAGATCTATACAGGGATCTTCTAGAGAAAGATTTTTTTTCTGAAGAGGAAAAAAGTCTTATTCTAAAAGGCTCTATTGATCAGGATATTCTTAAATCAGGACCTGTTTTGCTGAATCTTATTGAATGGGGACAGAAAAATAAACAAGACGATCCAATGGCGCAGTTATTGCTCCAAAAACTTGGCCGATATTTCTACTTTGTTTTTAGAAATTTTGTTAACGAAATAGAAATTGAGAAACAAGACAAGGGTAGATTTTACTGCCTTTTGCACAAATTTTATAAATTTAATATTTCAAATAAAACCCGTTCAAATGATGTGTTGCAGCAATCTATATACCCATTTCGTGCAACACTGTCAAAGGCGATGATTTTTCTTTTAATTGTGAATTCTGCAGATTTATCATATAAAGAAAAAATTAAACATTCTGTGTATTATCTTGATAAAATAAAAAGAGAATTATTTGAGGTTAAAAAAACATTAGTAGGTTGTTCTTTAAAAAATGAAGAGATAGATGAGTTCATTGAGTTTTTGCAGGTGTATTCAGTTGCAGAGCCTCTATTGAAACCCTCTTTTTTGAAAACTTTTTTTAAAATTATGAGTGTTGTTATTGTTGTTTGTGTAATAGCTTGTGTTGTGATTTGGTTTGTGGCTAAGCGGTCAGGCAAACACGTAATAGATTGGGCTGACGGTTTTCTACAACAAATGCTAGATATATTCGAAGAAAAAGCGAAAAAGGCTGACAGTTCACCGGTTATAAAAGTTACTTGTGGGCTAATTCAATATGCGCTCGAGCGCGTAAGGTCCAAATCGCAAAAGCACCCAGAACCCAAAGTTGTTGAGCCGGCGCCGGGACCTGGATTTTGGGGCAAAATTGGATCAGGATTTAGTTCGTTTGGACAATGGGTTTCAAGTTTTTGGAATAGTGAGAATGTTCCTGCGCCGCAACCCAAGTAAATGTAAAAATTTTTAAATATAAAAAAATTTAAGGGATGAAAATGGAAGATAAAAAATTAAAAGGGCGATTGGAAGTTGTTTGCGGATCAATGTTTTCCGGTAAAACAGAAGAGTTGCTTCGTCGCTTAAAACGTGCGGAATTTGCAAAACAGAATGTTTTGACCATTAAACACTCAATAGATAAACGTAAAAGCATGTGCGCAACCAGTGTGGTTTCGCACCAGGGAAGAGAGCGCAATGCCTTTATTGTTGGTGGTTCTGATGACAATATTGAGAAAATTCTAGAGCTTGCGAATAAAAATATAGATGTGGTTGGAATTGATGAAATTCAATTTTTTCCGGTAAAAATAATTGATATAATTTGTAAGCTTGTTGAAAATGGGAAGAGGGTTATTGTTGCAGGTTTGGATCTTGATTTTAAAGGTGAGCCTTTTGGAATAGTTCCGTTACTGATGGCTATTGCCGATGAGGTTTTGAAGTTCAAAGCAATTTGCGTTGTTTGCGGAAAAGATGCTCACCATACTCAACGAATCGTAAATGGACAGCCTGCAAAATATTCTGATCCTATTATTTTGGTTGGGGCTGAAGAGTGTTATGAGGCTAGGTGCAGAGATTGTTTTGCAATAGACCAAAGGCCGTGTTTAGTGCCAAGTATGCTCTTGGGTAACCAAAACAAAGCTGGCGAAAAAAGTTTATAAAAACTTAAAATTTTCTAGCGAACTAGAATAAAATTATGGCAAAAACAAAAACCGGTTATCGTTGTACTAATTGTTCTTATCAAAGTGTGAAATGGATTGGCTGCTGTCCTTCATGCAACGAATGGAACAGTTTTTCTGAATTTGTAAATGAACCACGTGAGAATGGTATTTCTAAAAACGGTGGGACTGCAACCAGTCTCAAGTTATTTAACCTTGAAGACATAAAAATTGATTCACAAGCTCGAATGGTTTCAGGAGTTAGAGAATGGGACAATGTTCTTGGTGGTGGCGTACTCCCCGGTTCATTTATAATTTTGACCGGTGACCCCGGAATTGGCAAATCTACTTTATTGCTTCAAATTGCAGATAAAATTTCACAAAATAAAAAAGTTGCATATTTTTCATCAGAAGAGTCTCTTGAGCAAGTTAAGGGACGTTCTGTAAGGCTTGGCATAACAAGTACAAATTTGTTGTTTTCGGATCAATCAACCCTTGAGGATATAATATTTACTTGTGAACAGCTAAAACCTGATTTAGTTATTCTTGACTCAATACAGAACTGTCACATATCATCGCAATCTCATTCTTATCCCGGAACAGTTGCTCAAATGCGTGAGGCTGCGTTTTTTTTGATGCGTTTTGCTAAAGAAAATAACATTGCCGTTTTAATTACCGGCCATATCACAAAAGATGGACAGATGGCAGGGCCTAAGGTTCTGGAGCATATGGTTGATGCAGTATTTTATTTACAGGGAGAGGATCGTTGGCAAGTTCGTGTTTTACGTTCAGTAAAAAATCGCTTTGGAAATATCAATGAAGTTGGATTTTTTGAAATGCACGAAAAGGGTCTTATCGAGATTGGAAATATTAATCAGTACATATTGTCCGAAGCTTCTTATAATCCCGGTTCATCACTTGTATGCTGCATAGAAGGATCTCGTCCTTTATTACTAGAACTACAGGCTTTGTGTGTAGACTCAAAATTTGGAATGCCGCAACGTGTTGTTACCGGTCTTGATCCGAAACAAGTGGTTCTGATTGCCGCAATTTTAGAAAAATATCTTCATATTAAATTTAGTACTCAGGATATATTCTTTAAAGTTAGTGGTGGATTTAAAATAAAAGAGAGTTCCGCTGACTTAGGAATAGCATTGGCGTTACTTTCAAGCTATTTTCGTGTTACATTGCCACAAAAATCGGTTGCAGTGGCAGAAATTAGTTTAACCGGACAGATAAAGCCTATCAATCAAATTGGAGCTGTTATAAAGGAAACAGAGCGTTTTGGACTTGAGAGTATTTTGCTCTCTAAGGGACAGAGTGTTAAGACGTCATGTAAAAGTCTTAGCTTTCAGAATGTTTATGAGTTGTTAGGACTGTTTCCTGAAAAGTAACAAATTATAATAATTTCTAAATTCTTTATTTTTGATTATCTAGACTGCTAATATTCAAGCAGCTGTTAAATAACGGTATATTTTTAGGGGAGACTTAGTATGAAGGTAAAATTATTTTGCCTGAGTAGCTTTATTGCTGTTTTTTCTACTTTGGATTGTATGTTGGCAATCAAGGTTGTGGATGGCCGGTCTGATATAGATTATTCAGCACGACATGATACAGCTAGCCATAAGCTAGACCTTAGTAATCTTGGAATTACTGAAGAATCATTTGAGTCTATATTTGTGGAGATGTTGTGTTTTATTAATAATAATAAAATCGAATTTTTATCACTTGAAAAGAATAGTTTTGCTAAATGTGATTTTGAATTGCTTAAAAAGATGGCAGGTCTTCTTACGAGTTCTCCTTCATTGAAGAGTATTTCTTTAAAAAATAATTTCAAACGTGCTTCCGGTCCGGAAAGAAGTTTTATTTTAACGCCTCAGATTATAGAGCTTTTTACTTCAGCGATTGGACAATTTCAGTCATTGTTCAAGGATTCGCTTGCAGAAGCAAGTCAGCAAGCTGGAAAAGAATATATTACGAAAGAGATTCTTTTGGATGATATGCCACCTTTGTCGATTATTCAAGAGATTAAATTGCCTCCAACAGGCTGCCAAAAGTTTAGAGCCTTTGCTGTAAAATTTGGTATAGGTCTTGCGTCATTATTAGTTTCAACTGGTGGAACAATTTTGACTCTTTATCTAACGGGGAATTTTGGAGGGACTGGATGCGCTTGCTCATCAAACTCAACAATATAAATAACTGAAAATGGCTCAAAATTATTTTTAATTATTCTACTGTGACTGATTTTGCCAAATTTCTTGGTTTATCGATTGGAAGATTTAACTCGCGTGCAATTTGGTAAACCAAGAACTGCATAAGTCCTGTCATGGCAAGCGGAGCCAATAAAGGTTTTACTTTTGGAATTATGAATACCACATCAGCAAGTTGAATCAACTCTTTTTGTCCTTCAAAGGCAAATACAATCAAATGTCCCTGACGTGCTTTTACTTCTTGCGCATTTGAGATAAGTTTTCGATAAATTAATTCATCAAGTGATGAGAAAATCATTATTGGTGTATGCGAATCTACAAGTGCGATAGGTCCGTGTTTTAGTTCTCCGGCTGGGTAGCACTGCGCAAATATATAAGAAACCTCTTTTAACTTAAGAGCTGCTTCCATTGCAAATGGATAACTAACATGACGTCCCAAAAATATAAATTTATCAAATTTTGAATACTTCGGTGCAAGTTCGGTGATAATTTTTAACTTATAAACATCAATTGTTGATTCAAGAATTTCAGCGGCAACAAATAAGTCTTCTTCGGCTTTTTCCATATCATCCCAGGCAAGACTATTACGTTCTACCGCCATTCTGTGGGCTAGCCAATAAAGTGATGCGAGTTGAGTAGAAAAAGCCTTTGTTGATGCCACGGAAATCTCTGGACCTGCTTGCATTGGTAGAAAACCTGTTGATTCACGAACCATTGAACTTGTTGAAATGTTTGTGAGTGTAATAGTTGGTAGCTCAAATGAGTTTATCAAGCGTAGGCATTCGAGAGTGTCAGCTGTTTCTCCAGATTGTGAGATAAACAAAAAAGCACAATTTTGTTCTGCAAAAAATGGCATATACCTGAACTCAGAAGACAGATATATTTTTGTAGGAATTTTTACTATAACCTCAAAAAAGAATTGAGCAATTCTAGCTGCATGCCATGAGGTTCCTGCTGCTACGATATGCAGTGTTTTTAAATTTTTTATAATATCTGGAGTTAGTCCAATTTGACGCCATAAACAAGTACTGTTGATTGAATGACTGCCGCTAATATCATCTTTACTACATCCAATTGTTTTTAAAAATGATATTGTTCGGCTAATTGCTTTCTTTTGCTCATAAATTTCTTTAAGCATGTAATGTTCAAATTCTTGCTTGTCGACTTCCAGGTACTTGCTATCTATTTCTTGAATTTGAATTTGTAACGGTTGATTATTAAAATCAAATAATTCGATGGAATCTTTTTTTACTATTGCAAAGCATTCATCAGGTAAAAACACGACTTTGTTTGTTTTATCAGAAAAGGCAAGAATATCTGATGAAACAAATGTTTCGCCTTCTCCAACCCCCAAAACCATTGGTGACCTATGTCTGAAAACCAATAACTGATCAGGATGATCTTCTAGGATAAAAACTAATCCGAATGCACCTTTGACTAAATTTGCAAGATTTACTGCTGCAAGACGTACATTTTTATACTTATCAAGATATTTACTTAGTAGGTGGGCTGCAACTTCTGAATCAGTAGTTGAATTAAAGCAGTGTCCCTCTTTTATTAATTTTTGCCTTAATTCATCATGTTCTTCGATTATTCCGTTATGAACGACGGCAATATTTTTCCTGCAGTTGAAATGAGGGTGTGCATTTTTTTTATCAACAACGCCATGGGTTGCCCAGCGCGTATGCCCCATTCCTACAAAGCCATTCAATTCGGAATCGGAAGCTATTTTTTTAAGAATGCTAACGCCACCTACTTCTTTACATGTATTTAGAAGATTAGTTGAACTATCAATGCAAGTAATTCCTGCAGAATCATAACCCCTGTATTCAAGTCTAGATAAACCTTCAATAATAAATTCTCGACAAGGTTTGTTCCCTACGTATGCAACAATTCCGCACATTACATTCCCTTTTATTTTTAATTAAAAGCAACAGAAATAAAATATTTACCGCAAGAGAGCGCAACAATTCGAATATACATTGAATACATAGGTATTCTCGATACTTGAATAAAATAGATTAACGTTTTACAAACTGGAAGCGTCTACGAGCTGCTTTTTGTCCGTATTTTTTACGTTCTTTAAGTCTTGAATCAACAGTTAAAAGGCCATGTTTTTTCAAGGCTGGTTTTAATGCTTCGTTTACTTGAAGAATAGCTCTGGAAATTCCTAGTCTTACAGCTTCTGATTGGCTTTTTAGCCCGCCGCCAAAAACGTTGACGTTTACATCAAAGCTTCTTTCTAGATTGGTTACTTTGAAAGGAAATGTAATTTTCCCTCTTGATAGATCTGTATCGAAATATTTGACGTAGTCTTTTCCGTTAACTTCAATAGTGCCTTTGCCTGGTTTTAACCAAACACGTGCGACAGAGGATTTACGTCTGCCAACACCATGCAGTAAGCCTTTTGGGGCATAAACAGTTCGAGTTTCTTTCTGAGTTTTCGTAACCATTTTTTTTATTTATCCTTAGTTTAAAAGTACTACTTTTCACTCACTAAAATGCAGTTACAAGCTTAAATATTATCGAATATTGAGCTGTTTGTCAAAATCAAAAAAGTGTACAAAAAAATGGATTGACGTATGTCTCTATTTTATTAAATTGATTTAAATTTTTAAAATTCAGAATTTGGTCGATTTATTCAGTTACTAAAAGACTTTATTACTTTGTTCTCATAAAATTTTCAAAAAAAAGTTGAAATCTTTGTCAAAGTCACTATCATATTTATAAATTTTACTTTAAACTACTTCAGTTAAGTAGGCCTTTTTTAGGTATAGGGGAGATTCCCGAGTGGCTAAAGGGGACGGACTGTAAATCCGTTGGCTATGCCTTCGTAGGTTCGAATCCTACTCTCCCCACCATAAAGTTCAGTATTCTAAATTTTATCATGAGTAAGCAGTTTTCAACTAATAATTGATATGCTATAAAATTTAGATATACTGTTTTTACCGTGCTTAGCAATGATAGAATATTGGTTAAGCTTGGTGTTATTGAAATTTAACGTGCGGGAGTAGCTCAATTGGCTAGAGCGACAGCCTTCCAAGCTGTAGGTTGCGGGTTCGAGACCCGTTTCCCGCTCCAAAAAAACAGTGCTGGCATAGCTCAGTTGGTAGAGCAGCTGATTTGTAATCAGCAGGTCGCTGGT
>CAZMQG010000008.1:0-59560 GCA_964568625.1 uncultured Pseudomonadota bacterium | reverse complement strand
CGGGATGGACAAACCTCTGGTGTTCCAGTTGTTTACCAAAAGCAACGCTGGGTAGCTAGGTTTGGACGAGATAACCGCTGAAAGCATCTAAGTGGGAAACTCACCTCAAGATTAAATATCTCGAGTCGAAAGACTTATTAAGATCCCTTGAAGACTACAAGGTTGATAGGCTGGGTGTGTAAGCACAGTAATGTGTTCAGCTAACCAGTACTAATAGATCGAATGTTTTATCTACACTACTAAATTCGTTTCTCTGAGTAATCGTTATCGATTCTTGATTAATCTGTATCTAATTCGAATCAGTCGCGAAGGGGAAAAACCTTCGCGACTGACCTCAAAGACTAAAAATTGAAATACTTTAAAAATTATCTGGGAAACCAGATTGAAAATTTCCTGGTGGCAATAGTGACTTGGAAACACCCGTTCCCATTCCGAATACGGCAGTTAAGCTTGTCACGCCGAAGATACCTGGCTGGAGACGGCCTGGAAAAATAGGTACTGCCAGGATTAAATTTAAAAGCCTCGATTGTAAAAGTCGGGGCTTTTTTGTTTTGTAGATGGATTGAATGCATGTGGACTGGGTGCATTTATAACATTGATATTTATAACTGATTTCATAGAGGTAAATGTGAGTAGTAAGTCCAGGAATGTGTTTGTACATGCGTTTGCGCTATTTTGTGTAAAATAGTAATCTAATGAAATGGAAATGAAGCTATTTAGTTCTTTTAAACTTAGTGAAAGGATTTTGTAATGTTCAATATATATAATACTCTTACTCGTTCGGTAGCCTCATTTATGTATAAAGTTTATGCATGGATGTCTTTGGGACTGGCAATTACGGCAGTAACTGCTTATGGTGTTTATTCAACTCCGGGGTTATTCAGAGCAATCGTGACAAACAGATTTGCTTTTTTTGCACTTCTTATTGCGCAACTTGGATTAGTTTTTTACATTTCAAGTGCATTTCAAAAACTTAGCTATGCAACCAATATTTTACTATTTTCGTTGTATTCGGGATTGCTTGGAATGACATTATCCGTCATATTTGCCGTTTACCAAATGGGTTCAATTTACCAAATTTTTGCAATGACAGTTGGAATGTTTGGTTTTATGGCTCTTTATGGTTATTACACAAAAACAGATTTGACATCTTTTGGTCAAATCATGTTTATGGGTTTGATTGGAATAATTATTGCAGGAATTGTTAATATGTTTCTGCATAACTCAATGATGAATTATGTTATTTCTTTTATTGGAATCTTGATTTTCACGGGCTTAACTGCCTATGATGTTCAAAGGATAAAGTGGTTAGGAAGTGAGCTTTTAAATAGAGGTGAAGAGGAACGTAAAATTGCATTAATGTGTGCACTAACTCTTTATCTTGATTTTATTAACTTATTTCTACATTTACTAAATTTTCTCGGTAAGAAGAAATAAGTTAATAATAAAATTTATTAAACATAAAAGAGGCCTCGATTGTAAAAAATCGAGGCCTCTTTTTTCTCTTGGTTATTTAAAGAATTTTTTATTCACCGGGTTGGTCGTCTATATATCCAACTTTTTCACAATCTCCACAGCCAACTTTTTCGCCTTCGTATTGGTCAGACTCTTCTTCTCCTATTTTGAAATCTTCTTCGCTATCATTTTGGTAAGAAGTTTCATCTTCTTCAGCATAACCAACCTTGAAGTCTTCTTCCATTGCGAACAATGAGGCGCATGATACAAGTCCGCTCAATGCGAGCAACATAAATATCTTTTTCATCCAAACGTCTCCTTTCCTAATTCTATAATTTTCTACCTGTTTTTATTTTACAACTAAGCTATGTGCAAAGTCAATTATTCTGCTTTTTATTTCTATTATAAACATAAATATTAAATAATTGTGATTTTAGATGTAAATAAAGAGTTAAAAAGTTTGAAAAACATAAAAAAAGGCAATGTACATTATCGCCTAAATCCTTAAGTTTTGTTATAATTCGACTTTAGAGAACGTGGGGTAATCGCAAATTACGGAGACTTACAGATTATGTTGTTAACCAAAGATTTTTTACTCAAAGCTGTTCCTTATGCAAAATTTTATGTTAATGGTGTTGAATTAACACGAGATGTCGACTGGAATTTTAATAAAATTGGAAATGATGTTTCTGTTGCCTTTGATAGTAGGTCAGTAGATCAGAAATCTGTTTTTTTTGCTCTTAAAGGGCAAACCCTTGATGGGCATGATTTTATTCCACAAGCTCTTAATGCAGGAGCTTGCTCATTAGTTGTCAGTAAAGATATAAAATCTTGTCTCGGTAAAGTTACGCAGGTAATTGTAGATAATCTTGCAAATTGTTTAGTGATACTTGTACCTGATACTTATGAGGCACTTGTTGATATGGCAAAGGCCTGGCGTGCAACTTTTGAGTTTCCTGTCATAGGCATCACCGGATCAATTGGAAAAACCAGTACGAAAGAGATCCTGCGTTCAATTTTACAACAAACTGATATCCCTTTTTATATCTCTGCAAAAAATCAAAATACTTTTATAGGCTTGTGTGCAAATATTTTGAATGTGAAAAGTTCCTGCAAAGCTGCTGCTTTTGAGGTTGGAATTAGTGAACTTGGAGAGATGTCTGTTAAAACAGATATTCTAAATCCGACAATCGCTTTAATAACAAAAATCTCCTACTCCCATATTTCTCAATTTGGAAATTTGCAAAACGTTGCCAATGAAAAACGTCAAATTTTTAAAAATTTTAAAGATAAAGAGATAGGAATAATTTTTGGTGATCAACCAATTTTAACTGATGCTCATTACAGCCATCCAATTGCTCGATATGGATTTAAAACAAAAAATCATGTTCAGGCAAGAAAAATAAAAATCAGTACTGACTCAACGGGAAAGTTTATTACGGAATTTAATTTAAGATGGTATGGACAAAGAGCGAAAGTAAAATTTAACAGTACGCATCAAGGTCTTTTATGTAACGCATTGGCTGCAAGCACAATTGCCTATTTTATAAAGGCTCCTCTTGCCGCTGTTGTAAAAGGCATTGAGTCTTATACAGGTTTTGATAATAGATTTGAGCAAAAACAAATTAAAAATAATTTGGGTACTGTTATAAGTGACTGTTACAATGCTAATCCGGAAAGTATGAAAGCTGCCATTTCTGCATTTGATAAAATGAATAATAATGGAAAAAAAATAGCAGTTATTGGTGACATGCTGGAGCTGGGAGATCGTGAAATTTATTGGCATAGAAATCTTGGTAAAATTTTGACTAAGGCTTGCAGTATTAATTCAATAATATTAGTAGGCAACTTGGTGAAGTATACCCAAGGTATGCTTATGTCTGATTCCTGTGTTACTCGAGTTAGTGATTGGCAAGAGGCCGAAAAAGTGCTTCTGGAGCAGCTAAAATCCCCAAGTACTCTTGTTTTGGTAAAAGCTTCACATGGGATTGCTTTGGATAAGTTAGTTGAAAAAGTTGTTGCATAAATCCGTTTTTAGCCGAATTTTTTCCTTTTCTTGTTCCGAGTTTAAAAAATTATTAAAGTTGAATATGTGAGTATTCAACTTTTTTGTTCTGTTTAAATTTTGAAGGGAGAAGGCGATGGTCCTTGATAGAGATTTTGACGTAGGAAGAGTTTTTGAAAAGCTTACAGAAATACCAAGTAAGATTCTTTTGCATCATGAAGTTCAAGATTTGTCTCAAATTGTTTTACACGATCTTTCGCATGATGATGCTTTTAATTTTAATAAGGCTGTTTATCTTGTGGATAATCCAGACTTTGACTGTCTTAAAGGTGTGGCCGGATATTCAAGTGAAGAGTGCAAATTTCATAAACATGATATTTGGGAAGATCCGGACCATTTTTACCAAGATATGCAACAGGCCGATTTTAATTCTCAACTTAAACAATTTTTACGAAATGGTCTGAAACGTAAAGATATTAATACACACGATGAGGATGATTTGACACAACTAGGGCAATCCTTGGGATTGAAAAATCCGGCATTTTTAACTTGGCAAATGAGACATGGCAACCATGGTATTTTGATTTTTGAGACTGCCGAACCGATTTTGGAGAAAAAACATAACTTACTAAAACATGCGGGACCTCTTTTGAGTCTTTGCTAAACAGTTTGTGTTATCACGCATTACGTTGTATTACAACACGTTTGTGTTACACAGTTTATACATTTGATTTAATAAGTATTGTTTGCTTCTGGTTTGATAGAGTTTTAGTTGCTTTAAGTTTTGTGCACGTTTGTAAGGTGCCATAATTTTTTGAATAAAAGCCCGTTAGCATTACAAAATCCAGCGTTGAAAAAATTCGACATATAGGTTTATTGTTTTTTTCAACAGACCAACTTTCATCAGCTTCTTTTTTTAATTTGAGTTCCGGATTAAAAATTAAGTTCCACTCGCTATTTATTTGATTTTTTGAGTTTTCTGTAGTATTCCACCAGTCAGTTAATTTTAAATTTTTTTCTTTATCTGTCTCAATAGTTCTATAGGCAATTTCATTGTCGCAAGAATTGAACTTATGATATGCCATTACCTGAATTAAATTATTGTTTTGATCAATTATGACCGGATTGTCTTGTGGCGTGAGTTTAAGCTGGAAGAGTTCATTTTGCATTGTCATGAGTTCAGGCGAATGGAATGTGTTGTGACTCTTTGCCCCACGCATCAAATTACGCCAGCAGCTGTTTGCAGTGTAAACATAGCTTCCAGGATCTATCAGGATAGGGGTTCCATTTATTGATAGTGTTACCGCTAGCTGATCATAATGAAAGTGTCCTGATGGCTGATTTTGATTGAATTTGGGCAATCGAAATGTTACATGAAGACATTCGTTACGTATGCATATAAGACCAAAGTCAGGAAAGTTTTGTACCCAAGATTTTTGTTTAGCATCTATCTGTTGCCCTGGGGGGAGTATGTCATGTTGGTTTCTGATTCTCTTAGTACTTGGAGTTTCAATTCCTGTCAAAATTTTACCGCTGTCGTTATCCCCAATAGTTACAAAATTTTCGGATTCGTCTGAGCCAGACAAGTCTGAGCCAGACAGGTCTGAGCCAGACAGGTCTGAGCAGGCTTGTAAAAATCCGATCATTTTATAAAAGCGACTTAAAAATTCAGTTGGCAAACCGGTGGGGCCATTTTTTGCTTGCTTTGTTTTGCAATTTGAATTGCTATTTTGCGTTGCATTACAAATCAGTTTGAAATGCAAAAAAAGCTCGGTATCAAGCTTATGATATCCGGTTGTTCCCTCATAACATGTCCCGTCGGGTTGAATCTGATGAAAAAATTGTTCGAGTATTTTTTTAATGCACCGGTTTTTTTTCTTACCAATGCTAGTATTATTTGCGTAAGCGTTATTTATGTGAGCATTTTTAATTTTGAAAAACTCGCATAAATACAGATATCCAACCAGATCTGATATGTAGTGGTTATTGGGCTTATCGGATGTTTCCCAATTAAATTCAAGATAATGTAAATGCAAGTGCAGTATATTTATAAATTTAATCCAGAATGCGTTTGAAATATTCGGAGTATCTTTGAAAAAGTAAAATCCCCAAATCCAGTTGATAGCTCTTATTGCAACGTCCATTGGGCATACCCAATTGACTCCAGTCATGTATGGATTCTGTTCGATCCAGTCTGATATTTGATTTTGAAAAGCGTCTGCGTATTTATTATCTTGATTTATTTGATAAGCTTTGCCAAGCATAAAGATATGTTGAAATCTGGACAGTTCCCAGGGGACCTTAATATCCGGATTATATTCATCAAGTTTCATATTTGTGGGACAAGATGCTGTAATATCTTGGTAAAAGCTATGCTTCCAGGATTTGGTACTGTTATTACTTGTAAAATCATGACTCATAAAATCACGACTTGCAAAGTTGAGACTTGTAAAGTCAGGACTTTTAAAGTCCTGGTGCCATGGGATTTTTTCAAAACATTTTATTCCCGAGCCCAAGATATCAAAACAATTTGAAGCGGCTAGATCCGCCTGCTGCAAAATCCAGTTACTGTCTTTAAATTTATGCGGCAAGTATAAGTTAAACTCTTCTGAATTTATTATTTTTTCTAAGAAATCAGTGTCAATTGATTTGGCTGTTTTGTCATCCTGAACTTGTTTCAGGATCCATGGATTAAATAAAATCCTTTTATAACAAAATCGTACCCAACGTTTTTTTGTTTTACGCTTAAAAACTTGGTAGCAGCCTGAGACCCCAAGTTCCATAAATCTTTTTAAAATTTGTGCAAGCATCTTCCCCCAAACAAATTTTGATTTATAATCAATATTCTTAAGGTTGCTAAAAAGAAAGGATGATCTATGGCTAACAATATCTTAAGTCAAGATAAAAACCAACTGGAAGTTTCCCAATTGGGAGCTTCTCAACTGAATGGTTCCAATCCGGAAATTGCTCAGCATCTAACAGCTGTTCAGCTGAAAGCTGTTCAGCCGGCAGCTCTTGGTAGCAAATATAAAAATATTATTTTTGATCTTGGTGCGGTTTTATTTTACTTTAATCCGTATGAAATTTTGTATGATCTTTTTGGTCTTACAAAAGATCAGGCTCAAGTAATAGTAAAAAATATTGCCAGTTCTACTTGGCTTGATATGGATAGGGGACTTATAACGCCTGAGCAGGTTGCGGAAAAGCTCGCAGATCCTTTGGGAAAAGAAAATATGATAAAATTTCTTGATGCCATGCCGGGACGCCTTGTTCCGCTTCCTCAGGGTGTTGAGATTTTAAATTTGGTCAGGCAGAAGGGATACAAAACTTATATACTTTCAAATTTAGCTGAGTTTTGTTACCTCAAAGTCAAAGATTACGATTTTGTTAAACAGTTTGATGGCGCGATTTATTCGTATCAACATAAGTGTGCCAAGCCTGAAACTCAGATTTATGAAATTCTTTTAAACACCTACTCATTAAAAGCTGAAGAGTGTCTTTTTATAGATGATCTTGAAGTTAACATTAACGGAAGCAAAACTCTTGGAATTGATGGAATTGTTTGCAAGGACCACAATTATGTTTTGGATCAACTAAAATTATTAAACATCATCTAACATGAACTTGTCTTTTTTGTGTGTCTTTTTCATAAGATCTGAAAGAGAGTTTTGTCCCATCGAGCAGAGATCTGTATTTTTCACTTAATTTTTTTACAAAGTCTGCAAACTGTTGTGTTGTTATGACCATCTTCCAGTCCAAGATATTTAGTATAAGGACTTCAAGGCCATTGATTATTTCAAGTGCCTCTTTTGTGGCACGAGTCTTTTTTTCTTCGCTGTCTACGCTAATTTTAAAATAATGTTTATAAAATACTGATGCCCAGTATTTATTAGAGTAAAATTTATCCTCGGTTACTTTTGATGCCAGTAAACAACAAACTATAAAATAGTTTTCAACATGGTTGAAGTCTCTTATTAAAGTTGAATTTTGCATAAGTAAATTTTCTAAATAAATTAATCCATATAAAATTGTATATCTTTTAAATTGCAATTTGCTTATTAAATTATTGGTTATTATTCTAGTTTCATATTGCTTATTTGGCTCAGTGTTTAAGATGCTTTTTTCTCCTGTCATACTACAAAGTTCAGTTGCTATGATATAATTTAAAATGGCCTTTTTTTTAGACAATTCTTCTTTTGAAATCGAAGGCTTTCCACTAATAATATTTTGTTCTTGAGTTTCAATCGTTTTGATTAATTTAAGCAGAGGTATGGAATCCCATTCGGTTTCTGTGATTTTTGCAGTGCTTTGTTGCGTGGCCCATTGACTTGCAGCCTCTTTTAGCGTTATCGTATGTTGTTGATCAGAATCTCCTTGAGATGGAGAATCATTTGCCATGGCCATGATATTTGCAAATCCAAGCCCAAAATATAAAATTAAAAAAATAAAAAGATTCATGTCGATATCCCTTCCCCGTTTTTTGTCCTCTTTCCAGATTCTAGTTTTTAAGTTTAATTATGATAGTATTTAAAAGTAAATATTTATAAGTAATAAAATTTTTAATACAGGATCTAACATGAATAAAAAAATTATTCTTACCGGTGATCGTCCAACAGGTCCTCTTCATTTGGGACATTTTATTGGATCGCTTCAAAATCGTGTTAAACTCCAACAAGAGTACAATCAATATGTTTTAATTGCCGATGTGCAGGCTCTGACCGATAATTTTGAAAATCCGGAGAAAGTCAGAAAAAATATTTTTGAACTGGCTTGTGATTATTTGGCAGTCGGAATCAATCCTGACATTTCCACTATTTTCATTCAGTCCATGATTCCGGAAATTGCAGATCTTACGGTTTTTTACCTGAATTTGGTTACGCTTTCCAGACTGCAGCGTAATCCAACAGTCAAAGACGAAATAAAACAAAAAGGCTACGGGGCAAACGTTACAGCCGGATTTTTGTGCTATCCCGTCAGTCAGGCAGCTGATATAACTGTTTTTAATGCTGACTTAGTTCCGGTTGGCGAAGACCAACTTCCAATGATCGAGCAGACTGTTGAAATTGTCCGTAAATTTAACAGCATATATGAACCTGTTTTTGTGGAACCAAAGGCACTTGTCCCTGAGCATGGCGCCCGTCTTTCCGGTATTGACGGAAAGGCTAAAATGAGCAAATCATTAGGAAATGCAATTTATCTTTCTGATTCTGCTGACGAATTGCAGAAAAAAGTTATGAGCATGTTTACTGATCCCAATCACTTACGTGTTGAAGATCCTGGAAAAATAGAGGGAAATACGGTTTTTACTTATCTTGATATTTTTGATACGGACAAAGTACGGGTAAATGATCTTAAAGAACATTATAAGCGTGGCGGATTAGGCGATGTGAAAGTAAAACGTCATTTGAATGAGATTTTACAAGAATTTTTAAAGCCAATTCGTGAACGTAGAATGCAGTTTGCAAGTGATCCTGCTCAGGTCATGAATATTGTTAAACAGGGTACGGAAAAGGCTAGGAATACTGCTGCGCAGACTATGGCAAAGGTTCGCCAAGCCATGAAAATTAATTATTTTTAACAAGTTCGATAACTCCAAAATAAGGTATATAATTCGATGGAACGGTTTTAAGCGTAATGTTATTTAGTCGTCCCGGCGGAGCGCCAATGTCATCAACTTAAGAAAAATTACACTACATGTGAAGGTTCCATATTACCAAGTGTTATTCTACTTGTCGCACCGGCGCAGGCCGGTGTCCAGGCTCTTTTAGAGAAGTTGAAATATGTAAAAAAATCTGGATTCCGGCCTGCGCCGGAACGACGACTCTACACAGGCAAAGAATTTTTAAATTCCAACAGGCCTAACGAACAATTGTTATGATTTATCAGGTGTCTTTTTATAGAGAAGCTTTTATCAAAGTAATTATTGGAATTAGCATATAAAATCCCAACCACCATAATTTATCTTTAACAGCTAATTTGTAACAAAAGTTAAGTGCAATTATTGCAATAATAGTTGCACTTAATATCAAAAATAAGCTGAGAGTGTCGAATCCGGCACTCAAGCTTTGAAAAATCTCAGGCTTCTTGAAAATATCTTTTATTCCCAAAAATAAGAACGCTGCAACAATCAGTGGCAAGTGTATTAAAAACGAGATCTGAAAAGCTCGTCTGGGAGATATGTTTAGCCAGCATCCTGCAACGTATGTACTTGCAAAACGTGATATTCCGGGCAATAATGCGCAGCCTTGGACCGCACCGAGAATGATTGCTTTTTTGAGTGTGAAAGCGCCCTCAGAAACTTGACTAGACATTTCCTGCGACGTAGTTTGTACGGTTGCATAATTCTGCGTTTTCCTAAGTTTCAACGAGAATAACAGTAGCATAGTTATTATAAAACCACAGAGTAAAAAGTTTGGCCCGAGATTGTTATAAAAATTTTTGGCCCCAATTTTTATAACAAAATAAAATATGCTTGTAACTAAATCCGCCACAATTACCAGCCCAACTATTTTAGCAAAAATAGCAAATAGCTTCTTTTGATAAAATGATAGAGGCTTTGATTTGAATAAAAACTGTGTGCAAGACTGAAGTACTTTTTTTATTGGAAAAAACCAATCTTTATAAAATACGATCAATATTGCAGCCAATGCCGTGCCATGTAACAGATTGTCCAAAAAATCGGGTAAAACTGCATTTTGAATTCCCCAACACTTATTTGCCAACAACCCTGCCAATTCCACATGTCCTGAGCTGCTTATTGGCAGCGATTCAACGATTATCTGTGTAATTATTAAAACAAGAATTATGCTTTCCATTATTATCACCTATTAAGTTATTAATTTTACGTAAAATTATAATTTATAAGTGATTATATGATAATAATTAAGATAATTAAAAGAGTTAATTACAACTTTCCACAGACGTCGCCCCGGCGGCGGCCGGGCTTGTCCGCCAAAGCTACTACACCGTCGCCAAGGCTATGGTGCACAGGCTGAGCGACGGTCGGGCTTGTCCGCCAAAGCTACCTGAGCGGCGGCGGGACACAGACTTTTTATTAGCCCAGCAAATCATTTCAACAAATTTGATCATCGAATTTTGTCTCGATTTTTTTTGATTCAAAGTGCCAAACTTTCTTGCCATTCGTTATTCTGTTGCATACAACCGAAAATTTTTACAAAAATATTGCTTCAAAAAAAATGTTAGTATAAGTTCAAATTTATAAAGTTTGAAATTTTATTATTGTGTTGTTTTTTAGGTGTTTATAAACCGTAAATTGCAACGCAAGAAATTGCAGCGCAAGGCATTGCAACTTAGGTAAAGACGAAAAAGTAGTAAATTTAGAGTGTGAAGTATTTTAAGTAAAGAAGGAGACTGTATGATGAGATTTAAACATCTTCTGCGCACGTTCCTAGTAATGTCCATGTTTATGGGCGTTGCTATGCAACTTTCAGCCAAGACATATTCCAAGAAAACATTTTTAGCACCTCGCGCGGTCGGTACAAATTTACCGATGGAGTTGACAACTTGGCACGAGTTATCGTATCAAAAACTCGAAAAGAAAAATGGACACAATATTTTCAGCCATTTGGTAATGACGCCTTTTTACCAAGCATCTAATAACAAGGATGATGTTGGTGAGTATTTTGGAATTGGTAATGGAACAAACAGTTTCGTTGTTGGATCAGCAGCTGACTTTAATGCAGGAAATGCTGATATTGTAGGCACTGATCTAATACATGATTATGTTAATGAAACTCTTGCAGGAACGGTAGCATTTAGCCCAAAACAAGAAACCTGGGGCGTACGTTTTGACTACTTCCAAAGCTTCGGGCATCCATTTGGTGGACTATTTTTCAAGGCTAGCATGCCGGTTGTTTACGTCAAAAATAATGTAGACATGGGTGTTGCCAATTCAGTGAACGCTGAAATCGGTGGCGAAGCATTTTCGTTAGCTGATTTCTTTGCAGGTAACGTGGAAGTTGACAGTGATATGGATTTAAACAGCCTACAATCTCCACTTACACATGCAAAAATTGCTGGTGATGAATCAAAATTTGGTGTAGCTGACATCAACCTTGCACTGGGTTACAAAATTCACGAAACAAAAACTGATCACATTTATTTAAGTGCACAGATTATTGTTCCAACAGGACCTCGTCCACATGGTGAGTTCCTATTCCAACCTGTTCTTGGGAATGGCAAGCACTTTGGATTAGGTGCTCGTCTTGACGGAGCTGTTGAACTTTGGAAGAACAAAAACGCTGCAGTCAGAGTATTGCTTGATGCAGATTATCGTTATCTTTTTGAATCAAGCGAAGATAGAACAATTGGCGTAAAAGATTTGAATCTTGCGCATTATTACATGGCAGGAAAACTTGGGCAAGAAGAGGCTCCTCTTTTCCCAGCTGCAAATATTTTGACACAAAGTATCAGAGTAAAACCTGGAAGTCAGTTTGATCTTCTTGCGGATCTCTCATTCAAGAGTGGTGGATTTATAATTGACTTGGGTTACAACTTCTTCTACAAAGATGAAGAAGATTGTTGGATGAAAGAGTCTTGGACCGATGGTGTTTATGCATTAGCGTCTAATGATTATTCAACGAATAATAAGTTTGGAGATTTGGCAGGCGATGTTTTGCATACATTGAATTCAGCTGATTTGGATGTTGAGGCCTTAAAAACACCTTCACAAGTAACAAATAAAATCTTTGCAGGATTGGGCTACCAATTCAATTACAGCAAGAGCGTTCCAGGCTTGGTTGGAATTGGTGGATCTTATGAATTCGCATCAGATAATGCTGCTCTAGAAAATTACTCAGTATGGCTAAAATTAGGGGTATCATTCTAAGTTGAGCAAGCCTGTCATGCTGAATTTATTTCAGCATCCATGGATTAATCAAACATATAGAGTGTTAAATATAAAAAAATTTGAAGGAGAACTATGATAATATCAAAACTTAGGTTTTTAATACCGGCGGTGGTATTACTTGCCTTTGCCGGCGGTTTTATGGATGCTGCCAAACGTAAAACACTTACTCAAAAAGAAAAGTTTGCAATTGCGATACAAGGCATTGCAAAGAAAAAGGCTTTAAAACCGGCACAAAAAGAAGCTCAGATAAGACAACAAATTGAACTTTTTGACTCAGGGCCAAAAGCATTAACAGAAAAAGATATGGTCGATGTTTTGACAATTGAGAAAGCTTCATTAAAAGCTGATGCGGTAGTTGATAAAATTGTAAAAGAACTAACTCCAGCTCCTAAAGTACCGCCTCTTTCTGCAACAGTTACAGCCAAGATTAAGGACATTCAGGATAAGTTTGAACTTGTAGTCACCACAGAACTTGATAAATTTCCAGTATCTAAAAAAGGTAAAGATAAACGTAGATATGTCAAAAATCACTTAAAACAAGTTAATGATGCATTAAATGCTGTTGCGTGGAATGACTTCCGTCTGTTTGGAAAAGACGGAAAACCATACGCAGGCACTATGAAAAAAAACGATGGTACCATTCTATTGTCAACTGATATTCCAGATGAAGATGTATTTGCAGGTGATCTTGATGGATTAGATACAACTGCTGTAAAAAATGCGGCGGCTCAGGCTGTAGCAGATGCATTAGCTGAAAAGGCAGGTAAAAAGGCAAAAAGCGGAGTAGATAAGGCAAAAGCCGCAGCTGTAGAGCTTACAGCATTGAAAAATGAAATCGACGGCGAGATTGCCAAATTGGCGGCAGAAATTAAAGCAGGACAGTATTTTATTGCAAAAGTGAACCCTAAAGCGACTCCGCTTTTAGTAGGTGGAGTTGATCCATTAAAAGTTACGGCATACACTGACACAAAAGCAACACTTGAAAAAGCAATAACAGAAGCTACAAAGGTAGATTTTAATGCTAAAAAAGATGCGCTAAATGTACCAGGAGCACCAGTTGCAGGAGATTTGGGTCAATTAAAGACTGATATTGCAGCAGGAAAAACATTGAAAGCAGAGGTAATTGCAGCAACGAAAGCTATTAACGATGCTAAAGGTCCGTTTAATGCCGCGTATAAAGCTCTAAAACCAGCCAAAGCTCCTAAGAGTGATGCTACTATTAAAATAGATTATAGCAATCCAGTTGATCCAACAGATAAATTGCTTCCCGCATTATCAAGCGTAACAATTAATCCCGATGATTCGGCTGCTGCTTGGGCTGCGATTTGGAATAAGCTTAAGGAAGCCGATGGTGCAATTGCTAAAGCTAATTTTGATGAAACCAATTTAAAGGCGGCAATCAAGACGGATAGTGAATTTGACCCACTCGGTGGTTTCGGAGCAAAAGTTAAGATAGATTTCGGTACGGTTGATCCTATAAAGAAAGCTGCAATATTGGGTGAAATTAAATAGAAGGGACAATAAAACATGATATTTAAAAATAAATTTATCATATGTTTAGTATTTTTAACTGTTGGTTCTGCTTGTAATGCAATAAGTGATATTGAAGGCAAAGCGTTAATTCCAGCAGTTGAAAAAGCGATTCAACAAGTTAAAGGCTTAGAGGATAAAGTTGGAAAAGGAGATTTAGCTAGCATTGATTCTGGAATTTTAGCGACGACTTTGCATGGGAAAAAACTTGCGCAGCATGATTTTTCAGATATTGCAGATATTACCAAAGCAGAGATTGAAGGGTTGTTGAAGGATATATCCAAATTACAAGTGGGAGGTGGGGCCCCAGAATTAGTTGCAGGAAGGGATTTGGCTGCGGCAGAGGATATATTAAAAACAGTTGGTAATCTAAAGACAGCTATTCCTTTGTTGGAAAATGTTATAAAGAAAAATTTGAATCCTGGAGCGGCGAACCTAGCTATGCTACAAGGCGCTGTTGACAAGGTGGTTGCTATGATTAAAGAGGCTACAAAGTAATTGCATAAAATTATAAGTTAACGTGTGTTTTTATATATTGTCCCCGAACTTTTGAACTTAAAATCTTGTGCTTTATTTTCAAAATTCGGGGGCTTTCTTATGAATAGGTCTTATTTGTAGAATAATTGTGTTTGTGCTAAAAAAATGGCATTTATTCCTGGAAAGGGGGGCCTTTGCGCCCCCCTTTTTTTTCTGCTATCATAATTACAATTAGTAGAAAATTGTGAGGTTATAACAGTTATATTTTTATGGAGGTTTTTCTTATGAAGTTTTCTAAGAAACTTATGTTGTCCGTTATGTCTTTGTTTATTGGTGCTGCATCAGCATCGATAAAGAGTCCTACACAGGTAATTCGTGAGGAATTGAAGGTTTCTTCAGCCGATTTTAAAAAGGCTCGTAGTGCATTTCAAGAAGGTATTAAGCAACAGTTGCATAGTTTTAAACCAGGAGATGATCTCAGATATGTTTTGGTTACACAAGTTGCTTCTATTGTATTAGTTTCTGGCATGAATGATGCTGCAGGTGTTATCGCTGCAATTACAGCAGTTGACGAAGATATTAAGCCTTGGATAAAGAAGTATTTCAAGGATAAGAAGTCTGATGAAAATAGAGCAATTGTAATAGAGGCAATTGAAAGAATTGGAAATCGGGCTGAATATGTAAACCTTGAAAATCAAGAGTTAAGAGCCGATGTTAGAGCTTGGGTTAAATATAGCACACAAGATATTAACCATTTCTTCAATCCTGCTAAATTTGAGGCAGCTCCAGCAATTCAGGGTACCATGTGGAATCCATTTAACTGGTTTAAAACAGCTTCTAAAGCAGTAAAAGCAGAAGAGAAAAAGGCTGAACCAGCTCCAGTAGAAGTTGTTGAGCCAGCAGTAGTTTTAGACACAGTATGGTTTGACAGTGCAAAAGCACTTGTTACAGCAACAGCTACTGAAGAAACACGTAAAAAAGAATTAGATAAGAATCTTTTGGTTGCATTGAATGCATGGATTGCAAACCCAGCCAACGTTGTTTCTAAAATGGCAGAGTTGAATGCGGTTGCAGTTAAGACATCACCAGCAGTGGTTGATTATCTTAAGTCTCTTGAAATGATAATTAAGTCTCCGGTTCTTGAAGGTATTAATACCCTTGCAGCTTATAAGGCATATGCCGAAGCGCAATGGAAAGCCGGTAATAAAATGGCAGCACTTGTTCTTATTACAAAAATAGAACTTGATGCAGTAAAAGCTGCAAAATAATAAAACATCCGTCTTCGCTCTAACGTAGCTACGACGGACAAGCCAATCACGCAGTCGAATACGACAGCGTACACAAATCCACCCATTTAACCCAAATTTTTTGGGCCCCAAGTTCTTGGGGGGTAGGGTTTAGAAATAAGAAGGGCTGACGATGTAAAAGTTGTCAGCCCTTCTTTATTTTTTCGACCAAATTTGCGCTCTTATCCCATGGGACTACAGTGCCTGCAGCACGTAATTGCGGTTGCTTTCCGGCATAAATAAGAAACCTTTGTGAGGGTTGAGTTCCGGACTTGAATTTACTTGATAACTCATTCCATTGTTTTAATCCATCAAAAAAATCTGATGCAATGTTATTGCTGCTTTTAATTTCGATAGGAATTAGCTTCTTCCCATCGTCAATAATACAATCAACTTCAAGTCGTCCATTGGTATCGCGCCAAAAATAAACCGGAGGACGTACACCTTGGGTAAAATACTGTTTCATAATGTCGGCAATAATGAAACATTCAAATAATGCTCCAAAATGTTTGTCTATGACAAGATCCTTTGGCGAATTTATTCGTAGGAGGTTGCAGGCAAGACCTGTATCGTAAAAGTAAAGTTTGGGTAACTTAGTTAATCGTTTATTAAAATTTTCAAAATGCGGTTCAAGTAAAAAAATAATGAAATTGGCTTGTAAAATGGATATCCAGCGTCGAGCCGTTGTGGCACTTATACCGCATACAGTTGCTAATTCTGAGAGATTTAATTGATTTCCAATTCGTGCGGCACAAAGTTGAATGAATTTTTGAAATGCGCCCAAGTCGCCCACGTTCACTAACAGCCTTACATCGCGTTCGATATATGTTTGTATATAAGATGGAAACAGTCGTTCCGGTTTAAAATGTTCCTTATAAAGCCGTGGATAACTTCCGTTATATATTACCTCTTCAACTTGGCCGGCGAGTAATTTGTTTTTGGTTAATTCTTTAAGCGACAGAGGTAAAAGAGTTAAAATTCCAACACGTCCGGCAAGAGATTGAGTGATGGCCTGGTTCATTAAAAAATTTTGCGAACCTGTCAAAATAAAGTAGCCTTTTCGCTTTTTTGCATCAGCATCAAGTTGAATATAGGAAAGCATTTGAGGGACATATTGAAATTCATCAATAATTATTCCATGTTTATTTTCATTACTTTGCAAAAAAAGTTCCGGTTCTTTAATTGCAAATTCGCGAGTTTTCGGGTTTTCAAATGATACAAAAGTGTGTTTAGGAAAAGCCATTTTAACCAACGTTGTCTTGCCGGATTGACGTGGTCCAATAATTGCAATCACCGGGAAATTTAAATACTGCTTTATGGTTTTTTTTATTTCTCTTGTAAACATAAATAGATTCCTTGTGCTAAATCACTTTTAAAAAACGATTTAGCACAAGATTAAGATGCAATTGCTAAATTAGCAATAATATTGTCAAATCTGCAGAAAATAATTTGTGGGCCCCAAGTTCTTGGGGGTAGGGTTTAGAAATAAGAGGGGCTGATTTGATCCTTGAATTTATGGGCTTTTTAAATGGACTTTCAGTTTTTACTCAATTAATTGAGTAATTTTACTCAGTAGGCTTATTTTTAATCCGAGAAAAAGCTTGTATTTATTGTTCTGCTGGCTTTTATCTCGAATGAAATAATACGTTGAAAGTCGAATTTTCGCGTGATAAATATCGAAATTTCATGAGATAAATGTCGGATTTTAACGTAGCCTTCGTATAAGCGATGTTATTCAAGAAGTAAAAGCCTATTGGTTTACTTTTTCAATTGATCTCCATGAAATCGCATGACCGGCTTTTATTTTGTAATTATCTTTTCCCCCATAAACCAAGAAGCTTGATTCTTCCGGGTGTTTGGTTTTGGCGAGTTCATTCCAATAATTAATTCCGCTGAACATATCTTGTGAAATTGCACTATTTACCTTTATCTCGACCGGAATCAATTCCTGAGCTTTTTCAATGATGCAATCAACTTCGTGGCCTGTTTGATCACGCCAAAAATACACTCTTGGTTCGCGTCCGATATTGTATCGTTGTTTGCATAATTCTGAAACCACAAAACTTTCAAAAAGATTTCCTCGTAGATAGTGGTTGATTAACTGGTCTGTGGCCTCTATGCCCAAAATTGAACAGGCAAGACCTGTGTCGTAGAAATAGAGTTTAGGCGACTTGATTAATCGTTTACTAAAATTTTTGTGATGCGGTTGTAATAAAAAAATTATATAACTTGCTGCTAGAATCGACAGCCATGATTTTGCAGTTAACACCGATATTCCACAATCATTGGCGAGTGATGTTATATTTAAAATTTGTCCGATTCTACCGGCACATAAACCCATAAATCGCTGAAATGTAGTCAAATCGGTAATATTTGTTATCTGGCGTACATCACGTTCAACATAAGTTTTTATGTATGAAGGATATAAATCAACTGGGTTTGCACCTCCGGAATATATAAATGGGTAGCAACCTTTGAATAAAACATCATCAAGAGAGAGGGAATCGAGATTTTGCATTTTAAGAGATGAGTTTTTTTGATATGCCATTATTTCGGTTATGGATAGTGGTAATAGTGTACAAATCACAACTCTTCCGGCAAGCGTTTGCGAAATTTTTTCATTTAATAAAAAATTGTGTGATCCGCTTATTATAAAAAAACCGGGTTTTTTGTTTAAATCAACATGTGTTTGAATGTATGATAGAAGGGCAGGGGCTTCCTGAATTTCATCCAAAATCAGTCCTGGGACGTCTTTGTGTGCCTCAATAAAAGCTCCGGGATCACTAACGGCAATTTCACGATTTCTGTGTTCTTCCAAAGAGATATATTTGTAGTTGGAAAATGATTCTCTTGCTAGAGTTGTTTTTCCGGATTGCCTAGGGCCCATAATTGCAATAACAGGAAATACTTTTGCAAGGTCTTTTACTTTCTCGGATAATATTCTTTTAATAATCATGCCGCTCCTTAATCCATGGTTTATTCGACTCTAATTATCTATTTAGTAAATCATATAATCGATTATATGATTTGTCAAAAGCTGCTAAAACCTTGCATACAGGCTGCATGGCAAGTTTCGTTCCTGTCCGATTTCAGCAATTTGCAGTTCGCCGAATTCGATTCGAGGGGTTTTGGGTACTTTAAAGTAGTCTTGAACAAGATTTTTAAGAACCGTTGCAGAATATCCCATGGAGTAGCCATTGAAAATGAAGAAGAGTGGCTCCGAGCTTAGCAGTTGGTTACAAAGTTCCAATAAGTTGCAAACCTGTTTCTCAAATTCAAAAACTTTGCCTTTCTGGTCACGGCCGAATGCAGGGGGGTCCATGATAATGCCATCATATTTTACCCCTCGTTTGATTTCTCTCATTACAAACTTTGTGCAATCGTCGACAATCCATCTGATTGGTGCGTTTTGAAGTCCGCTCATCTCTTGATTTTTATTTGCCCATGTTACGGTAGATTTTGCAGCGTCAACGTGGCAAACCTTTGCTCCGGCTGCTGCAGCACAAAGTGTTGCAGCTCCGGTGTAGGCAAAAAGATTTAAAACATTGGGTTGTTTTTTTGCTCCGGCTATTAACCTACTGAACCAAAGCCAGTGAGCAGACTGTTCGGGGAAAACCCCCACATTTTTTGATATTGTTGCTCGGAGTTGCATAGCAATTTGATTTTTGCAGATGCCTTCAGTTTTGAGTTTATTGTAGTTGATTGTCCATGGTTCTTTAAAACTGTTCTTAAACTCCCAGCCTGAATTTTTAAATACGGCGTTTGCCTTATTCCATTCCGTTTCAGGTTTTTGTCTTTTCCAGACGCAATTTGTGTCCGGTCTTGCCACAACATTGTTACCAAACCGTTCAAGTTTGTAACCGTTTCCTGAATCTATAAGTTGGTACTGGCTATCAAAGTTTGCTGTTAAGATTTTCATAATTTATCATCCAATACTAAGTAATCAAGGTCGTTAAGAGGGTGTTTTTCATTACAAATTTTTGCAAGGTGTTGATTTGAAACATGCGTGTAAATTTCTGTTGTAGAAATTGTTTTATGTCCAAGAAGTTCTTGAATAATTCGCAGGTCTACACCTTCGTTCAAAAGGTGTGTTGCAAAAGAGTGGCGAATTTTATGCGGTGTTAGATTGCGGTTAACGTTAAGAAATTTTCTAAACATTTCAAATATTCTTTGAATGGAGCGGGTGGTTAATAGTCGGCCATTTTTGTTTAAAAATAGATGCATTTCATTTTCATCAGTTAAAAGTTGATGCCGTTCTTTTTCAAGATAATCGGTTATACTTTTGTGTGCTTTTTTGCCAAAAAGTACTATCCGTTCCTTGCGCCCCTTACCCATAACTCTGACTGTTTTGTTTTCAAAGTCTATATCTGCAAGGGTTATTCCAACAGCCTCCGAGCAGCGAACTCCGGTTGCATATATGAGTTCGAAAATGGCTTTGTCTCGGTAGGGGAGTTTTGTGGGTAATCGTTCAAGCTTAACAGTATCAAGCAGATAAAAAATTTCATCAACACTTAATGTTACAGGTAATTTTTTATCAAGTCTTGGAGATTTAAAATTTACACTTAAATTTTCTCCGTTTGTCTTCAAAAAAGCTTGGAATGAACGAAGTGCTGAAATTTTACGAGCGAGTGAAGCTTTCGATATTTTTTGATAAAAAAGTGAAATTGCAAAACGTCGTAAAACTTTTTCAAAGTCCTCTTTAAGATCGGGTTCTTTTTGAGCGGTTCGATCCCAAAATTTTACGAGTTGTTTTAGATCTCCAAAGTATGCTCTAATTGTGTGCATAGACGCGTTCTTTTCAACTTCGAGATATGCTAGAAAATCTTTTATTTTATCTTTAAAAATCTTTGAATCCACGAAAATTCCCCCAAAATATATTGTCGATATTAGTACGGTCGTGGATGTTATTTTTACAGGAGATTTTGCATGAGTGCAATAAATTTGTAAACTTTATAAATATCTCTTAACTTTAGAATAAAATTAATTGTTAAATTAAAGCGAACTCGATAACTAGAGAAAGGGCTGTGTTTGTCTAAAGTTTCTTTCGATTAGAGCTTTGTCATCCTGAATTTATTTCAGGATCCATGGATTAGTTTTCCCTATTATCGAATTACAAAAATTTGGAATTAATTTATCCATGGATCCCAGCCGTCGCCAAGGCTATGGCGGGCAGGGCTGAAACTAGTTCCAGCCGACGCTCTAACGAGCTATGGCCGACAGGCAGCATGACACTGTCTTACCAAAACACTGCCCTGTTCATTGCTATTTTAATTTTAGAGTTATCGAGTTAAAACCAGACAGAAAGATGGGAAGGCTTGCAAGTGAAAAATCTTGAAAAAATAATTTGTGAATTGGATAAGCAGACTAAAAAATTTTCGCCGCCGCTTATTAATACCGTTATTGATGAATATGGCAAGCAACCGTTTTTAATATTAATCGCATGCTTGCTGAGCTTGCGTGCAAAAGATATCATGACAATTCATGTTGTCAGAGATCTTTTTGATAGAATGACTAAAATCCCATTACCAAATGTGCCCGAGCCATCAAAAGTTACTGTGTTGCAACAAAACGCGATTATGCCACAAAAAATTGGGACGTATTTTGCGTCCCCGCAAGATATTTTGCAAATAAAACAGCCTGAATTGGAAAAAATTATTTTTCGAACCGGTTTTTATAAAAATAAGGCCAAAGTTCTTCGTGAGGTTTCTAAAACTCTTATCGAAAAATTTGGTGGTCAAGTTCCAAGATCTTATGAAGAGTTGATTTCAATCAAGGGAATTGGCCCTAAGACTGCCAACTTAGTTTTGGGGATGGCGTTTGATGTGCCTGCTATTTGTGTCGATACTCATGTGCATAGAATTTCAAACAGGCTGGGAATTATTAAAACTAAAACGACAGAGCAGACACTGATTGCATTGGAAAAAGTTTTGCCGCGCCAACGCTGGGTTTTGTGGAATAAGCTGCTTGTTATATGGGGACAGAATGTTTGCCTTCCTCGTGCGCCCAAGTGTGAGACCTGCGCAATTAATAAATATTGTTTGAAGCTTGGGGTTAAGCGTTTTTAATAATTTCCTGAATTGCAACTTCAACAGGTTTTGTTTCTTGCAAAATCCATTCAAAATTATGTGTTCCCATCTGCTTGATTAGATTAGGGTCGGCAAGTAGGTGTTTGCTGGCTTGCAGCAACTGTTCAAAGTTGTTAACTGCGATCAGTCCTCCGACTTTCTCCATTTGACTGGCAACGACCTGAGTGTTCTGGTGGTAAGGCCCAATTATGCAAGCATTGCTCCAAACGGCAGGTTCAAGTAAATTATGTCCACCGATGTTTACAAACGTTCCGCCCAGGTAAAAAATATCGGCAAATCTGTATAAGTTAAAAAGTTCGCCGAGTTTACACACGAGCAAAAGATCGTGCGATTCAAAAATTTGCGTGATTGCGACGTCAAGAGATTGTGTTTGCGAAATATTGGTAGTGTTTCTAATGTCATTTTGTTCTGTCCACATAAAATAACTGATTCCAGCATTTTTAATTTTTGTTTCAAGTTCTTGTTTCCAGTGGAAGTGTCGTGGAGCAAGAATCATTTTTAAATTGGGATGAGCAGGTTTGAGTTCTTGATATAATTTGACGTAAAAATCGAGTTCGCCTGGATGAATTGAGCCGACAAGTAAAATTGTGGTTGTTTTTTTGTTTATCGTGATTGGGTTCTGTATATTTTCTTGAGCTTGCCACTTTTGATAAACATTAAAAATTTTAATATCTCCAAGCACATTTATTTTTTCTTGTTTTACATTGAGGGTGACAAAACGCTCTTTATCTTGTTGGCTTTGTGCGTAAATTTTTTCAAATGAATTGAAGAGTGGAGCGAATATAAATTTTAAGCATTTATAGCGACCAAAGGAACGGGCGCTTACCCTCGCATTTATTAAATATTTTTTTATTCTGAAAAGATTTGCCAGGATTAGCATGTTGGGCCAAATCTCTGCTTCAATAATAAAAATTTCACTTGGTTTGATTCGCCAAAATGCAAGTAACATGAATGGTAAAAAGTCGTATGGCATAAAACTTATGACATCTGCTGCGATATTTTTTTGCGCAACTTCTTTGCCTGCAGGTGTGCCGACTGTGAGATAAATGATTGTGTCAGGTTTTTGTTTTTTTAGTTGAGAGATAAAATGTTGGACTGATAATACCTCTCCGACTGAAACGGCGTGAATCCAGATCCGTCTTCGTCCTTGAAGGACTTCGTCGGATAATGGGCGATCGACTAGCCCAATGCGGTGCTTAAAAGAACCGAAGATTTTTTTGCCGGAATATTTTCGATAAAGTAGGTACAGAAGAAAAAATGGGAATACGAAAATTTGTAGAAGATTATAGATCAAAAATATTAATATTATGGCAACCATTTTAACGTTCCGATTATTAAAACAAAAAATGCACGAGCGTTTTTGATGCGCTCGTGCATAAATTTCAATTTAAGAGATGCTTAAATTAAGCAACTACTTCTTCTGTTGCAGCTTTTTTGCAAAGCTTGTTCCAGAGTTGTGTCAATCTTAATTCAGATTCTTTGTCTGTTGTTGCAATGTCAGCAATAACAGCTGCTGCAATAACAGCAACTACGCCAGCAGGAACACCAATCCAAAGCTTCTTGTGGTTCTTCATGTTTGTCCATACAGCATCTTTGCCTGCAACTGTTTTGTTACCTACAAATTTGCCTGCAGCGACTGTTTTGTCTTTTGCAACTACAAATGGATTTACAAAAATATTGTAAGAGGCTTCTTTTGTTCCGCCTTTTACTTTTGCCCATTTTCCATCTTTACCGTCGAATTTAGCGATCTTGGTAATTGTATAAGCACTACCAGCCAAAACTGCTACAACACCTGAAGCGATCAAAGCTGCTTTCTTAGGATTATTTTTAATCCAGGTCATTGCTGCATTTGTATCTTCAGTCAAACCTCTTGTCTCTTCTTTTTGTGCTACTACTACTTGAGAAAGACCCAAGCAAAGTGCCAAACCAAGAATCATCTTTTTCATATCAAGATCCTCACTTTATAATCACACCAATTACACCCAACAACGTTGCCGTTTACTTTTTATTAACTCGGCACGAGTTGGAACAAACACACGTACACTTCCCACCCAAATAAATTTTATCTAGTTAACTAGCATTTATTTTGCATGGTTACAATTAAATGCGAGTTAAGCCTAGCATATCAATATCAAAAATCAAGATTTTTTTGATTTCCGTAGTTCTATTTGAAGGTTTATTTCATATGGGCTTATTATTATTAAATTTAGAATATTTATAAACAAATAAAATTGAGTACAGATTTATTATTTGAAATACGTTATGAAAAATATATAAAAAACACGCAGAATTCAGTTTGAAATAATTAGTATTGTTTTTTTAATTTAAATTCGGGTTTGAGAATTTATAAATTATCGCTGTGTTGAATTTTTTGTTTTATTTCATTGAGTAGGTCGAGTGCTTGGCGTGGCGATATGTTGTCAAGGTCGATATCTTTAAGTTGATTTAAAATTGCAAAATTTTTGTCATAACTTGCCGGCTGAATTTTATTTGTATCGTTTGATATACCGTTTAAATATTCTTGTGTTTGTTCTTCGAATAAAGTTGTATGTGTAAAATTATGTGTCTCAAGATTTTTTAAAATAATGGAAGCGCGATTAATAATTGAGTCCGGTAGTTGAGCAAGTTTTGCAACATCAATTCCAAAACTTCCATTCGCGGAACCTTTTAATATTTTATGTAAAAATATAATGTTATTACTGTTTTTCTGGCAGGCCATATTATAATTTGCAATACCTGAAAAATTTTCAGATAACTTTGTAAGTTCATGATAGTGCGTGGCAAAAAGGCAGCGGGCTTTAATTTTTTGCGAAATATATTCTACAATTGCTTGTGCAAGTGCGATGCCATCAAATGTGCTTGTTCCTCTTCCAACTTCGTCAAGAATGACCAAACTATTTTTTGTTGCTTGCGTACAAATTGTTGCCGTCTCTTCCATCTCAATTAAAAAAGTACTCTTGCCTTGTGCCAAATTATCGCCCGACCCGATTCTTGTAAATATTCTGTCTAATATTGGTAAGCTTGCACTGCTTGCGGGTACAAAGGCTCCACATTGAGCCATAATTGCTATTTGTGCCACCTGTCGCAAATAAGTTGATTTACCGCCCATGTTTGGACCTGTAATTATCCACAAAGATTCTTGATCAATCAAATTTGTATTGTTAGGGATAAAGTTGCTTCCAAGAACTTGTTCAATTACGGGATGTTTTCCATCTTTGATAATTATATTATTGCTGTCGTTGAATTCGGGTTTTACGTAATTGTTTTGATAACTTGCATTTGCCAATCCAAAAAGCCCGTCAAGATAAGAAATGGCTTGTGCCGCTTGTCGCAGAGGAGCAAGATAACTTTCTACCTCTTTTTTAACCCGATCAAAAACTGCCGTTTGAACCTGATCTATTTCATTTTCTGCTTTAAACAGTTCTGCTTCAAGTGCTTTTAATTCCGGCGTTGTAAAGCGTTTTCTATTTACAAGTTTTTGAATTTCAATGTAACTTGCAGGAATTTTGCTCAAATTGGGATTTGTGATTTCAATATAATATCCGGTAATTTGGTTATAACTAATTTTTAAACTGCTTATGCCTGTTACAGTTTCTTCTTTTTGTTCAAGCTTTAAAACTTCCTGTTTTCCGTTTAAAACTAAATCGCGTAAGCGATCAAGCTCTAAGTCAAAGCCTTTTTTAATTATTCCAATACTTGAACCATTTGTTGAGGCATCGTCATTTATACTTGCTTGTAATAAATCAATAAGTGCAGAGAAATCAGAAATTTTATCTACAATTGATTTGCAAAGTTGTGCACAACTTTGTTGTGAGTTAAATGGATGTTGTAAAATTTCTTTTATGAACGGCGTAATTTTTAAAGACTCTTTTAGTGCGATATAATCGTTTATTTGAGCACGATTTAAAGCGATTCTGCCTATAATTCTTTCAAGATCTGCAATTGAGCTCAGCAACTCTTCCAATTTTTTCATGACATCAATTTGTTGGCATAAAAATGTTACAACTTCTTGACGTTGCAAAATACCTGATTTTGTAACTAGCGGTCGTTGAATCCATTTTTTTATGGTTCGTGATCCCATTGGAGTTTTGGCTTGGTCCAAAACATGAAAAAGTGTATGACTGCGTCCGCCGTCTTGATTATTTTTTATAAGCTCAAGATTTCTTTGCGTTGCACCATCAAGAATAAGGTAATCTTCAGGTTCATAAAATTGAATTGATTTAAACTGATCAAGCGCTTTCTCTTGATTGCGTTTTAGGTAAAAATAAAGTACTTGTAGACTTTGTAGAATATCCTGCTGAAATTCTAATTTTTTTAGTGTGCTTGGTGCAAATTGGTTTTCTATCCACATGTTTGCATTATTTGTGTCTGGTTGTATAACGCTAGTGCAAAAGCCTTGCTGTTTTAAATAATTATTTAAATTTGAAGAGTGTTCACTTGGCAAAATAATTTCATCTGGTGAAAATCTGACAAGTTCAGTATCAATCATTCTGAATGAGTCTGCAGGCAGGCTTACTGCAAAAAGCTGTGCTGTTAGTAACTCAGAAAAAACCAGTCCCCACTGTTTTTGTCCCGGAAAAAAAGAGAGCAAATAAGATGCGGATTTTTCATCAAGCATTAAAGAGTCTGTGAGCGTTCCGGGGGTTAAAACTTTTGTGACGCCACGTTGAACAACTGTTCCCGGTTGTGGTTTTGTTAATTGATCGCATATTGCCACTTTAAATCCGCCCTTAATAAGTTTTATTAAATAATGATTTAAAGCATGGACAGGAACGCCGCACAGAGGTATGTCTTCTCCCTTGTTTTTACCACGCTTTGTAAGGGCAATGGCCAAAAAATTGGAAGCTGTTTTTGCATCTTGAAAAAATAATTCGTAAAAATCGCCAACTTGAAAAAACAGTAAAGAATCAGGGTATTGAGCCTTGATTGTTAAGTACTGTTCCATTAAAGGAGTATTTTTTTCTTGGGCAATTTTCATAAATTTATATAAAGATTTTTTACTAATGTTACTTACTATGTCGTTTTGCTATAATTATGCGATAGTTTAACCTGAGTTAGATAACTTAGTAAAGCAATTCGTGCTGGAGAATTTTTATGATTATTACAATTGACGGCCCTGTTGCAAGTGGAAAAAGCTCTGTTGCCAAAGTGATTGGAAACAGGCTTGGGCTTTTTTATCTGAATACCGGACTTTTATATCGCGCAGTTGCATATATTCTTATTCATGAGTTCAGAAAAAAAATTAGTTTGGATGTCCCATTTGATGTAAGAGAGCAGGCGATTGGTTTTGTTGATGAAATTGTTTATGAATTCATTTCAGGCCAGCCGCATGTGATCTTTAAAGGTAAAGATATAACGGCTTTTTTATCTGATGCTTCGCTTGATCAGGCGGCTTCAATTGTTAGTGCGTGTAAAATAGTGCGTGATAAACTTTTACCTGTGCAGCAAAACATTGGGAAAAAATACAGCATAATCGCAGACGGGCGCGATTGTGGTACTGTAGTTTTTCCAAATGCTGATTATAAATTTTTCTTAACGGCAAGTGTTGATGCGCGAGTTAAAAGAGTACTTTCTGATTCAAAGCGCAAGGTGCAGGACACTTCTTATGATAAAGTAAAAAGTGAGATAGAAGCTCGTGATGCTCGTGATTGGCAACGAGCCATTGCTCCTTTGCGAAAAGCAGATGATGCTGTAGTGATTGACAGCTCAAATCTAAACTTTGAACAGACGGTACAAGAATTTTTGCAGCATATTAAAAATTAGCTACGCCATAGCCACGAACAAAGTGAGGGCGACGGCTGGGTAGCGGTTATTTATAAAACGAGTACGTTAGCAGAGCCATTAATAGCACAAGTGTTGAAACGAAGATAATATCACTCATTTTTTCAAGCCAGGTTTTTACTCTTTCTTGGACCTCTTCTTCCATGTGTTTTATATTATTGAGAGTAAGTGTCTCATATAACTGGAATCCAAGAATTATCAAAAGTAGAAACATAAATGTGTAAAATACAATATCCACATGCATTGCATATCCGGTATTGGGAGATACTCCGTCTATTACTAATCTGAAAAGTCCCAATGACGGTAGGGCGCTAACTATTAACTGTAGCCTTAACGAATCACCGATTGCAATAAGTAGTGAGAGTAGCCCAATTAAGAATAAAATAAACATTGGAAGATAAAGTGACCCGACTTTCTTCATTCCCACATTTTCAAAATCGATTGAAAAAAGGACAGCAGGGTATGAAATTTCCATGGCAGCATTTTTGGAGTCAAGTTTGGCTTGGATATATCCGCTTTGTACATTTTTCTTTTTTGCAAACCAGTTTTGAATATTTAGGACGTTTTTAGATAATGAAAGGCTCTCTTCATCTGAAACAAAACATAATTCTTGTGCCGTTGCGCTTTTGTTTTCTAATAAGATATGTAAAGTGTGATCTCCTATCGGAAAGAATTTGTAGTTCATATCAAGCTTAAATGATGTTTGTATGTGATAGCAGGCTATGACATCATTGCCGATAAGCTTTATTATTGGCGCAGAGCGGTACAAAAGCTTACCGTTTTGTTGAATAAACCCGTTATAAAGTGTGAATTGTTCAATTGTAGAAAGAGCCTCCGTTGCGGCCGGAAATTTAAACCATACCATTGCGTCAATTGTAAAATCGCCGGTATCAAATGAAAAATTTGGAAAACTATTTATATACATTCCTACTTTCACGGTAGATGCAAGTTTTTGTGTTTTTTCGTCAATTTGTTTTAGTTTAGGCGCTTCGTCGTCTGACATAAATCTTTTGTGTTGAATAAAAAGTAGGGCAGAGACATAAATAATAGTTAATAAAATAGAGTTTAATCGAAATCTGGTAAGCTTAAATCTTCCGAATAAATTAAACATGAATTTTTTCTCCTACATATTTTTTAGTAAGTTTTAATTATTGATACATCGTTGCCAAATGCGTGGCGATTTGATTTATCAAATGATATTAAAAGTCCATCGATATCGGCATTTTTCATTTGTTCGATTTCTTTTATTATCGATTCTTTTGTTACGGTACCTTTAATTTTTTGGATTGCTTGCACTAAAATTTTTGTACTTATGTAATAAGCGAATGATAAAATATTAAAGGTATCTTTTGGAAAATATTTTTGTAAATCATTGCGATACTCTTGTGCAATTTTTAGCATACTGTTTACAGGGTCAGGAACGCATGATGAGTAGCAAAAACGTGCTCCCTTATTTTTTAAAATTGAACCTACAAAAAGAGTTGAATCTACTCCGATAAATTCTGTTCCATAGTGACCTTTTTCAAAAAAATAGCTGATTAGTTTTACCGTCGGCATGCTTGTTGAAATGCATATAACGGCTTTGGGATCGGTTTGCAAAAGACTGCTTGCAGATTGCAAAATGTCAACGGTAAGGCGGTTGTATTCAGTAGATCCAACTGTGGTAATGCCATATTTATGTTTTAGAAAATCATTTAGATTTTTTGCGGCTTCGGTTGAAAAGTTATCATCGGCATGAAAAATTGCAATCTTTTTGATTCTTTTTTTATCTACCAAATACTCTGCAATTTTTTCGATTTGTGGGTTCAGATATCCTAATCCGTTAATAATATTTTCGAGTTGAGGATTTCTCAGTTTTGCATCTCCACCCCAAGGGAAAAACATGGCAATCTTTTTTTCTTGAATCAGAGGTAAAACAGACATGATTGATCTGGTGCCCGTACAGCCCAGGAACATATCTATTTTTTGCTCTTTTAACATATGTTTTATGTTTTGTTTTGTTACCTCCGGTGATCCGGCATCCTCCATGCTTACTAACTTTAGTTTTTTCCCGTTGACGCCACCGTTTTCATTTACGTTATAAAAACAGGCGTTTATAGCATTTTTTATGAAATCTCCATACACGCCAAGGTGTCCTGAGAGTGTTGCAGATTGTCCAAATATTATTTCGTTATTATTACTATTATTATCTTGATTATTTATATCCTGTGTTTTTGTTGTTCTTAAACTGTCGCCAGCTTGAATAAATTTTGCAGCTTCAAATAATATTGTGAAAAACGTTAAATAAAAGAAAATAGTAGGTTTAGTATTCATTGTGCTCCCCTCATAATCAGTCATTTAAGAAACTAATTTGTAACTGAAAAAATAATGGAGTTTTGGATTGCTTTAGTCAACAGTTTGAAAATATAGCGCTATTTTTTGATGTTTTTTAGCCCTTTGACGTGTCTATCCATAAGATTTAAGCTTAAACAATAGCCATTATTATGATTATGGAGCGTTATTTAATTAATTGGGGGTTATCATGGATTTTAGAAAAATCTTTTATTCGATATTTATATTTTTAGGCCTATCTGTTTACAGCTCACAGGCCATGGTCACGCCAGCTCATGTTGATCAGGTTAAGCAGTTAACGGCTCTAGGTAAGTTGCCGGGATCTGTTTCAGATTATAATGGAATTATGCCGAATCAGCTTGCAAATCGCATTGTAGAAGTTATCAGCAGATCGCAAAGCTTTATGAGACGCAATATTTTACCCAAACTTTTGGGTGGAACGAGTAAGAATTTTGTTAATGGCGACTTTACGAAATTTATTCCTGATATCATCAGAGATGATGTAAAAATCCAATATTGGATAAGAAATGGAATGGTTTTATCGCAAGAACCCATTGGCAATATTCATGTATTTGAAGGAAATATTAATTTTTTGGTTCAAAGGGGGCTTATTCCAAGCTATCCCGTTGGACTGAATTTAAGAGAAATAGCCAGATATTATGTGGATAACTATTCACACTTTGGTCTATTACGTGAATGTAAGATGGCTGTTTTAGGCGGATGGAGTGTGGGGAATAAGCAGCATAAGATAACGAGCTCATTGAAATATTTACCTTTGGATTTTCAAAATGATGTGAAGAGATATTATCATTGTAAAATGCTCAGAGAGAATGAAGATGTTTGGCTGAATAATGAAAAAATTAATATTCCGGCTTCATATTTTGTGGAATATGAAATTCTTCCATTACCTGCTGGAGCTGATATAAATCGTCTTAAAGATCTTGAACGAAATAATCAAATTATTGAAGAAGCCAGGTTGTATGCAACTTTCATTCGTGATCTTGATAATCCAGGACTCAATTTGAATAATAGAGTTGGAATTTTCAAGGGTCTGGTCGTTGCTGTTAAATATTTTTTACCCGCTGATTTTAGGGATAAGATTATTGAGCAGTATGCCATTTTGACGAATATGTCAGGTAGATTAATTTGTGACCAAAAGGCATTTGGATCATATGATTGGGAGATATCATTCGGGCAACTTTTGGATATGCCGGGAATGATTAATGCAATTAATCAGGAACTTGCAGTTTCTCATTCATTAAACTTATTAACCAAAAAAGTTAAATCTGTTGTGGCTAATGATTTTAATAGAATTAATTTTGGTGATGTTAGAGAATTGGTAATATCATCAAAAGTTAATATCAGAGATTTGCCGGCTAATTTGCGTACATGTTTACCTAATTTGCAGAAGTTAGAAATAATTTATAATTAAGAATTCGAGGATTAAATACTGCTTTATGAAAGCCACTATAGCCTAGACCCCGGCGGAGGCCGTGGTCTAGGCTAAACTGTTAATTAATTTTTGATTGCAATTCAATTACTTCGGGAAGCTCTTGAAGTTTCTGCCCATTAATTTCTTCAATGAAATTTCCGACGTCTATGATTTTCTTCCCCCATGTCTTAATTTTTGTATTTGCCGGTGTAGTTTCAAGTGAAGAATTAAATTTGTTAACCAATGCCTTAAATAAATTTAAGGCATTTCCATTAATCTTCGTATCATCGCTTTGCATTCCATCTTTTGCGGCTTGAATTATCATATCTATCTTATTTTTTTTAATTAACTCATCAAATGACTGATCTTTTCCTACCAGTTCACAAATTAATAGTAGTGCCGTATTTTGAACTTCCGGCGTCTTGCTTTTAATTCTTTTTTCGACGGCCTGAATTGCTTCATTGATTTTTTGATCTTTTTTGACTTGTACGGTAAATAATAATAGTCCGGTCTTTTGAGCTTTTGTGTCGGTGCCATCAACTCCTGTTTTAGCCGTATTATATATATCGTTTAATCCTTTATTTTTATTAACCAGTTCTATAAATAAAGATAATGCTGTTGTGTTGATTAATTCATCGTCAATATTAAGTCCGGCTTTTGCGGCCAGTATGGCTTCAGGAAAACCTTTATCTTTTTTGACCAGTTCTATAAACAGTGATAATGCATATAATTGAATTAACTTGTTGTTACTTTTGATTCCGGTTTTTGCGGCTTGGATGCCTTCAATAAGACCCTCATTTTTATCAACCAAAGCGATAGCCAGAAAAAAGGCAGCCGCTTGAGTTAATTGGATTTTGCTTTTAATGCCGGTTTTCATGGCGGTAATTGCTTCACTAAAACCGTGATCTTTTTTTACCAAATTAACAAATAGAAAGAGGGCTGCCATTTGAGTATTCGAATCGCTGCTGTTAATTCCATATTTTGCTAATTGAGTTGCCTCGTTAAATCCCACATCATTTTTTATTAGTTCGCTAAATAACTCTAATGAGGTTGTTTTGACTTCTGGATTTGCACTACTCATTGTAATCTTTGCAATTTGAGTTGCTTCATCAAGTTCATTGCCTCTTTTTACAAATTCGCGCAGTAAATTTAGGATAGAGATTTGAGTTGCCGGTGATTTACTCTTAATTGTGTTTTTGATTGCTTGAATAGCTTTGCTGATTTCTTTGTCTTTTTTAACTAACTCAAATCCTGTATCATATTTGACTAATTCACTAAGTAATTCTAATGCCGATGTCTGAACATCAGATGTTTTGGAGAGTAGCCCGATTTTTGAGGCATCTATTGCTTCATGAAATCCCTTGCCTTTTTTAATTAACTCTCTGAGTAAATTAAATGCAGAGATTTGTGTTACTGTATTTAGGCTTTGGATGCCACTTCTTGCTTCTTCCGTTGCTTCATAAAATATTGTATAGTTTTCGACTAATTCTCTAAATGTATCTAAATCTGAAGCTTGTGTTGTGGCTGCGTTTCTTTCGACATCATTTACAGTTGCATCAATTGTTGACTTAATCTTTGATGTTCTACTACTTTTAACTTTATTGATATAACTATCTAATTTAGTTTTTTCAGGATCTATTGTATCTACAGGTATTAGTGCATTGGATACAAATAAACCTATCAAGATTGATAAAAATAGATATTTCTTAAATCTCTTCATTATCTTATAACCTTTCGTGTTTTGCTACCCTGTGCAGGGGCAACAATTCCATCCATTTCTAATTTTTCTATCAGACGAGCGGAACGGTTAAACCCTATTCTGAAATATCTTTGAATTAATGATATTGAAATTTCATCTGTTGTTTTTAAAAAATCTAAAACTTGTGTATAAAGTTCATCATCCAAGTCTTGTGGTTTGTTGCTATTCTCTACCAATTTAAGAGTTTCATTTAAATTCATATAGTTAGGTTCTTGTTGTGCTTTCCACCATTCCACTACTTTTTTAATCTCTTCGTCTGATACATATACGCCATGAACTCGCATTAAGTCAGGAGATGATGAATTCATATAAAGCATGTCGCCTCGTCCTAGAAGTTTTTCTGCTCCTTGCGCATCAAGAACTGTTCGAGAATCAATTTTTGAAGATACTCTAAATGAGATTCTGCTTGGGAAGTTTACTTTGATAAGCCCTGTTACAACTTCGACTGATGGACGTTGTGTGGCAACCATCATGTGAATTCCCGCGGCTCTGGCCATCTGTGCAATTCTTACAATTTGTGTTTCAACGTCTTTTCCGCCTACCATCATTAAGTCTGCGAGCTCGTCAATTACGACGACGATGAATGGCATGCCAGTATTGTTTGTGTTGGGAAGCGCATTATATTCGTTAATATTTCTGACGCCGACGTTTGCCATTTTTTGATATCTAGTTTCCATCTCTTGAACAACCCATTTCAAAACACCTATCGCAGTTGTTGCGTTTGTGACTACAGGAAAAAGTAGATGTGGAATATCCGCATATGGACCAAATTCGAGGCGTTTGGGATCTATCAAAATTAATTTTAATTGATCCGGATTTAATTTGCATAAAAGACTGATGATCATTGCGTTTAGTCCAACAGATTTTCCTGAACCTGTAGCTCCCCCAACAAGTAAATGGGGCATTTTTGAGAGATCTTCAATTGCAGGTTTTCCTACAACGTCAACTCCGAGAATAAGAGGAAGTTTTCCCAAATTTTTTTCAAATTCTGGGCTTTTTGCCACATCTCCAAAAAAAACATCATTTCGGTTGAGATTTGAAATTTCAAATCCTACTACATTTTTGCCTGGAATTGGGGCCAAAATTCGAATGCTTTTTGCGGTAAGTGCCATTGCCAGATCATCTTCAACAGCCGTAATTTTACTAATTTTACTGTCTATCTCGGGTTTATATTCGAACATTGTTATTACAGGGCCTGGTTTGATGGAGGCAACTGAGCCTTTGACTCCAAGACAGAGTAATTTTTCTTCAAGTTTTTTGCCGCAAAGTTTAGACTGTTCCTTTTGTTGCTCAGTTTCAGGACTGTGTGGCTTGGATGCAAATATTTTGTAATCCGGAATAACAAACTCTTTACTCGAATTTTTATTAGATTGTGTTGGTGATTTGATTATCTTTTCGTAAATGCCTGAGTTTTCAATGTTTGCAAAAATATTTTTTGTTAACACTGTATTTGCAAGTAAGATTAATTCAGCTTTGCCTATAGCTATTTTTCTTGATTGCTTATGTAGTTTTTTATTTTCAAAACGTTTAACAAGAGTTGAGATTTTGTCAGTTTCTTTAGGCTCTTGATCGTTTATTTTTGTAGCAATGCCTTTTTCTAATAAATTTTTCCAATACTCCACTTCCGGATCATCTTGTGTAGCTGCAGATGCTCCAGGTTTGAAAGTTGGAACTGTATTTTTAGGTTTAATTATTTTTGAAAACAAAAATTTAAATCCTGAGATTACTGCTGTTTTTAGTATGAGTAGTAAATCTTTGATGATTGGAATCATGGAGATTTCCAATAAACAATTTATGCTTATCCATACCATTGTTATCAGAATTATTACTGATCCTTTTGCGCCCAGGATTAACTCGAATAATTTTGATAGGCCGTTACCTGCGGCTCCCCCGGAAAATATCAAATTTAACTTGAGATCCAAAAGAGAGAGTAAAGTTGTATTTGCAACAAAAAACGTAATTATTGCTGCTATTTTTGCTCTAACTTCACTGATGTTTTTAGCTTTTAGTAATAGAGTAATAATTCCTGCTAGGCAGATTAAGAGTAGATATGCTGCATGACCAAAAAGATAAAAGAAGAGCGCGGCAAAGTTTGCTCCCAAAAAACCGCACCAATTTGCGATATCTGCATGTTCGTTTGAAAAGTGAAATAATGAGTTGTCTGCTGAGTTGTACGAAATTAATGAGATAGTCAAAAATATAAACACTGCAGATAATGCAAGGCAGAGAATTTCTTTTTTGTAGTTTTTATAATTTTCTGATTTTAAACGGTTTTTTATTAGATTCGACATTGCTACGCTCTCCCCAATACTTTTATTACAACAGTTCGGCGGCTATTTTTGCCAATTCGCTTCGCTCGCTTGTCTCAAGGAACACTCCGCCGAAAATTGACTCTTCTTTAAATTTATCAGTAGTTACGGTAAGTCCATTACTTGAAAAATCGAGATATGGCGAATCGATCTGATAAGGGTCTCCGGCAAGAATCACCTTGGTTCCCTCGCCGGCACGGCTTACAATTGTTTTTACCTCATGCGGTGTTAAATTTTGCACCTCATCTATGAGCATGAATTGATATGGAATTGATCGTCCGCGCATATATGTTATTGCTTCAAGACTTAAAAAACCCTTTCGTTGTAAAGTGTCAACAAATGTATTTACGTTTAGTCCATACTCATGTTCATCGCCATGATCATGAAATTTTGGTTTTTTATGTTTAGCTTCACCTTCAGGCATGTATTCGTGTAAATGGCTTGCTATGAATTCTAAATTATCACGTACCGGTTGCATCCAGTAATGGAGTTTTTCTTGAATATCTCCCGGCAGATATCCAATGTCTGCACCAAGGGCTACGACAGGACGTGCAACCAAAAGTTTGCGATATGCGTGTTGTTTCATTACTTTATAAAGTCCTGCTAGTAAAGCTAAAAAAGTTTTTCCGGTTCCTGCAGGACCAAGTAGTGAAACTAGTTGAATGTTATCATCCATTAAGAGATCAAGTGCCATAAGCTGCTGAACGTTTTTTGCTTGAAATGTGTCTAAGAGCCTAATGTTTTCGACCTCTTTAAATCTGTCATTACCCATAAATCTTAGTAATCGGTACTGATTGGTATTATCTTGATTTTCGGCAATTACAAATTCATTTGGATAAATTTGTATCTCTTGCTCTTTTAAAATATTGAGTAATTTTTTTGAATCAAGTTGTTTAAGTTCAAGTGATGGCATTGATAGTCGCGACCAGCCTTTATAGTAATCGTCCGTGCTGACAGTGCCTTTTGCATAATCCTCAGCGTCTATGTTTAATGCATCTGCTTTTACTCTTACATTTATATCTTTTGTTACAAGTGTTACTTGATTACCATCTTTTACCAGATCGTGAACAGTTTGAAGAATTAAATTATCTTTAATGTCGTGTATATCTTGGTTTATTATAGATTCAAAAGTTATTTCAGTTGGATTTAGCATTATTTTCAAAATTGATGTGGATCCGTTTTTAAGTTCGACTCCTTCGCTTAATCGGCCTTTTGATCGCAACTCGTCGAGTCTTCGGATAGTTTCACGAGCATTGCGACCTTTTTCATTGTTTTCTTTTTTGAATTTATCAAGTTCTTCAAGAACAATGAATGGAATTACAATAACTACGCCTTTGAATGCAAAAAGTGCATTCGGATCATGAAGTAAAACATTTGTGTCTAGCACAAATATTCGGTTGGTTCGAACCTGCTCAGATTTTTGAATTTCCCCAGGTTTTTGTTGTGAATTTTGTTGTTTTGTCTGCTCACGCTTTGCTTTTGGCACTAATCTTTTTTCCATGTTATTTCCTTTTTCCTGACTACAAACCAATCTTTCTTGTTGAAAATTGTAGCAATTGTTTTGTGTGTCAAGCAACAATGTTTTAATAATTGTTGTTAAGGGTTTAGATCAGGCAAATTAAAATTAAAAAGACGGTGAAATTTTTGTTTTTCTTGATAGTGAAAATTTGGATAATTAAAAAGGGGTACCATGCGGTACCCCTAATTTTTGAATTTTTTTTATTATTTAATTTGGTCTAAAAAATCTATGAACACAACGAGCATAACTGTTCGGATTCATATCTCTTTTCATAATGACAAATTCAAATGTTCCACTTGGAGGTAATTGACATGCTTCTGCCATCTCATGTCCAATCCATGTGATTCTACCCGGAAATGTAATACGAATGACAATCCATCCGTTGCCGGTTGATCTTTGACTTGTTATAACTCCAAGATTTCCGAAATGTTTTTCCACAAGATTACTGAATGCATGATTATTATCCTTAGGATTTTTGTATTTTGGTAATCTTGAATAGTCCAAATTTGCAAGAAAATTTACACTTGTTCCGGCAGCTTCGGGATGTAAAAATATTTTACATTGATAACCGGTTTCGCCTCTGCTCAAATCTAAAATACAGTTATATTTTGTGGAGATTTTGTCTTTAGGATTTTCAGCTTCTAAGAGCTCTTTACCGGATTGTGTTTCTAATGCTACAATTTTGCACGCCTCTTCTATTTCCGGATCTTGAATATCGGCAGGTGTCTCAGTTTTTACAGTTGTTGTTACAGGTACAGGTGACGATGTTGGAGCCAAAGGAGGCACTGATTCTGGATTTATTTGTCGTAAAGTTTCTACTACTGAGGGAGCCTCTTGTTCTTTATGCTTTTGCTTTTGTTTTGATGAGTCTACTTTTGGTTTCACCGTTACTGAAGGGGCCTCTTCTTCTTTACGTTTTGCTACTGATTTGCTTTTCTCTGGTGCTTGTTTTGCAGAAGCTTTTTGTTTTTTTGTTTCACGTTTTTTCTTTGTAGCGTCCTCTGCAGCAATGAGATCTTTAGCTCGTTGTTCTGCTTGTAATTCTTCTTGTGTTTTTTCTCTGTGCTTTTTGCTGCTGGCCGCGGCTCTTGAACATCCAGCTTCATCGTGCTGTGTAGATACGTCAGTCTTAATTAAGAATTCGAATTTGTATGCAGTTAATTTTGCAATCAAATTAGGCAAAATATTTTTAGGATTGATCCCGGATAATTCACTTTTAATATCAATTCCGGAAAATATTTTTTTAAGTGATTCCAATTCTGAAGATAGAAGTGAAAAATATTGTGCATGAGCCTGTTTCGTTGCAGTTCTTGTTTGTTCACCCCAAACTTGTACGTAGTGAATTAGTCGTTGGCTGTTTCCGGGATTGGCAAGCTCAAGAATTCTAGCTTTTAATTTTTCAGGCAGTTGGCCAATTTGTTGTAGGATCACGGCTTTTATTTCATCTATGGTCAGTAATTTGGAATAGACGACTTCTCGTTCTTTGGCAACATCAGCCAGTATTTTCTTTTTATGAGACTCTATTTTTGCACTAGAGTATTTTACAGGAGTAGATGGAGCTATTATTTCAGACCTAAAAGCCACATCGATTATATTTCTTAGGTGTGCAGCGAAAAGATACTTGCAAATTTTAACAACATTGTCGCTTGAAATATTTAATATTTCTAAAAATAGATCATGAGATTCTGTTTTAATTAAGGATGCTGTGTTTGCGTGTACTTTCCCTATCATATTGATATAACAAAGAAAAGGCATATCTTGGCATCGACTTTGGATACTTAATGTTTCTGCAATTGCTCTAAATTGAAAATCTATTGATTCATCGCTGAAATCTTTTGAATGAATTTTTTCTGACTTAAGAACATCGTTTGCGACAATTCTTTCTATGTCACTGTAGGTAAAAGCACCTTTTTCGTGAGCAATCTGGTCTAGTCTGTCTAATCGAGATTTTACGTTTTCGCTTGCCATTAAATAGGCTGTACTGGCAGCATTTATTGCATCACGGGTTTGTTTTTTTGTCTGATCTCTTTTCGCGTGAGAATCAATGTGCCCTGTGCTTGAGTAGCTGGAAATTTGCTCTGCTAAGGCGTTTCTATCGATAGATTCACTTATAGCGTAAAATATTGCATCAGCTCTAAGCTCAAGGATATGCATCAACTCAGCAAGTTCTTGAACGGTCTGAGTTCCATCCGGTTCTGCTGCCGCTGCAGTCGCAGGAATGGAAGGAGTTTTTGTTGCAGCAAACAAATTGTTTGATCTAAATGCAAATAAACTCAAAAACAGTGCGAAATATAAACTTTTTATGACTTTTTTCATGAAAACCCCCATTTTTTATTAAAAATTTACTATCTTGCAATTATTATGACCGAAAAAATCAATTTCCGCAAACGCCCCGTGTATATCACAAATCTTGACATTTTATCTCGAATATGTGATTTTTAGCTTGTTATAATCAAGTTACGTGTATAGGATTTTTGAGTATGTTAGATTTATTTTTACTTCCATACATTTTAGCGTTCAGTGTCTCTCTTAACACAACGGGTCGAACAGCCGGCTTGGGCCGGTAATTTTTTATTTCAACAAACATTCTTTTTATTTTAATTAAATTGTATTTCTGTTAATTTTGTTTATAAAATTATTTTTTTAGTTTTTTAAAAGAAAGCTGACCATGGAAAATAATAAACGGGATAATAATGAACGTTTACATAATTTGCGCCATTCCGCAGCGCACTTATTAGCTCAGGCTGTTTTGGAAATTTATCCTGACACCAAAGTTACAATTGGGCCTGTTACGGAGCATGGCTTTTTTTATGATTTTTTGCCTACAAAAAATTTTAAAGAAGAAGATTTACCTTTAATTGAAAATAAAATGCATGAGATAGCCAAACGTGACTACAAAGTTGTAGGTAAACAGGTTAGCAAAGATGAAGCGCGTAAGCTTTTCAAAGACAATAAATTTAAGCTCGAACTTATTGATGGGATTGCAGACGAAACTGTTGGAATTTATTCACAGGGCGATTTTTTCGATCTTTGCAAAGGTGGACACGTTAAATCTACCGGCGAAATAAAACACTTCAAATTAACTGCAATTTCAGGAGCATACTGGCGTGCTGATCGCTCAGGAATTGCATTACAGCGAATTTCCGGATTAGCCTTTTTAACCGATGCAGACATGCAGGAATATTTCAAGAAGATTGAAGAGGCTGAGCAGAACGACCATCGTAAAATTGGGCAACAACTGGGTCTATTTACTTTTGATGATGCTGCTGTTGGATTTCCAATTTTCCTTCCAAAAGGTTGGACAATTTTTAATAAGTTGATGGAATATGAGCGACATGTTCAACGTGGAGTTTATGAAGAAATTAGAACTCCATTGATTATGAATGAAACTCTCTGGAAGACATCCGGTCATTATGATCATTACAGAGAAAACATGTATTATACCAAGATTGATGATATTGCTCATTGCATTAAGCCTATGAACTGTCCGGGTGGTATTCTGGTTTACAAACACAGACCACGTTCATATCGTGAGCTTCCAATCCGTATGTCTGAATTTGGTTTTGTACACAGGCATGAGCTTTCAGGCGTTTTACACGGTCTTTTTAGAGTAAGGGCTTTCACTCAAGATGATGCACATATTTACTGTATGCCGGAACAACTTGAACAGGAAATTTGGGGTGTTGTTGATTTGGCTCTCAAGACTTATAATAAATTTGGATTTTCAAAAGTTAGAATGGGTGTTGCTACAAAGCCTGCAAAAGCTATTGGAAGCGATGAACTTTGGGAAAAAGCTATAAATGCACTCAAATCTGCATTAGAAAAAAACGGCGTGGATTATTTCATAAAAGAGGGTGATGGTGCTTTTTACGGTCCAAAGATTGATATGATGATTCAAGATGCCATGGGACGTGAATGGCAGTGTGGAACGGTGCAAGTTGATTTCTTCTTGCCACAAAATTTTGATCTGAAATACATTGCATCAGACCAATCGAAGCACACTCCTATTATGATTCACAGAGTATTGTACGGATCTCTTGAACGATTCTTTGGAATTTTGACGGAACATTATAAAGGGCATTTCCCATTCTGGTTGGCACCGGTTCAGGCGAGAGTACTTATGATAACTGATCAACAAACGGAATATGCAAAGACCGTTCTTGCTGAACTTATGAAGAATGATATTCGTGTTGAACTTGATGAATCAGGTGATCAGATTTCTGCAAAAATACGTGCAGCGCAGATGGATAAGATTCCATGGATGATTGTTCTTGGTAAAAAAGAACAAGAGAATGGAACTGTAACATTGCGATACAATGATGGTAAACAGGAATTTGGGCTTAAGATTGAGGATCTGCTTAAGAAAGCTAAAGAATTAAGTTGGGTTTAAGATCTATAATAATTTAATTCAAAAAGAAGAGCCGCAAAATAAGCGGCTCTTCTTTATTATAAACTTTGTCTCTGAGTATTGATTTTAAAACTATTGTAAATCAGATAAATCAAGTCTGCCGATTCCAGCAAGAACATCGGGGGAAATAGATCGTGTTCTTCTTATTGGGCGAAATTCAGGAACTTCGCCAGGAACAACAACTCCACCAGGTGTTGTTAATAAATGGGAACAATTTTCTCTAATAAAAGATAAAATGCGTTCTCTGATTTCTTTTGATATTCCACGCTCGCCATCGTGCATCAATTCACATAACAGATGTCTGTCTAAATTAGACTGTGCCAGTATTTCATCTAAAAATGAAGTCCTGGGATTTTGTGAAGCAAGCATCAATAAATATTCTAGTTGATTGTTTAAGATTCTTGCATCGATATTCTGGCCTCTTAAAAATGTAAGAATTAAGCCATCGCGTGTACTATTGTTTATTAACAAATCAAATGAATTAGTTCTCTCAAATTGTTCATCGACGGTTATATATTCATAATATCTGTGATAAAAAGAATCTATAATTTCGAAGAGATCATCTGAATTATTATTAACCAAGCATTTTATCAGTAAAAATAAAACGTAGGAAAAATGAGCATAAAAATATTCGTCTTTATGGGCTATAATTTCAATAATTTTTAAATTTGCCTTTATAATTTGAAAATCAGGATTACGAGAGTTTGACTGATTTTCAATGTTTCTTATTGCTAATCCACATGGATTTAAATGTGAGTTATTTTCTTCAAAAAGATTAAATAAATCAGTTGAAAGAAGTCTTGCTACGAATAAAGGCTTTCCATAAATTGCGGCTAAATGGAGTAAAGAATTTCCCATATCTGTTATTCTGTATTTGCGAACCAAATCTATTGTTAATCTTTCCAAGCAAGCAAAAAACTCTGCTTTTTCAGCTTTCGAGTTATGCCCGGTAGAAATAATTTCCAACACGGTTTTTAAATCACGCGATTGGTTATCCATAGGATAAGCCAAGAAAGTACTTGAAATAAACAATACGAATAAAAATGTAATTTTGTTTAAAAAATTCATAAATCAAATTCCTAAAATTATCTTGTAGGGATTAGGATTGGTTGCAATAGCCAATCATTAAAATTTTCTGCCATATGCAAAATTCCATAAAATGTATCCTCAACCATCCCGTGTTCAGTTGCGGTTGAGAATGTATAAATCGGTGTAAAACGACAAACTCTGATCTTCCATTCTGAATATTCGGCGCCACTAGGATATTTAACATTTTCACAGATCATACTGTCTTCAAACAGATCCTGTTCTTTTTCTATAACTTTATACCATGGAATTGGTTCGAGTCCTAATTCTGTGACATATTTTCCCATTGATTCATCAACAGTTCTAGGAAACATTTTAAGTCCACAACCCGTATGTTGGTGTCCACGGAATATAGCTTTAATTCCGGTACATTCCGGAGCTTGTAAGCTTGGATTGGACGACATTACATTAGGGATATTTTTAATAAATCCCAAGTAATCGCCTCTTGAAGATACATCTTGTATGATTTGGTTATTTTTAAGGTAAAAATCGCCCCATGTAAAACCATTAACGGAGCTGTTAAAATTCCCATCTTGAAATTTCAAGCCACATATTTTTTCTTGGCTAGCAATAAATTCTTTTGGATTAAAATTTGGTTGTAAACCGCCATGACAGAATTGAGCTAAATTATCTTTATTTGTTCCAAGATATACTGCCAGAGGAAGTCGTTTGTATAATTCACTAAACTGTAATAGCAATTTGTTTCCATTTTCAATTCCGTACTTGGCTTCCAATTCTTTTTTAAATGCAGCATCATTATTTGGAATATTCCACCCACCATATGAATTCATTACATAAGATTCATGATTACCTCTAATCATGAATACACTTTCCCAACATACTATTTTTAAACATATTAAAATTGCAAGAACTTCAGTGCCAAAAAGACCTCTGTCTGTATAATCTCCTAGAAAAACAAATTTGGTATTTTTTTTCATATTATGAATGGCATTATCTAAAATTCTTATTAATGAATGTATACTCCCATGGAGGTCTCCGATAATATTCAATGATGCTTCCGGAGTGATAAATTCTTTTTGTATATATGAAACATTGTCGTAAACCTCAACTCCGATTTGTGTATCGAAAATTTGTATGCATTTATTTATCAATTCAAATAGCTCTTCAAACGGAATTATAGGTTGTTTAAGATTAAATACATCTAACAACATAGTGTTGTGTGCCGGATTTGGAGTTCTTTGTTCTTCATATCCGGAAACGCCATGCTTGATTCTTTTTAACAATTGATGAAAGTAATTTGCATCAATTGTTAATTGTATTGAGTTGTGTAGTTGAACTGTTGGCTTTTGTGTTGATTGTGTTGGTTGAGACGCTGACGCATCGCGATCTGAAAGCGTCAATCTTTCTAGGCATGGAGTTATTGCGGATTCCGTTTGAGTACAAGAATCAGCCATGGAGCTTGTTCCTGCCTCTGATTCTGTGGGTGTTTGCAGTTCGCGGAGCAAGCGGTGCTCTGCCAATTTTATATATCTTTGAATTGTTTTTATATGTTCAAAATCATCGACTTGTGCATAAAATTCAGGGTTCCATTCCTGAAAAAGACGTTTGGCTCTGACCATGACATCGTTTGGTGTAAATTCATCGCCAAGGCCTAAGACATTTTGGGCAAATTTAACTGGATTGGATGCCTGAAATCTGTCAAGGCTTCCGGATATTAAGATATCCGGAATGTCATTTTTAAATGCAGGAAATGCTCGATATGCCGGATGAGAGTTTATTATATTAGGATTAGTTGATGGAATCTCTGAGAGTTTGTTTTTTTGGTATTCTGTATGTTCGAAGTGGTAACTGTATTTTCCGTATCTTCCTATAACCACATAATTTAACATATGGTTGTCCGGAATACTTTGAAATCTTATCAGTTGGTCTAGTGGCATTTCTGTGCCTGAGGTGTCAAAATCATCAGATAATGGATTGGCTTTGTATTTTGAAATGATAATTTTTTTGAAGTTATCGTGAATAGATCCGATATCTATGCTGTCAAACCCTTCTACCAAGGCTCCCCATCCCTCACAATCAGGAAATTCTACTTCAACGAACAGTCGATCGGATGTTAAGTTTTTTAATCTGAGTCTGTGGCCAAAAACGGTTTGAGCAGATTGAGTTGTTTGTGCTTTGGCTTTTTCCGCCATGGCGGATAGCCCGGAAAAGTTGATTAAAGCAAATAAAAATATTGCTTTGATTACAAAAATTTTAAAGAGTTTCATGTTGTGTTTCCTCACTTATAAAAATGTTAATTATTCAATTGAATTGGTTGCAAAACCCAATTGCTAAAGTTGTCTGCCGTTTGTAAAATTCCATAAAGTGTTTCATTAGTCAGGCCATGTTCTGTTGCAGTTGAAAATGTAAATATTGGGATATAATGTTCAATTCTAAGTTTGCAAACAGTGTTTGGATATCCACCTCTACTTTGAACTGTTTCAAATATCATACCATCGCGATCAAGGCGTGTTACTTCGCTCCATGGCATTGGTTCTAAGCCTAATCCGGAAGTACTTTCATATTTATTCATAGACTCGTCTATTATTCGTGGGAACATTTTGAGTCCACAGCCTGCCTGTTGGTGCCCACGAAATATTGCTTTAACTTTTGCAAATTCCGGAGATTTTTGTCCGGAATCTAATGACATAACATTTGGAATAGGTCTGATAAAATTCAACCCGGGGCCTCTTCCTGATACGTCCTGAATTATATGATTATTTTTTAGATAAAAATCTCCCCACACAAAACCATTAGCTTCGCTGGTGAATTTGCTTTCGCCAAATTCTGTTTTCTGTATATTTTCAGTACCGGATAAAAAAGCATTCGGATTAAAATCTGGCTGAAATCCGCCATGGGAGAATTGAGCCCAGGTCTCTTGGTTTGTTCCCAAATATACTGCAATAGGAAGACGGTTATATAACTCTTTAAATCTTGATAACAAAATGTTTCCATTTTCAGTTCCATACTTAGCAGTTAGTTCTGCGTTGAAAGATCCGATATAAGTTCCAAACTGATCTTGTCCCCAGCCTCCATGCAAGTTCATTTCATAACTTTCATGGTTACCTCTAATTAAAAACACGTGGTTCCAATTTTTTAGTTTCAAGCACATTAAAAGTGCAAGAACCTCGGCTCCGAAAAGGCCTCGATCAGAGTAGTCTCCTAGAAATACAAAAGTTGAGTTGCTTTTTACTTGGAATAAAGTGTCATATAAAATTTTTACTAAAGAGTAGATGCTTCCGTGTATATCACCCACAATATAGATTTCACTTCCAGGAATGATATTTTGTTTTTGAATATATGAATTATGATCATCAACTCTAATTTTTATCTGTTCATCATAATTTTGTATGCATTTCTCAATTAAATCATATAATTCGTCAGCAGAGATCGCTGGGTCTTCTGCTTCAAAAGCATCTAATAACAGTTGGTTTGCAGTAGGATTGTACTTTTTTTGTTCTTCATATGAATAAATTTTATCTTTTATTCTATTTAACAAAATATGTAATGGATCTGCTGGAAGGTCTGTAGCTTGCGCAGCCTCTTGAATTTTAGATTCTCTGCGATATTCCGCTGTAAAAACATCTTCCGGCTGTTCATAGGTTCTACTGTATTCTGATTGGGTTACTGAGGCGGAAGGAGCCGCAGCCGCGCCAGTTTCAGCTTGAACGATTCCGTAAAGACAGTTGAGCAAAAAAGTTTTTGCTGTTTTGATATATTCCTGAACTCTTTCAATAATTGCATAGTTTCCGTCTTGAGAATAGAAACTAGGATTCCATTCCTCCATAAGCCTGTCGGCCCTGGTTTGAACGTCATCATTTGTGAATACACTGTCAATTCCTAATACGTATTGATGAAATTTGACCGGATCGGATTTTTGAAAAGTGTCCATATCCATTCCGCGAACGCACATACGTATTAATTCATTTTTAAATGCAGGAAAAGCTCGATATGCAGGATGATCTCCAATTCCTTGTGCGGATAAATTTATAAACGATGACAGTACGTTTTTTTTGCAATCTGCGGGTTCAAAATGAACGTTGTATATGCCTGCCTTTTCATCTACAATGCAAAAGAGCATTTGAGTTGCCGGAATTTCTAGAAATTGCTTCATTTGATCAAGTGGAAGTTCAATTTTGAGTTCAGGGGTTTGATATATGGTGATTGTAATTCTAAAAAAATTGTCATGAATGGAGCCAAGATCCGTACTTTCATCATCTTCTACTACGGCTCCCCAATAACTACCATCCAATTTTTTTACATCAACGCCAATTGGTCTGTCAGTACAGTTTTTTAACCTTAATCTATGGCCAAAAACTGCCTGAACCGATGGAGTTGTTTCGGCTAATTGGAATAGGGTCTCTTGCTCCATGGCTGCAAGGCCAATGAAGCTTTCTAAGATAAATAAAAGTAATAATTTTGTTATAAATTTTTTAAAAAACATACAAATTCCCCCATTTATAATAAATAATTGGATATATTTATTATATTTTCTATTTGCAAAATAATATCTATAATGGTATTAAAATCGAGCAGTGTTGTCAAACGCGCTTTGCAAAGCGGAATAAGAGTATAATTGCAAAATTTCTTAAAACAAGGGAAAAATGACAAAAAATGGGAATAAACGGTTTTAGGTACCAAAAGTTTTAAGCACAAAAAGAAGTAGGGTGATTTTTTATTGACTTTGATTTATAGGCAAGCTATAAGATAAGCGTTAAAATTATCCAAGTTTTTATTTGCTAGGATTTTTTTATGGCTTTAAATTTATAAAAGAAAAGAGAATAAAACATCATTTTGGGGATGGCGGGAGATATTCTGCAAATCTTTTAACCATAGTAAGAAAAAAATCATATCCCCATACGTCAAGGCCTTGTCGTTCATGTATACGCAAAAAGTTTTCGACATCTTTTTTTGCTTCTACCCAGTTAATTGATTCAATTTTCTTATTTAATTCGGCAATAATCCAGTCTTTAGAGATATTAACTATTTGATTTTTCCATGGACCTACCTGCTCAACTGCCTTTTGCAGATGTGTGTAATTAGGTGTAACTGTTTTAGAAATATACCAAACAAAATCAAACCAGTCTCGCCCCTTTACATAGGGACGGCATAAAAGTGCATGTATTTTGCTTGCAAACATGCTTGGTAAATCTTGGGCAACTATTGAAAATGGATATGGAAAATTAAGAAAGTGCGATTGGAAGTTTGAACCTGCGGGTGGATTTGTATCAATTTCTAATTTAATTTGAATTGATTGTTTGTCAGAAGAGCTTCGAGGATGGGTTAGAATAAGAACCTTGCCGAAAGAATTGTCCTTTAAAAAAGCCATTTTTATAGCATTGTCCGCTTTTGATCGATCAATAATATGGAATTCAAGCGCATACAATTTAAATTCCAACTGAAGTGATTTCAAAAAGGGTTCCCATACAAATGACTTATCTGGTTCATGCAAAATAAAATCCAGGTCTTCTGAGAACCTGTTGAGATGGTGAACGATGCGCAAACATGAACCACCTTGAAACGCTGCAATTTTGAAAAAATCGGAACGTGCAAGTGCGCACAATGCGATTTCCTGGACAATTTCTTTGATTGCATTTAATTCATCTCGTTGAGATGTTGGTGCATATTCTTTTAGTCGTTCTTCTATAATTTTTATACTCATAAAAACCTATTACTTTTTTGATATTTCGATTAAAAATTTTTTTAACACTTTGCGCACGCGAGGACTTGGATAGCTTTCGCTCAATAGTTTTAATAGTTGTCTATCGCTTTCAATAACTGTATCAACATCGATTCGCAGATCAGCCTCAAGTTGGGCAATATTTCCCCATGATTTGCGATTTGTATAAATAAAATCTGCTAAAGCTCGCCAGGGATCAGCAATAAAGATAGCCGCATTTTTCCTGGGTATCCGAGAGACTCCAACATAAAATCCTTTTTCTGGAACATGCTTATAGCTGAATATTCCGATCGGAGTTTTAAATTCTTGTGCTCGTTTTGGGCTAACACATGTAGTTGTGTAAATAGCCTCTGGAATCCAATTATGGTACGACAGGGCTGATTCTAAGCTAACAATTGATGGCTCGTAAATGAAAAGTGCAAGTTCAAATTCATCTGGAAGTTCTTGTTTCATTTTATTGCTAATAAAATACAGTCCTTTTCGAATTCGAATTAAAATTTTGGCTTTCAGGGCTCTTTTTACAATTGAATAACGTGCATCATTTGTTCTATTCAAAATAATGGCCAACTCATTATCTCGAATGAAAATTCTTGGCCATGTTTCTAGTAAATCTCGAATATCTGTTTTCATTTTACCTCAATATTATGTAATAAACTGGCGAATTATGACAGTTAATTACATAATATTACTAAGATGTTAGAAAAAACAAGGATTTTGTAAGAAAACTTTTTTTAATGTTGGTAGACCGACAAACAAAATGATATGCAAAATAAACGATACAATTCTATAAATCAAACGTTTATCACTGGGCTTAATTCAAAATATGTGCGATGGCATGTTTTCATTCCCGTATGAAATCCATTTGCGAGATGCAAATGTTTTTAGTGATTGTAAACTCCAAGAGACTAAATCTGATTCTTCCAAAAAAAGTATATCTGTAAATTTTGTTGGATCAATAATCTCTTTACAAAGCGCTTTTGTACAGGATTCTTTTATGTGTGCAAGATCTGGTGACGCAAATAGTCCTTCGAAAAATAACTTGCATGCAACATTAAAATTTTCCATTTCTTCACCGCTTAGTCTATAAAAGACGGCGAGATCCTGTCGTTTCTTCGCAAGAATACGCTTATAAGAAAATTTGCTGAACTCATGTTCATAATTATAATATCGGCCAAGTTTTTTCATGTAAGTAGTGGCACATATTTTAATCTCTCCAATCTCATATCCTTGTAAGAATAATGATGTTAGTAGAGTCAATACTCCATCCATAGTGTTATCATTCTGTTGAATAATCTGCTTTACTTTATCCAATGCTTCGTGCATATAATGTCCAGACTCTACAAGTGCTTGATAAAGTTCTAGTGCGACATCATCTTCAATAGTTTCGCTTTTGGCCAACGCAAATGTTTCTGCTAGTATATATCCTCGAGCAGCTAAAATACAACGTACTTTAAGTGCATCATCTCTAATACTAGAATTTTCATCTGTTTCAGCCTGGTGTATGAAATAAATTGCATTATATATACACGTATCTCCATATGCCAAGCCTACAAAAAGTTGACTTGCAGCACAACGCACGTCTTCATTATTATCAGAAAAAGCTTGAGTTGCGGCCTGATATGCTTCATCAAGCCACTGCCCATTATATCCAACAATATATGCAAGAGCATTAAGCATGCACTCACGTTCTCGAGCATCATTAGATGACAGAGCTTGTTTCATAAGCTGTAAAAAGTCTTGCTTATGCGAATCATTATCAGCAATGTACATAAATAGATCGTGTAATTCAGTCATGGGTAATCTATAAAAATGATTCAAATGGTAAGAAAGTATTTTGATTGTATCGTCAACAAAATAGCCTTTATCTACCAGCGCTATTAAAACTTGAAATGCGGTTTCCATTATGTAGTGATTATTAAAAATCCCAAACATTCCATTATTACAATATCTAATGGTTTGTTCTGCAGCAAAAAATGCTTCCTTGATAAAAAGATTTCTATATACAAAACAGCGATATATTGTCAAGGCTTTATCAATCCTATACATGCTACCGGCATTTAATATTTCTTCTCGAGCCATTTTTTCAAGTTCTTTTGATCCATATTCAGTATCTAACAGGTTGTCGACAAGCTCGACATATTCCTGAGCATCAATATAATTTTTCATTAGTTGAAGTAGTTCTATTGCTTCAACGTAATAAAAACACTGTTTTACGCAACAGGCTGCAAGTTTCATCACAAAGTGCCGTGAAAGTGAAATATCCGACCTAATTCCAAATGACCCAAAACTAATATTTTTCCATAGATCTTTATATCGATCTACTGTTGTTGAAATAATTTTTTTTGCCTCAGTCGCGCCTACCCCTTTTTCAACAAGATTAGCAAGATTTTCCCAGGCATCAACATATTCCTGCTTCGAAATATTCTGCATATCTTGGGATTCTATTATGCGTAATGAATTCTTTAAGATTTGAGTATCAGATGCTGCAAATGAATATGATACCAAACAAATTAACATTAATACTGTTTTGTATAAATTATGAATTCTCAACATTTCTACCCTTAACATGAGGTACATTTTTTAATATTAAAATCAAAATCCAAAAAGGCTTCAGTTCGGACATTTTTAAGAGATAACCTTATTTTTTCTGGTAAGGCTTGTTTTTTTATAAAGAAAACTCTATCCATGCATGTATTTGGATTTATTTTAATTTTTGAACTCTCGTCAAACATTCGTTCATTAAAATCAAAAACTAGTTTTCGATTAGCACTTTCTACATTAGCTAATTCAAATATCCCTGGCACAAAAAGTATAAATGCTGGTAAAAAAATAAACCCTGTAAATGCTCCGACATACCATGGCAACCATGTGTCATACGGGCCATAAAGCAATTTTGATGCAACGGTTCCAGTGTTTTCAACTGGAATATTGATTGATGAAATATCTAAGTAGTATGCCTCTTCACTGTCATTTTTTACATGAATTTGAATTGGTTGATATCCTGTTTCTATGATTTTTCTATCGAAATAATATTTACAATCATTTTCGGATAAAGGTTTTATTGAAGCTTCAACGTTTTGTTTTTGAATTATAGGTGAATTCTCTGGTTTTATAAGTGGATGTGGTTTGTATTTTGCACATCCAGCCAATGTTATTATTAAAATTGTTAAAGAAATTAAGTAGCAATTATGTATTTTTATCATTGTGATTCTTTTCATATTAAGTGAAATCTACTATTAAGTACTGCTTATTGTTTATAGTTTAATTTTGATTATTTCTGATCATTAACCCGTCCAATATTAATTTCATTTTCATGATACAATTCAATGACATATTCCCAATTGGAAGGGCATATCCAAGTATCAAAGCTTACAGCCGTTACATCATCAATTACGCTTAAAACATTGTTTAACTTTGTTTTTATTGCAGGCAAAGATGCTTCGTCCCATAAAACATATACGTCTTCTTGTGAATTGATATATTTTTTTATTTCATCTATAGATGAAATTTTTTTATGATTAATTTTCTCCCAATCAATTCGTCCCCACGAAGTCATGGGGAATTTTTGAAGCATAGTTTCAAAAATTCCATCTGTTTTTTCTTTGGACAACTTAGTTACATCTTTTCCAAGTGCAACCAAACACTCCTCTAATAAAGTCATTTTTTTGCTACCTATTTTCCTTTTCCAACTCCAATTCTTCCAGTATAAGGCTTTGAGTTTGCGCCTAAATCACCGATAGAGTCTTTATTGCTTGTTCGAATGATTTAACCTTTTGTTCAATTAGCTCAATATTATTTTCTTTATCATTTTCCTCCTGCGGTCATTGTTGCTTCTGCAAAAGCTATCGATGCAGGAGTTGACCCAAAAGCAAAAGATAATCCTATGCAAGTGTGGGAAGCCATCTGTGTTGCCTACCTACATATTTTTAAGTATTTGTTCAGCTTCCTCTCCGGACATGGGCTTCGCTGATTTTTCCGCAACAATTGTTATATCTCCGCTGCGGCCAAGTGGTGATTTTTCAGAAACTTCTAAATGCATATGAGAGGCAGATGCATATGAATCTCTATAGTACTCTAAAATATAGGCTAGCATGGCCATTACTTGTCTTCTTGATAAGCTAACTTTAAAATTTTTTTTATCTTCTCTGGCTTCTGCCCTTCCATCTCCTTCTAACATTTTAAACGTAACAGTATTCGGCGAATTTTTTGATTTTATTGTTAAGTTTTGAGACCTTTCATATTCGAGAAGTTGCATTTCCATGCATAATACTACAACATCTTTGCGTTTTATGTTTAATATCAGCTCCCAATTTTCTGAATCGTATCTTTCAAATTCTATTTTACCTTCGATTTCTATAAGTCTTTTTATCATTTTAGTCCTTTATTACCAGTAAAGATGCCAATTTTCTATAACTTCTCCAGTTTCTGGATTTAAATGTTCAAGATGAACATGTTTTCCATCTGCGTGTTTACCTGTTATATCATTGGGTTTTGCGCGATATTGCCATTTCCCATCTTGACTTCTTAATTTATTATCTCCGATATCAACAGGATCTTTGCCAACCTTTTTTCTTGCAAGATTTCTAGCGTCTCTTTCGTTCTTAAATGTAGCATCTTTTCTTTTTGTGTTATCTGTTTGTTTATCTTCTGGATATTCTTTATTATTTTTTTTCTTTGGATCTCTAGGTCCATTACTACTGGATCCACCATTTTGACTAGATTTTTCAAGAAGCAATCGATTTTTATTATTGCTGAATAAATTATATAAAAAATATCCAGCTCCTGCCGTAAGGCCTAAAGCCAAACCTGCTGGGCCTAACGTTGCAGTCAAACCTCCTGCGGTCATTGTTGCTTCTGCAAAAGCTACCGATGCAGGAGTTGACCCAAAAGCAAAAGATAATCCTATGCCAAGCACAGGGAGGCCATTGTGCATTAAAATTAATGGCATATCAGGGTCATCTTTAAGATTATAATCCATTTTTATAGCAGGGACTAAAAATATGTGAGGAGTTTCCAATTCAAGTGAATACATATCAAAGCGTTCAAACTTTGTTACGATTGTCTTACCTTTTGTAATTAAACCACCCAAATAATTTTTATGAACTCTTTTTTCTTCGTAAAGAATCATTTTACATATATCTGTAATTGGAATTAAATTCATATTCCAATCAACAAGCATATGCTCTGTTGTTAGATATTGTGCTTGAACCAATTCAATAACAATATGAGGATTTCCATTTTCATCAAATTCTTGTTTTCCAGTAAAAACCATTTGTTGTGGTGATGCATTAAGATAACGATTTCCTTCTAGATAAAATCCATATAATGAATCTGCAAAGTTCTTTTCTATTTTTGTTATAGCAACTTCATTTATAGATTCTTCTGGTATCGTAGCATTAAAGTTGTAAGTTAATACTTTGTCTCCTACCCTTAAATCTTTTATTGCTACCAGTCCATTAAGTGTTGCGACCTTATTCGTATCTGCAAGGCCCGAATAAACAAAATTAAAATATAAAGAGGTAAAGCATAAATACAAAAATATCATACGAAGTTTGCTTAGACTATTCATTGTACACACTCCTTCTGCTTAATATTTGAGAAAATAAATTAAGTAGACATTTGAAGAATGGTACAACGTACTTTTTTAAAAATCAATTGAAAAAATGTTTTTGTAGCGATTAATTTCTTGTTTCTAAAAAATAGAAAAAATTAAAAATTAAGGGGAACTTCTGCCAATGTAGGAATACAAAATTTTTTAGAAATTTAAAAAATAAAACTATAGTTTTTACTTTACAAATAAAAACTATCTTGCTAGATTTCGTTGCGACAAAATAAACCTTTCTTAGATAAAACTTATCTAACTGAAAAGGCTAACTCGATTTTAATTTAAACGGGTTAGTATTATGAACGATTTTTTTGTTTTTGCAATCTTTTTTTAATCATCAACTAAGGAGTAGGTTATGTGGCCACATAAATATTTTTTTATAATTGTCATAGTAAGCTTTCTCAATATTATTAACCACTCAATTATCTATTCAGCAAAGCAACAAGCACAACAACCTGCGCAACAATTAGCGGATCTAAGTGCTCAATTACCAGCTCTAACGACACAATTAAAAAGATTGGGATCAGAGTTAGCTGCTGAAAAGGAAAATGTTCGTGAACTTTGTGATATAACAAATGCTTCCAAGCGTGATGTAGCTAGAATGGATTTAGCAATGGAACGCTTAGCTAGTCGTGTTGCGAGTGCCGCAATAAAAGCGAATGAGTCACAGACGAAAACCGGAGAACTCGAACATAGAATTGAAAAGGTTCAAGGTGAGCTAACAGCACTAGAACAAGTTATTGCACATTTTCCCGGCCAAGCTAAAGAGGTAATCGAAAAAAGTAAGGCAGACTTTAGTGCACATGCAGAAGAAGTTGGAAAGTTACTAGAAAAAGCGATAGACGAAGCTTTTAAGAAAAACAATAATCCTGAATTAGAGAAAGATAAAGTAAGAATTAGTGCTCAAATAAAATGGGAAAAAATTAAAGAAATTATAAGTGATCCAAGAATCATGATGGAAATTGCAATAACAATTGTAGTCATTGCTTTGTGTATCTACGTAATCAAATATGGTTTGCCAGTACTTATAAATTATTTAACACAACCACGAATTATAAGTGAAACATCAAGCCCTGGATTATTTGAATGGTTTAAACCGAAACAAGCTGTTGCTATTGACGATTTAATATTTACCCCTCATTTACAAAAACAACTGTTAGATCTTTTATTGCGAGTTCAAACTGCAAAAAAGTATGCCGAAGCTCTTCCCAATGTTCTTTTCCATGGTGCTCCAGGTACCGGAAAGACGGCGTTTGTTAAAGCATTAGCGTATGAATCAGGGCTAGATTATGCATTAACCTCCGGCTCAGAATTTGCAAAAATTACTGACCTTAATCATGCCAATAATGAATTACGGAAACTTTTGAATTGGGCAAAAAGGAGCAAGAACGGCCTCATAGTTTTTATAGACGAAGCCGAATCTTTGTTTGCAAACAGAAAGTTAGCAACGACATCAAAAGCAACGCAAGATTTTATAAACACATTTTTGTCTCTCGTTTCAGATCAGTCACAGAAAAAAGTAATGTTTATATTTGCAACTAATCACCCATTTAAGCTTGATGATGCAATTACTAATCGGGTTGGAATAAATATTGAATTTACTCTACCGGAAGCATCAGAGCGAGAGAAAATTCTTTCTATGTATCTTGTAAAATCTGCACAAGAAAATGAAGAAGCAATCGTTGACTTGCATCCAGATATTATAAAATTGCTTCCAAAATATGCAGATAGCCTCAAAGGCTTTTCACCGAGAGCTATTAAATTTGTTGCAGAAGAAATGATTATTAATGCAAGACGACAAGAGTCTATGCAGTTAACTAATAACATCGCGTTAACCATAATAGACCAAGCAATACATAGCCTGCAGCAAACAGAACAATGGGAAAAAGAACGTAATAAATGGATAGGAGGGGTAAATGTTGTTCATGCGTAATTATAATTGCTTACAACAGTTGTTTTTCATAAATATGAGATATTTGTTTTTTTGTATAACAGTTTTTGCTGCGTTGAGTAATCATATTTATTTATTAGCGCAAAATACTTGTGAAGCTGTAGCTTCCATACCTAAAAAAATGGGAGATGATGAGTTTAAGCTGCTTGTAGAAAATATTTATGAGCTTCTTCTGCATGAAAATTCAGTCGATGAGATTGTAGAAATGCTTGACGGTGACCAAACAATTCCATACAACACCAAAAAACTTGTGACACACATTAATGATCTTTTGAATAAACAAAATTCAAAGGGTACTGTCATAAATATTGTTGTGAATAATAATGGATCTAAAGAATATTGTTCGCGAGCAAATTTTTTAAACCTTTTAATGCATGCAACAAATTATTATTTTGCATTGAAAGTTGTTGCATGCATTCTTGCCTTTGTAGTTGCTTGTATTTTGTTGGCGCAATACATTTCTGGGGAATCTGGCTTTCTCAAAGGAAAGCCTAAGCCCAAAAATCAATGCGACGCTAAAAATATCAATGAAAAGTCTAATGACCATGAATTGCCTAACCCCAATATTTCAAACAACGATGACACACTCCAACCAGATGAAAGACAAGAAGAGTATGGTCATGAGATTCCTGTACAAGAGGCACAAGAAATACGTCCAGAAGCAGCTCAAACAAATCATGGTGTAACGGTACAAGCAGTTCAAGGAACAAATCAAGCCGATGTGTTGGCAAGTGATGAAACAGGTCCGATAATGGTACAAAAGCAGCATGCCCCATCGGTTATTCGTGTTAAAAAGGTATTGGTAGGTTATGAAATAAGAGAAAAAACTCATAAAATGGTTGACTATGTAATTAGTTTATTTCCTGACTTTGAAGAGCCACCATATGTAGATATATCTTTGAGTGCAAACAAATATTTTGGACCTCATGAGCAAATTGATACTAGAAAACTTAGAGAAATAATAGGAGAAAGAATTGATGCATGCGAGCGATTGTTAAATAGTGCGTAATTTAGAAAAAAATGATAATTATATTTTAAAAAATAAAAACGATGAGGATAACTATTATGAAGAAGTATGCATTACAATTAGTATTATTTAGCGGATTGTTCTTTTTTAGTTTGGTAAGTGCGAATTATGATCAAGCCGAATTTATTGAATTTGCGAGTAACGAAGTATTTATTCCAGAAAGACTAGGAAATATTAAACTTTATAAAGATTATGATGGATTTCATATTTTTAAAGATGGCGAAATTTATGATATTCAAAATTGTTTTTGCGATCCGTTGTTGCGAAAAATGTCAGATGAACAGCTAGTGAATTTTTTAGGAAGAAACAAACCCAAAATTATTATTCTAACCCCAGAAGAATTTAGCCAAATAGATCCGGAGCATATAGTTGAAATAACAGAGGCTGAAAGTGAAAAAATTCTAAGCCAATTATTTAGCAGCGGATACATTTCAGTTAACCAAATGGATGATGGCGAATATATTATTCGCGCTAAGATGAGACTTCTCGGAGGGGTAGAAGTTACGGCAGGTGGAGCGGCTGCAGCAGTATCAGGTGTAGGAATTGGCGGAGCCGCAGCGGCGGGAGCGGCAAATGGAGCAGCAGCAGTCGCATTTGGAGGGCAAACAGTATTTATACATGCAGTATTCGGTGGATTTGAAGCGTTAGGCCCAACGGTATCGGGTGCGGTGATGTCATTGGGAGGAGGGTGCGGCTCACTTGCAACATTAGGAGGGGCAGTCGCAGCAGCAAGTTCAGTGGTTGTGCCAGTAGCAATTTTTGCAGGCCTAACATATGTAGGTGTAAGAGGCCTTCAATGGTTAACAAGATCCCCTGAAGAACCTGCTGCAAATCAGCCAGCAAATCCACCCGCACCAGTGGCTGCGCCGGATGAAGAAAATCCAGCACCACAAGCAACACCAGCAGCAAGTCCGCGGATTCATGAGGATGGATGGTAAAATAAAAAAGACTTAGTAAACAGAAAACACAACAATGAAAAAATGGTTTAAATGGTCTGCACTAACAATAACAATTTGTTTTGTTTCTAATTTTTCTTCAAACGCTTACACAAAAGAAGATTTAGAACTGGCAAAAACCAGGGCAATGATAGTAGATTTGGTATCATCTTTATCTATAATTTTCAGTGATAAATTGTCACCAGAACTTGCCAAGCTGGCGGACCAAGTAAGTCCAATCGCCCGAGATTGTTCTCGTATGGTTGAGGACTCTTGCTCCCGTGCGCTAGAAACTGATGGCGGCATGGATGGAGTGTTTCAACGGATTTTTGAAATCATTCCGGTTCCAGATAAGCATAAACCTAAAGTTTCGTTTGTACTAAAAACTGTTTTAAATGAGAATATGGTTCGTACCATTCCAAAAATTATTGAAATCATTAAAGATAAAAAGGGATCTGTTCCTGCATTTTTATTATTACTGAAGACTGTTTTAGTAATAAAGACAAATGAGTTTATCAATTACAAATATCAAGGTACAAAATATCGTATAAAAAGAAGATGGGTTAGGGCTATTGCTTTAGCAGCAATAGAAAGTTTTATGGATATGTTTAATAGTTGTGATTGTGTTTTTGAAAATCCGAAATTGGTAGAATTGGCAAAGCATAATAAATTTCGTGCGTCGGTAGGAATTTTTATTGGTAGTTTGGTGTACAACGGAATTGTAGAATATGTTGGAGAAAAGATAATTCAAGAGGTAGAAGAAATTTGAGGGAAATGAAATGGACAATATTAATAAATTAAAAACCTATTACATTGTTTTGATGGTTATTTTTTTTGTTTCGAATTTGTTATGCCTGGTAGCAAAGGGTAATAATATATACCCTGGAGTGAATTTGTATTATAAGGGAACAGCGCTAAACGAATCCAAAAATAAAATTTCTTATAATGATGGAGGATGTCCTTGGAGTCTTGGTGAATATGTGAAAGACAAAAAAGCCATTCAAGAAAACAATGAAAGTAAAACTAATAAAGCTTTAATGAAATCAGCTTGTAATGCATATTCAGAACAATTTGATTTGATAACGTCAAGGCTTCAATGTTTACCAGTCATAGCGAGAAGAAATGTATTGCAAGCTCTTGCTGAAGGTAATTTTGTATATGTTATTGATGATGAGTTTATAATAGTACAAAATAATGATGCAGAAGACAAATTCAAAAAATCTATGGCATATGTGGCTTGGGATTTTCAAAAAACGCAAGATGCGATAGAAGCGCGTAGGAAAAAAGAAATAGAAGATTTTCAAAAAGCCCAAGAAAGTGCACGCCTAAGACAACAGCAAGCTGCCCCTCGACTGTGTTTTGATAACCCTAAAAATCTTGATCCAATTATCACAAATTGCAAAACACTGCCTGCATATAAATCCGGAAATAATGAGTACAAGAAAAGATTAGAAGCACGAGTTAAGGCCGCTGAACAAACTCGTAAGCAGTCATACAAGTGTTTTGATTACTCATCGCAAGTAAAGCATCCAAAGTTTACAGATCCATATGCTGATGTATTTAATAACTGTTATGGCACAGCACTTGATAAACAGTTACACGAAGAGCTTTGTGATACACGAATAACAATGATGGATCTGCAATCAACCTACGTAGACAATCTTCAAGTAAGAGCCTTTGCTCCATTAATTTATCAGGCAACTGCACAAGCAAAAGTAGAAAAAAATATAGAGAAAGCATTTAATCTTTCTGACTTTTCTTATGATCTCGTTCGAATTGTTGCAGGTGGTGTGAGGCTCATGGTCTTGACGATAAATAATCCAGAAATCGCAGCTCGAGGAATTGCCAGTGGTTTAAAAACAACGTGTAATCCACAGCATTGGGGTGATGCGGGCATGGGACTTTTAAAATCATTCGTTCTCTTGGCGGATGAAGATGGTCGGCAAGATTCGCTAGCTAACTCGTGTTTAGCTTCAGCTGTTTTAGGAACTCAGGATTCATTTCTAAAAGAATGTGATGATTACGCAAA
>CAZMQG010000007.1:51412-60404 GCA_964568625.1 uncultured Pseudomonadota bacterium | reverse complement strand
TAATTATTTTAAAAAATGTGAGGTTTAAGATGAAGAAAATATTATTTCTTATTTTGGGTTGTATGTTTGTTGCAGATAATTCAGCTAACGCTATGGAGCAAAAACAACAAGCGGCCGCCAATGTACATAGAAAAAAATTAACTATTGTAAGGCCTGGGCAAAGAGTTGCCGAAGTAGCTCAGGCGCCAGTGCTTCCAATTGTACAGCAAACACCTATAGAAAGACCTCTTGTTGTACAACCAGCAACCATTGTGGAGAAAATGTCTGCTGCAGAGCCAGTAAGTACTATTGAAGCAGAAGCAACGGCACCGGTAGAAGTAACACAATCTCAAGAGCCTTCAGTTAATGCCATGGTCAATCGGGATGGTACACTTTTAGAATTGATTTATACAAAACATGCAAGAGAACGAATGGAAAAACGTAATGTAAGCGAACTAGATATTGAACTTGCAATAGAGTATGGCAAAACGTTTTTAGATACAAAGACTAATTCCATTGTATATCGTGTAAAAATAAAGCGTAGTGAATTCAATGTGGTTACACAACCAATGAGCCTGTCAAATAAAATTGTTATAATAACAGTCTTCTATGAATTTGAAGAAGAGGCAAATAGGGAAGTGCAAGATACGGCTCAACTGATTACAAAAACGCGAAAAGCTAGAGAAAAAACAAGGGAAGAACGAACACTTGCAAAAATATTAGCCCGCGAAAGTAGATATGATGAAATTAGAGCCCTCGAAATTTCGAAAAAAAAGGAGCGTAAACATGGAATCATACTAGATTGGAAAAAAAATAGAGAAGAAGACCCTACAAAAATAAAATAAATTTTGCATTACTTATAATTTTTTAAAACTACAAATTGGAGTGTTATATTAATTATTTTTAAAAATGTGAGGTTTAAGATGAAAAAAATATTATTTCTTATTTTGGGTTGTATGTTTGTTGCGGATAATTCAGTTAACGCTATGGAGCAAAAACAACAAGCGCCTACTGCGACACCCAGAAAAAAATTAACTATTGTGCGTCCCCAACGAAGAGCCGAAGATGCTCCATCCCCATCAGCGCTAGTACGAAGATCCGAAGATGCTCCATCTGTATCAGCAAGAACGACGTTACAAGTGCCTGATGTAGACCCATGGAAGACATATAAAACTGCTATATATGTGTTAACTCGCAGCGGAATACTTACTAAAGAAACAATGTTTGTTTTAGCTGCCCAATATGGTGATTTGGAAAAAGTTATAGCGCTACTTTCGGATCCCAGCTTCCATGTTAATATGCAAGACTTCAATGGCAAGACTACGCTACATCATGCCGTTTACTCTGAAAATCCAGAGTTTATTAGAGTTCTTTTAGAGCGTGGTGCAAATGTTAATATGCAAGACAATGAGGGGAACACCCCACTACATTATGCTGCCAGGGATTGCCATCACCTAATTGCTAGCCTTCTACTAGGGCATGGCGCCAAGGTTGATTTGCAAAACATCCAAGGCATGACTCCACTACATTGGGCTGCTTACGTTGGTTCTATAGAAGTTGTTAGAATGCTTTTAGATCGTGGCGCAAATGTTAATATGCAAGACAATAAGGGGAACACCCCGCTACATTATGCTGTCCGGTTATATCACCTAAAGGATAGACCACGAGAAAAAATTACGATTGCTCAAATTTTATTGGAACACGGGGCCAATATTAATATGCAAGACATCTATGGAAAGACTCCGCTACATGATGCTGTTGAATGTAATAATCCATTTGTTGTTAAGCTTCTTTTAGATTGTGGTGCAAATGCTCTCCTGAGAACCATATATGGAGTTACACCGCTCATCATAGCATTGAACGCCGGGTTAGAAGAAGTAGTTAGAATACTCAAAAATCATATAGATGGGCTTTGCTGTCCGATTTGTCTAACACCTAAAAGCGAAATAGCTATCCTGGAACATACGCTAACCCCATGCTGCCACCAATTTATATGCCAACACGATCTTGATAGTATTAAGGCCCGTTTTCATCAATGTCCCTTATGCAGAAGCCATGTGGGCTGGGAATAAGATTTAATAAAATTTACTGAACCTAAATAAGTTAATATCTAAAACTAAATAAGAGGTCTCAATTTTTAACTGAGACCTCTTATTTAGTCATCAAAAAATCATTCAAGCGCTATCAAATTTATTCGTCGTTTGGATAATATTCGATAAAAATTTTGTATGCTAAAAGCATTTTATAAATATCTTTATTGTAACCTAACTAACTTTCTTCAATTTTGGAGCACTTTTTATATCTCTTGCCAACGCGCCTCTGCCCAATTTTAAAGAAATATTCCTTAAAATTAGTTCTCTTTTCCCTAACAAATCATGATTACTTCTATCCAAAAAATTCAAAAGCTTATCCAATTTAACCAAATCACTTACCTGTTCAATAAGTTTTTTAATATTCAGTAAAAACGTTGAATCCGGTTCATCTGCCTCGTATTTTAACCTCATAAGCACAAATTCATTATGAGTTATTAATTCAGGCTTTTGCGAAAGCTCAACCCACCGATCCGGTGAAATTTCCTGAGCCCCACGTACAACAACCTTAGGTGAAGAACCGGCGATAGAAAGACGCCTTAAAGATTTTGACATCTCAGATAAATCAGAAGGCCTAATTTGAAGAACTTCAGGCCTAATCACCTGAGATTGCATTTGAGAAACTCGTTGATGAAACTGTGGGCTACCAACACAAACTCCTTCTTGATCTGAATCCATACAGGCATGAGCTGCTTCAATCGGAATTGGCAATGGAGCCGGAAGCGGTGCTGGAGGAGGAACCAAAGCTTTAGCTTCTTCAATTAAGATCTTCAATTTTTCTCGTTGTTGTTCGCTTCCTTCCACAATACACCTTACTATTTCATTACGAGCTTGAAATGGCATCCGCATTACCTGTTCACGTGTGAATATTGAAAATTCAAGAAGTCCAAGCAACGCTGCCTTTGCCCATTCAACATACAATCGAATACTTTTAACAATCTCTCTTTCACCATCTTGATATAACTCAGGATTCCATTCTTCGAGTAATCTATTTGCTTTGATATTTACATCAAATTCCGAATAATCACTTTTAAGGCCAATAACATATCTGGCAAAATTAATACAATCCTTCTCTTTAAATTCTTCTACTGATCTGTATGAAGGACCTTGTAGATATCCAGGCATCAAATACAATTCAATCGAAGGAAATAATTTGGACAAAATCACATTTTTTCTGCATAGCTCTGAATAAATTTGAAAATCATTTCCACTTTTTATCCTCAGAACAACTGTCATATGCTCTGCTACCTCTTTAAATCTATTAATATCGTCTAGCAAAATTGTTCCGTGGCATGCCATACGTACCCAACTAAGTATGTTGCCATATGCCATATATGAGACTCTTTTTGGAATATCTAGAATAGATCCAATATCAATACTAGAATTATTTTCCAAAACAGACTCCCACTGCTTATCATCGCTTCTACAAACTTCTATTCTAAGTCTTGTTCCAGATTGATTTTCCACTCTTATTCTTCGACCAAAAATCTGTATTCCCAATTGAGATTGGCATACATCAGAATTCTCCATGGCAAACAAACACCCAATAAGCTGTAAGCTTATTAAACATGCCATTGCAAAAATATTATTAGCAAATTTCATACAACGCCTTTCTAAATAACCCATTACGGATTTTTATACAAGCAAAAGATGCCTTAAATAATCTTGCTAAGAACTTATCAAAAAATGATCTCACAAAAAAATAGATTCGCTATATCCGCACAACTTGCACTTTATGTCCCATCATCATACAATAGTTTTTAGGATAATTTTAAAAAGGCGTAAGGATTCCAATGATTAAAAACAAAACGAAACAGTTAGTATTTATTATTTACGACGGAATCAAAAATTCCGTCTTTCAAAGCCAAGTTTTAAAACCAATTTTAAATGAAATTGATCAAAACGAATATTTGCACGTCACATTTGTATGTTTTGAAAAACATGCTCCGACAAAAGAAGAAATCATAAATATTTTTGGGCAACGTGAACGGCTAAAGATAGTATTTTTACACCGTTACCCATTTTTAGGAAAACTAAGCCTACTGCATGCGACATCCTGCTTAACCAGTCTTTTTAAAACGCTTAACTTTGACCAAATTACAGCACGAGGACCACTTGCCGGATACATTACATTGCAGGCACTTTCTAAACTACAAAATTTTGAGACACCTGTTGTAATCCAAGCCAGAGGATTGTGCGCAGAAGAATATCGCTATGCAAGTCAAAAAAGCATCTCTTCCAATCGCAAGAACATAGGAATTAAAGCTCTTTGGGATAAACTCATATTCAAAAGTTTACAAAAAATCGAAAAATTTGTTTATAACGCTCAAACTTCAAACGCATTTAATTTAAAAATAGAAGCTGTTAGTTTAGCTCTTAAAGATTATATAATTCAAGAATTTGGAACTGATCCCGTAAAAATAATTATAGCAATAAATGACATTCCAAAAACGATTGATAAATACCAAGTTGTTGTATGGAGAACACAGGTACGCGATGAGTTGGACATACCGGATGATTATACAGTCTACTGCTACAGCGGTTCATTTAAACCTTGGCAATGCGCAAAAGAAACAATAGAAAGCTTCTCTTTCCAGTATTTTAAAGATTCCAAAAGTTTTATGCTCATATTAACGCAAGATCAAGAACCATTTGAAAACGAACTTAAAAGATTAGATATCCCAAAATCAAATTATATAATCAAGAATGTTAAGCCAGAAGAACTTTATAAATACATGAGTGCCGCAAATTTTGGTTTTCTGCTACGCGAGCAAGATATTATAAACTGGGTTTCAAGACCAACCAAAATGCTCGAATATCAAGCTTGTGGTTTGCAAATAATTCATAACAACACAATAGCTTGGCTAGCAAAAAAATAGTTATCCTAAAATCAGCGTAATTGCCTTTTGAATCAAATCGGAGGCTTGGTTTTCTTCTTCTTTCGTAAAAGACGAAAGAACATAAGTTCCAACATCAGAGTTATCACTGGGCCTGCCTATGCCAAACCTTAATCTCCAAAAATCTTGTCCCATAAAAGTTATTATGGACTTTAGACCATTGTGACCTTTTGCACTTCCACCAAATTTAGTTGAAATATTCCCAAAAGGTTTTTCAAGCTCATCGTGAATAACTAAAATCTCTTCAGGTTTAATCCCTTTTTTTTGCAAAAATGGAATAACTTCTCCTGACTTATTCATAAAAGTAAGAGGTTTGATTAGATAAACAGAAACACCATCTCCATTAACTAAATTTATATCCGCTTTTGCATACTCTTTATTATCAGATTTACTAAACGATACTCCAGATTTCTCGGCAAGTTTATCTAATATCCTGAATCCTATACTATGACGAGTCTTATAATAAGGCTGCCCGGGATTCCCCAACCCAATTACTGCTTTTATTAACTTTGGATCAAATATTACATTTTGCATCTTTTTTATCCTGCATAATATTAATTTAATTTTTCAGAAATTTTTCGAATTAAATACTTATTTATTGAATAGACTGAAATCTTTTTACTACTTTTTTCAAATGAATTAAGCAAAGAATTTGATATGTAAATTTTACAAAAATCACTCTTTTTTAGCCTATCGATTATTCCTGGTGAAAAAACTGCATGAGTAAACACACCAACAATTTTTGTTGCCCCATGCACCTTTAACATAAGGCTAGCCTGTATTGCCGTTCTGCCCGTATCAATTATATCATCCACAATTATGATTGTTTTTGAATTTACATCTCCATGTAAACAAAGCGCCACAGGATTATCCGGATTTATTCGTTTTTTTTCAAGGTACACAACCGGAACATTTAACATTTGAGCAATCCTATTTGCTCGATTAAGACCACCAATATCCGGAGATGCTATACAAACCAAGTTTTTATCAATCTCTTCTTTGAAAAGAGTTTTCAAATGCTCAGCCCAAAAATCAACCAAACTAATTTCTTCAAGTTTAATCTGAAATAAATCAAAAAGTTTTTCGGAATGAAGATCGCAAGCAAAAACACTATCTATACCGGATTCTTTTAAAAAACGCCCCACCAATTTTACAGGCCCGGTAAATTTGCCACCAAAACTCTCATCCTGACGTGAATACGCAAGATATGGCAAAATGGCAGTAATTTTTCTTGCTCCAATATTTCTCAAGAGATCACATGCTATTAAAAGACTTGCAAGCTGGTCATTGATAGACCCATTAGAACGTAGATCACTAAGAAAAAACTGATGGACAAATAAAATATCGGCTCCAGAAATCATCGCTGATTCTTTTGCATCAACGTAAACTTCCGTGTCTGCAAACAACCCAACTGATAACTGAATTAGAGGAATATCAAGAGCGGTTGCAAAATCGCTTGCAAGTTGAGATTTTAAACAACTTACAACCAATAAACTCACGCATTACCCCTTTTTAAAAAATTTAAACATCATTCGCTTAAACCACGATTGATTATTATCTTTTATAAATCGTTGGATTTCTGCAATAAATTTTGCAAACTCAGGGAGTCTTAGCTGTAAAACCGATATTCTCTTCCATTTTGTAAACGGAATGGCCGGAACACCACAAACAACTTCACCATCACCCAAGTTGTTCATCACGGCACTTTTTGAAACAATTTTTACACCATTGCCAATTTTTACATCATTCTTGATGACAACATGTCCACTAATCTGACATCCAACTCCAATTTGCGTGCTTCCGCCTATAGAAGTGTGTGCTAAAATTGCAGTTGAAGCCCCAACTTTAACATTGTGAGCAATGTGAACAAGATTATCTATTTTTACCCCATCACCAATAACTGTTTCGCCAAAGGAAGATCGATCTATTGCAGTATTAGCACCTATTTCAACCATTCTTCCAACTCTGACAATTCCAATGTGAGGTATTTTTTGCATGCCTTGCTTGGTAACTTTATATCCAAACCCATCTGATCCAATTACAGCACCGGAATGAATTTCCGTTCCATCTCCAATAATGCAACGGTCTAATACTTTTACACCGGGATGAAGTGTAACCCCCAAACCAATAACACAATTTCTACCAACAAATGACAATGCTTTTATAACTGAGCCAGCCCCGATTATTGCACCATCACATATAACTGCAGATTGATCAATTACGGCTGTTGGATCTACATTTTTGCCAATAGAACTAGCAGTCTGCTGTTGATTTAAATAATTAACTAACTTTTGAAAAGCGCCTACTGCATCTTTAACGATAATGTAATTTTTTTCAGGCACATCGGCAACACTTGAAAGTATGACTCCTGCCTTACTGTTTTTGATCTTATCCAAACTTACAGAATCAAAAACAGAGGCATCACCTCTTTCAAGAATTACAGCCAAATCTTGCGATTCAGCAGTTTCTAAAGATTTAATATTTTTAATTATAAAATCAGAATCGACGGAGCTTGTAGCTCCGTCGACTATTTCTAATACTTTGCCAAGAGTTAAATTAACTTCCATTTAAATCCCAAATTTAGGCATTTTTTGTTGTTGTAACTTTTGTCGATTTAACTGCATTTTTAGATTTTTCTGCGTCATATGCATTATCAATAGCCTTAATCAAAATATCAGTTCTATCAAGTGCATCTGCAGCGAAAACTACACCAGGAGCATTTTTGTCTACCAATACACCCCAGTCTTCTTTTTTGCAAACTTCGTTAATTATGCCAATTTGTTTACTGCGAAGAGCAACCTGTTTTTGTTGAATAATTTTTTCAAGTTTTTCTTTTTTGTCACCAATTGTACGTTCCAAATCTTTTTTCTTTTGTACAATTGCTTCGGTCTTTTCTTGAAGAGCCTCTTTGCTCAAGATAGAAGTCTTTTTATCCAATTCGGATTGCATTTCAACAAGCTTTTGTTGTGATTCTTTTACAAAGCTCTGCAACTCTTCAATTTTACCGTTCAATTCACCGGCAATCTTCTGATTCTCTTTTGCTTCCTGCAAAATTCTCATACTATCAAAACAGACAAGCTCTTTTGCGCTGGCAAGTGACATACTCAATGCCGATGCTGCAACAATTCCTGTTAAAATTCTTTTCATAATAAAACTCCTAAAAAATAGTTATTTAAAAATATATAACATTACTACACAACCACACGAACAGACTAGCTTTTTTCATAAATGTCGTCAAATCCAAATGCGATGCTCACATGTCTGGCCTCAAAAAGCGATTTTTAGTAATAAAAACTGCATAAATATGCTATTATCTTTGGGTATTTTTTACAAATTTGCTAACCGACTTTAACTGAAAGGTAAAGAGCAATAATGAAAATTTTTGATACTATTTTTACTTTGATTGTTAGATATTTACCATCGATAATGGCAATTTTTATCGTCTCTTACTTCTTTCGATCAATCTATTACTATAACATTAATCCATATGCATATTGGTTTTTTACTTTTTGCATAGCACTATCAACTAGCATAACTACTTATAAGCATATAAACAGGCCGCACCATGTCGACACAAATGACAAAAAAATAAGCATCAAAGATTTTCTCTATCTTTTTTTATGCGCTTGCATGTGGCTGGGTGGAGCTTATATGCTAGGCTATCTAAACATGCTTCCAGAAGGATACATAAAGAATATTTTATTTGGCATAAATTTAATAGTTATGGTTTTTGGAGCGCAATATTTTTTTGAAAAAGTAAAAACTTTGAAGTTAATAGACAAACTAAAACAGTCTTTAAAGACACAGAGAAAGTAGGAATACTTATTTCTCCATGGATCCTGAATCAAGTTCAGGATGACAAAATTCTCACTCAATGCTTTAGTGGAACACATTTCAGTAGATATTTTCAGTGAGTGTTGAGTTATCGAATTTGTGTAAAAAGTAATCCCTAAAAAATCTCTTCTATCGACTTTTTAACATCCATAGCTTTTGAATCCAGCCCCATGGCTTTGTAAAACTCGCTAT
>CAZMQG010000007.1:12142-51312 GCA_964568625.1 uncultured Pseudomonadota bacterium | reverse complement strand
TTTTTAACATCCATAGCTTTTGAATCCAGCCCCATGGCTTTGTAAAACTCGCTATCATATTCACGCGTTTTTATGACAACCGGCATAGGAACAGCATGTCCAAGAACAAGTGCCTGCTTTTTCGTATCCAATGTAGCAAGAATCGATCTCAGCCCGCTGGAATTGCTTGCACCAGTTAGAATTGCTTGGATATCTTTTTCATCATTAAGCAGCGCCACAATTTTAGTTCCAATTTGAGATAAAATTTCTTGATCTATGCCCGAAGGACGTTGATCAACAACAAGCAACGAAACATAATACTTACGCATTTCGCGCGCAATTACGCCAAAAATTGTCTGTTTGGCCGCATTTGGGTTCAAAAATTTATGCGCTTCTTCTATTGTTATCATCAATTTACGCGGCTCATCGCCTTTCTTTTGCGATGCCAAAAACTTTTCAGTTTTTGCAACATACTCATCATGAATTCTTCTAGTCAAAATATTCACAACCAGCAGATAGCTCAGCATTGAGGTATGGTTACCAAACTCAAGAACAACATTAATGCCACGATCAAGATACTCAATCATACGGTCAACAACCGAAGTTGTCGTAACCATGTCTTTAATAAACGGAAAACGCTCAAGCCGTTTAAGTTTACGATACAAAGCAGCAATAGATTCTGCATGAGCACCAATCTCTTCGGCAAACTCTTTTAAAGTTCCTTCTTGCTCAAGCAAAACTTTTAGCCAATTATTCTTGTATTTTGCCGCTACCAGATAAGCAGCCTCAAGCGCTGTTGGATGCAAATTAAGCTCATCCTGTAAGGTTAAAACATCTTCAACACGTATATCCTGATAATTAAGCACAACTTCAAAATCAGGAGTACAACCTCGACGCCTGGTAGAATCCGGATCTAGTGAAAATATTGCCACTTGATTTGGAAATAGTGTTTTTAGCCCTTTAACAAATGATTCTCCTGAGCCTTCCTTACGAGCCTGAAAGCCATACTCACTATGCATATCAAAAATCAGATTTACAGCTTTTTCATTTTTAATTAAACCTGCAAGAATTAGCCGCGTAATAAATGTTTTTCCCGTACCCGTTTTACCAAAAATTCCATTGCTACGCTCAACCAATAAATCCAAATCCATACAAACCGGAGTTGTCATATCAAGCGGAAAACCAATATTGAAATATTTTTTATCTTTTTGTTCATCGCCAAAAATTTCAGCCACTTCGCTCGCACTGGCTTCATAAACTGCTGCAAAATGCGAAGGAATAGTTTTCACCGGCATACGGTGTTTTTCAGCATCAAGCATTAACATAGGTCGTAACATAACTTTTGCGTAAATATCGCGCTTTTTAAGCATATTTGTAAGAATTTTTTCATCTTCAGACGGAGGAAAAAGTAAAATATCCGGATTTGTAACCTGCAATTCAAGATCTGTAATTAATGAAAAAAAAGTATAATGTTCACCAACAATAGAAACAAATTTCCCGGTTTTTATATCTTCAAGAGATCCCTGCGACCCAAGGCGCATTGCTAGGCCTTCAACTAGCGATCCGGAAAGAATATGGCCAAGACATTTACGCATTAAGAGATCCCGCCTGAACCATCACGTAAGCAACAGCATAATCTTTTTCATGGGATATAGAAAGATTGGTGTCCAAATCTGGTAACTTAATTGCCAATCTTTTTTCAAAAAAACTCCAATCAACAACAAGCTGCGGCACATCCCAAGGCCCTGACATTACCCAAACAGCTTTGCACGAAGATAAAAATGAAATAGTTTCTTCTGTTTTTTTGAATCTGGTCAAAGTGTTACTCAAAGCTTTGTAAAATGCTTCTTTTGCTGCAAATCGTGATGCCATTCGCTGCATTGCAAGCTCTTGCGTTCCCGAAAAAATATACTCTATTTCAGGTTGTGAAAAAACATGCAACAACTGCTTTTCAGGACAGGCTATCCAAAATTTAAACCGATTCACCTGCACAATATCTACGCCAATGCCCAAAACCATTTTACCCCTTTACTGCAATTTTTGATCAAGAGACCGATATCCAATTGCTTCTTGAATATGAGACTTTTCAATAATATCAGCAGATTGCAAATCCGCAATAGTTCGAGCAATTTTAAGAATTTTATGGTAACCACGCATGCTAAGACTAAGTTTTTCAAAAGCAAACTTCATTGCCTGTTCTGCTGCAGCAGAAAGCGTACAATATTTTTCAACTTGATCTGAAGCCATATCTGCATTTCGAATAGCCCCTAATCTTTGCTCCTGCATCTTAACAGCGACGCTTACCTCTTCGTACATCTTTGCAGAACTTTTACTCTGAACATTTTTATCTTTTAACTCTTCGTAATTAATTGATGGCACATTTACATGCAAATCTATTCGATCAAGCAACGGACCTGAAAGCTTACTAATATAATTTGTAATTTGTTGTTCACTGCATACACATTTTTTCTTATCCCCATAGTAACCGCATGGACAAGGATTAAGAGCTGAAATTAAAAGAAATGATGCCGGATATTCAACAGAGGTGCTTGCACGCGAGATTAAAACTCGCTTATTTTCAAGAGGCTCACGTAAAACTTCAAGAGTGCTTCGTTTAAATTCCGTTAACTCATCTAAAAACAAAACTCCATTGTTTGCCAAACTTATTTCACCTGGACGTGGCGATGAACCGCCTCCAACAAGACCTGCTTGCGAAATGGTATGATGTGGACTGCGAAATGGTCTATGAGCAATCAAAGATTCCTGATTTAATAAACCAGCAACAGAATAAAGTTTTGTAGTTTCAATTACCTCATCAAAAGACATTGGTGGTAAAATGCTTGCAAGCCGCTTAGCCAACATTGTTTTACCTGAACCAGGAGGACCTATAAATAAAATATTATGTCTTCCTGCAGCAGCTATCTGCAATGCACGTTTTGCCTGGAACTGCCCTTTAACATCTTCAAAATCTAACGGATGGTTGTGTATCTGGCTGGAAAACAGATCGAATCTGGATTGGGTAGGTTCAATTTTTTGCTCTCCACGTAAATATGCAACCAGATCAACCAGCGTCTCAACTCCAATTAATTCAAGGCCTTTGATCAAACTTGCCTCATCGGTGTTTGCTTTTGGTAATATTAATCTTTTTTTGCCAAATTTTAATGCACTGTGAGCAATTGAAAGAACACCTCGAACCGGTCGTATTTTACCATCAAGCGAAAGCTCACCCAAAAAAATTGTTTCGTTAATAAATTCTTCAGAAATATCGACCAACTTTGCTGCTTGCAAGATTGCAACAGCAATTGGTACGTCAAAAAGTATATTTTCTTTTTTTAAAGATGCAGGCGCAAGATTAACTGTTATCAATCTTTCAGGCAACCTAAACCCACTGTTTTTAAGAGCGGCCCTAATTCGATCTTTGCTCTCTTTAATTGCTTTATCAGGAAGTCCAACAATATAGAACTGAATCATCCCAAATGATAAATCAACTTCTACTTCAACCAAATGTGCATTGATGCCAACAGTTGTCGCTGAATAAATTTTTGAATGCATATCCCCACCCAGAAAACCCTATTAAACCCAAACAAAACTCATTTTTATATTACTGAAGGATACTTATAACACAATATTTTGCGTAGCACAATATCTTGCCCCTGAAAATTGCATTTATATCAGACCAAATTTGATATATTCACGCGAAATAATAATCCCCGGAAAATTTCGTTTGATCGCTAAAACTTGTTGCTGTGTAACAATTGTATAATTTAAATTCAGATTTCTTAGTTTAGCAAGTGAACCAAAATCAAACTTACGAATCCCTCTGCAAAATTCAAGATTGAGTTCACAAATTTCAAAACAAATATTGCAAATGGCCGTTAACTGTTCGTCATTTATTTCTGAATAAGACAAATCAACAGAATGGATATGACCGGCATATACAGACAAATGCTCCATGAGTATGGGAAACTTATCTTGGGTAAGCATTTTATCGGTAACAGAAATACATGAAAAATCTTGTTGTTCTAAACCAAACGAATCATATTTCATACAGGAAACGGAAAATACGTTTAGCAAAAAAATTACACTCCAGGCTATTAACAAAAATAATCTTATTTTTTTGTCATATTAAACTCCATGAACAATAATGCAAAATTATTCTATGATTCACAAATCTAAGAATAACGTATCTATTGGACACTTGAGTGTCAATCTTAAACACACACTCATGAAATAGTTGGAGTAATAAATATCATAAGCTGCTTTTCAATTACAGCCTTTCGTCTGGCTTTAAACAAAAATCCTAAAACTGGAATATCTTCTAAAAGCGGAACGCCTGTCTCTATTCGCTCTTCTGTATTTATAATCAATCCCCCAATCATTGTCGTTTGCCCACTTTTTAAAAGAACACGATTTTTGGATCGCGATGTTTCGATTATGTAATTAAAATTTTTACTATCTGGCCCGGGAAGAGTATCAAATTCGATTCTTGGTTTGGCAAGATATGAATACTCCACAAAAACATCCATAAATACGGAATCCCTATCAGGGGCTATAATAGATTTAATTTTTACGTTCATTCCAATGTCTTTATACTGAGTAGTAGTCACATTTGATGGTTGCCCCTCAACCGTTTCTGCTATTTTTGTCTCATGCGGCATCTGCTGGCCAACCAAAATTTCTGCAAATTCATCGTTATTAACAAGTAAAGATGGTTTTAATATTGTTCTAATTTGATTTTTATTTTCTGCCGCCTGCAAGATCAGATTTACTCTATTGCTATCAAAATTTTTATTACCCCAAATGAATGGCAATCTAATTGGAATTGATTTCATGTTTAAACTAGGAACAAAATTCATTGCCCAGTTAACAGCACCTGCAAATGCAGAATCATCCGTAGCATTCTTTTTTGCGCCAAAACCCGCAAATTCAGAATGAGTGACCATACCACGTTTATCATAATAACCGGACCAATCAAAACCTAAAGCCTCTTCAAAATCCTTACTTGCAATTACAATTCGAGCATCTATTTTAACCTGAGGTATCTCTATGTCTATCTTAGCAATAAAATCCTTAAAAGAATCGACCTGAGCCTGCCGAGCGTGACATAACACTTTTTTACTTTCATCATCAAAAACTATGTAATTCGAATTTTTATCACTTCCATCTCCAATAATTCCTTTCCAAAGACTCGTCAAACGTTTCTTCAATTCCTCATTCCACTTTGCATGACAAATTGTTATACATACATTTTTATAATCACGATCAAGAAGATCCATCGCTTGAGATTTCAGACACTCAATTGCCGTTGAAAGTTTTGCAATGCGGATTGCCCCATTTTCTTGCAACACTGCAAGAATCGGATTATTTGATGTCGCAAGCAAACGCAATGCTGATGAAATATGAATATTATTTAAATCTATATTTTCAACTGCACCCTGCACATCATTATCAACAAAAATTTGAATTCCTGATGTTTTGCTTATTAATTCAAAAGCCTTTTTTATATCTACTTTTTTTAGAGTTAAAGAAACGGTTTTATCGTATCGGCCAAGCTCTTTGTACTGATCATCAATTAAAGTACGCAATATTTTTTCGAGCTGTGGATTCTTCAATGAATCCCACACCCCATCGCCACCTAACTGTTTAGAAGAAGAATTACCTTCTGTTTTTGATTTTTTATCAACACTCTTTTTTCTTTTTTTTGTTTCTTCTTTTTTGTTTAAATTTTCTTCTTTTAACTCTTTTTTAACAATTTTTTCAATTTTGTTAAGAGTATCCTCTTGCTGTCTATTATTTTCTTGTTTAATTAAATCATGTGTTGTAGGAGGTAAAGGCAACGCTTCATATTTTTCAGTTGGCAACACAACACTGTCGGCAAGTAAAAAATTTGTACCCAAAATTAATTGTAGTAAAAAAATAAAGCAAAACACAGCACATCCCCCTTCCAATTGTCATCCTGAATTTACCTTTCCATCGCAGCCACGCAGGGCGAAGTTGGATTTCAGGATCCATGGATTAATAAGCTTCCATATAAAAATCACTCGATGAAAAGTCTTTTTTTTGTTCTTCCTCTAATTAATTCAACGTAATCAGACTTAATTGCTAAAACTTTAAATCCAAAAAAATTATCGTTTTGAAAAACTGTTTCTATTTTTCCATCAAAATTAAGAACTGCACCATACCTATCTCCACTACGCACAACGCCTAAAAGTTTAATCAAAAATAGTTCATTATTTTTATTTGATGCTTGTAACGGTAAATTAAACGGATCCCTGATTTTTTTGCTAGAAATAAAACTATTACATTTTGCAGCCATAAAAAATAGCCCCCCAAAAGTAATAAACCATTTAAATAAAACTTCAACTTGAAAGCGACACATATCTAAACACCAAATCGAATTTAATCTTATTTTCTTTGTATTTGCATATTTTAAGATCACATATTTTTATGTTTTGCTTACTTTCACATAAATCACTAAAAAACCTCAAACTATCCTTAAAACATCCTTTTGCAGAAACAGATAAATAATCTTTTTCAATCAAATAATTTTTTTTGGATTTTAATGGTTTAATACTTGAACATGATAGTTTATTTTTTTGAAGCAAATCCGACATAAATTCCGACGGGTCAGTTTTTTTGAATTTTAAATTTAACTGCCCCTGTAATTGTTCATTTTCCAATTCAAATATTTTTAATTTAGAATAAATTTGGCTTAATTGTTTTTCTTGTTGTACCAAATTTTTATAATCCACAGTTAATTTTTTGATTTGGGAGGCTGAGGGAAGATAAAAAAAGAAAAAAAGAAAAAATGTTGGAAACAAAATTAATATAAAAGAAGCCGAAAATCGTTGAACCGTTGAGGTCTGGCGAATTAATGAGATTATTGTTGCATCATTACACCAAAACGGCATTTGAAGGCCCCCCCATCAAAATTTTGGTCAACTAAAATTCACAAGTCTTATATAACTCACCAGCAAATCAAAATTCAATGTTTTAAAAATAAATAAGCTTTTTACTGGAATTAAAAGTGTTTATCCGTCGTCGCCAGAACTCCACAAAACTTATCTATCTGGTATAAATGGCTATGAAGCAATTTCGCGTGGGACGCTTCACTCCATAACTTCTTCAACATAAGCAACTGATAATACCTCTTCAATTGACGTCGCACCGGCACGAATCATTCGAACTCCATCCATTCCCAATAAAGTCAATCCTTGCTGCAAAGCTTTTTGTCGAATAACAGAAGAATCAGAACGCTGAACAATTAATTTCGCAATTTCATCGCTAATTTCCATTAGCTCAAATATTGCCAATCGTCCTTTATACCCGGTATTCAAACATTCAGCACATCCAACGGCCTTATAAAAAGTAATTGATTTGGCATCTTCTTCGCTTAATCCAATTCGACGAATCATTTCAATGGTAGGCGCATATTTTTGTTTACATTTTTCGCAAAGACGTCTGACTAAACGTTGAGAAAGAACACATATCAGCGAAGAAGCTATCAAAAATGGTTCAACCCCCATATCAATCAGACGAGTAATTGTTGCAGGTGCGCTGTTTGTATGAATTGTACTTAAAACAAGATGTCCGGTCAAAGCTGCTTGAGTAGCAATTTGTGCCGTTTCAGCATCACGAATTTCTCCGATAAGCACAATATCTGGATCCTGTCGTAAAATAGAACGAAGTGAGGTTGCAAATGTAAGTCCCGCTTTTTCGTTAACCTGCACCTGACTGATTCCATGAATTGTATATTCAACAGGATCTTCAACGGTTATTATTGTAACATCAGAGCGATTTAATCTACTTAGAATAGAATATAATGTTGTCGTTTTTCCTGATCCAGTTGGACCACTAACCAGAATTATACCATTCGGTCTTTCTATGTTTTTTCTTAAAGCAGTAAAATCACGAGGATTTAAATTAAGTTTATCAAAATCTACAGCTCCACGTGATTTATCCAACAGACGCATTACAACTCGTTCGCCAAAGTTACATGGTAACACGGACACACGAATATCAATCGGCTTATCACCTACCTTAATCTGAATTCTTCCATCCTGAGGAACACGTTTTTCAGCAATATTTAAATTTGCCATAATTTTTATACGCGAAACAATTGCGCTTTGATATCGCTTTGGAGGAATTACACGCTGATACATTTCACCGTCAATTCTGTAACGAACCCTAAGTTCTTTTTCAAACGGTTCAATGTGAATATCAGATGCATCTTCTTTAACAGCCTGAACAATTAAATGATTAACAAGCTTAACAATTGGAGCCTCATTTGCCTGCTGCATGATATCTTTTTCATCAAGCGCCCCAATCTCAAATTCAAGCTCTTCAGTCTTCTCGCCCTCAGAAAGCTCCTCCATCATCTCCTTGCTGCTTTCAAGTGGATAATAACGATTTATAGCCTCGTTAATAACTTCTTCCACTGTTACGGCATAATTTACATCACCACCCAAAAGTAATGACAGATCATCCAAAGGCTGCAAATCACGTGGATTTGCCGTAACAATTGTCTTACGACCTTCAAACATTACTGGTATGACAGAGTGTTGACGCAAAAACTTTAAAGGAACCTTGCCAAGAAGAACAGCATCAGCCATTTGTTCGGTAATACGCTCAATAAAAGGAACCGATACTTCTTTTGCCAAGGCTCTGGCAAGATCAATACTGGAAACAAGTTTTTTTTCCAATAAAATTTGGCTTAAATTTTTCCCACTAGTTTTTTGTTCTTCTAAACATTCTTTTAGCTGATCTTGAGTAATCAGGTTAAGTTCAACAAGAATATCGCCTATTTTCTTTTTTGACATCACAACTCCTCGAATTCCGAGTTTTTAAAAATATCCAGATTGAATGAAGCTTAGCAAAGCAAATCTTGTACAGCAATAATTTGATAACATAGGTTTAGGCCAAGGCATAAATAGTTTTTTTATTTTTTTTAAAAAACTCATCTTTGAAACATCGTTTGTGCTAATGTACAAAAAAGTAGGTCATATTTTTTTATTTTATAGAAAGGGTTAGCAGTAATGAGAAAGATATTTTTTATAAAAGCCATTTTGTGTATGGCTCTATTTTTTGGATATTCGAATATTAGTGGAGAGGGCGAAGAAGCAGCCAAAGCTGCAAAAGCGGCAGAAGCTGAAAAAAAAGCGGCTGAAAGAGAAGCTGTCGATTCTGCCCAAACGGCTAAAGAAAGAATGCAAGCCGCAAAAAAAGCCCTCGAAGGCCAATTGCAATTTCGCACTCAAGACTCCCAACCACAACAACCCAAAAAACCTGCCACCGCTCCACAACAACCAAAAGCGGAAGAAGTAACACGCCCGGTAGAAAAAACAGAAGAAAAAGAACTTACATTCAAGGAGCGTCAAGCAAAACTCCAAGAATCTTTGAGATTTAAACCAGCAGTAACAGCAAGACCTTTAGACGCTACACCATTACAACCAAAGGATGTAGAAGTAACCGAGCAGCAAAGGCTTGATAGAGCTATAGAACAGCGCGGCAAAAAAAAGCCTACTGAACCCACAACTCCAGTAACAACAAAAGTTGAAACGCCAAAAGAACCAACCACAGAAGAAGCAGAAAAAAATATTGATAAAACACAAGCAGACCTAAATCAAACCAAAAAAGAACTTGAGGAGATTGGAAGACAATTAGAAGCGGCACTTAAATCAAAAAACAAAGAAGAATCCGATAGATTAGGGGCTCTGGCAAGCGAAAAGCAATTAAAAATTCAAGCTACAGAATCAACTTTACGACGATATGAAGAATTATTAGGCCGCAAAGCTGAAGGCACTCCAGCAAAGGAACGATATGCTAGGATGGCCACTGAGGCCGAAGCACTTCGACGTGCATATGGACAAACTGTATCATACGCACCGGTTGGCCCAACACTAAAACAGGCGGAAGCAAACAGAGCGCTGGTAACTATCACAGAACCTCCAAAAGAAACAACTCCCGCTAAACAGGCTCAAAGCTTTGTACAAAAAAATAAAAAACTTTTGATTGCAGGTGGGGCAATCGGCATAGGACTACTGGCTTTGGGAGGAATATTGGGAGCAATACTCGGCACGCAAGATGAAAAAGATTCTACAGCAACTCCTGTAACTCCGGACATAACCCCAATCCAACCAATAACACCACCTGTTACGCCAGAGATTAAACCTGATGAAGGAATTGTACCCCCATCGCCTTATCCGGACGCTAAAGACGAAGACAAAGATAAAAAAGAAAACAAAGAAGTAATTGATTCTGTTGTAAGTTTTTACACAGATATTGAAGAAAAATTCAAAAAAGCATTAGAAACATCCAGCTACTTCGATAAAATATTCAAAATTGAAGGAGAGGCAACATCTGGAAACTCGGCATCAGGAGAAAAAACAAAAACCAAAATCAGCATAGAATATGATTTTACAAATAAAGGCGCCGGAGAACTCGGAACACCATTTACTCCGTTTGTAGTCAAGATGCTTCCTCAGGGTATTAATGGAATTGCAATAAATCCAGATGATATTAAAACTCTTATGCAAGACGGACCTGCAAAAGAATTATTTACAACTCTTTTACAACCAAATTCCGCATTTGTTTTCATGATAAAAATTATTTTGCTGATCAACACAACATTAAGCGATACATCTAAAACAGATGTTGAAAAAATTAATTTCATAATTGACGAGGCTACAAAACTCTGTTCACGTTTAGTTATAACCCAACAACAAGAATTAACGCCTGAATTAGTCGTATCAGGGCTTCCTCAGATATTTCAGCAAATTATTAATGACATGTCTCTTAAAATGTATGGCGACCTTATTTCAACCGTAGACGATCCGGAAGATACTGTGTTAATTAAACAAATAGGCGAACTACAGAAAAAAAGAGACTATAACCAGATCAAAAGTTTCATGAAAAAACAAATCGTTCCTCTTGTTAAGAGTGGATTGACGCATACAGAGAAACAATATTTAATTTATGCCCTACAAAAAGAACTGTCGGAATGCCCAAAAACAGAAAGAAATCTCTGGGAACATCTGGACTACCTAAATTCAATATTGACACAAATAAATAAAAAATTATCACAATCTGATAAAGAAACAGTATCAAAAATCAAAGACCTAATGAAAAAAATTCAAGATGTTAAAGCCGGTAAAAAAACAATCACCATACTGACAAAAAAACCGGAACTTGATATATCAACAGAGGTTTACAACAAAAATATTTCCCTAAAAAATGTCTTAAAAATTTTGTTTAAAAATTTCTCAAAAATTTATTACGCAAAATTTGAGGGCGATAAAGGATTCACTCCTGATAATTTTTTACTAGGAAAACAAGCAACAAAATATAAATTACAATCAATATTCTTTAGATGTCTGAACGAATCCCTGGAAGCAAATCAAACTTTACTTAACGCAAAAGGAAATGTAACAATTCGTAAATCCGCAACGAAAAAACAAACTATTGATCCGGATAAAGAATTTGATAAACTGTGCAACGAATCTAGCTTAAAATTTGTTCAAGCACAAGCAGTGCTTAAAGATTCAATGGTCAATCTAAAAGCCAATCCAACTGATACGAAATTACAAGAGGCATATGATAAGGCAATAGTAGATGTAAAAAATGCATCTAATGAACTATTAGAGGCTCAAATAAAATTCAGACGTACATTTGCCGTTTATCTCCCAATGAAACAAGATGATAAATCAACTCAAACACCTGCAGAATTGCTACAAAAAAGATTGAATGCTCTAAGACAAAACAGTAAATATGTTGACAGTCTCGTTATAAGCGAATATGCACCATTTAAAAATGCTTTGTACTTTACATCCGCATTTCTAAAAAAAAGCGTAAAAAGTAAGAAGAGCACAAAGAGTAAAACAAAGTAAAATAAAATAAATAATAAAGAAGAGAGCGATTGTCTTTTCAATCTCTCTCTTCTTTTAAGGAAACTGTTATGAAATATAAAATTTTTATCAATACAATTTTAATTACGGGAGCATTAAGTAATCCAATCTCACTAAGCGCAATGGAAGACTGGCATAGAGAAGCTCCCGATGCGCCTAAAAAACCTTCATCTTCAGAACGCACTGCATCACTCGAATCTGAAAAGAAACGGCAGGAAGAAGCTGCAGCCGCTGAAGCAGCTAAAAAGGCTACCAGATCTCAACCGGACTGGGAAGCACAAAGAAAAATAACACCTCCAAAACCACCTGTTCAGGAAATTCCAGTAAAACCAAATCCAGTAACAGAACCAGCACAAAAAAAATCAGGATTCAGTTTTAGAGAATTTTTTGGATTTGGGAAAAAGAAGACCCCGCAACTTGCTGCAACCACAAAACCCCTAAAGACTAACGATTCAGCAACCAAAGAAGCGCTCGAAAGATCCAGACGCCTTTTAAGCAGCATAGATATGAAAACAACTGTAAGATTTGGTACAATTTTGGATGTAAGCAAATTATCCACACAAGAAAAAGATTTAATAATTAAACTTGGCGATGAATTATTAGAAATTAATCCTGATGCATATAAGCATTTTACACCTGAAGAACAACAAAAAATGTATAACATTCTCAAAATGAGAACAGTACAAATAGAAGCAGCAGAAAGAGTTGTAGCGGGGATAGATGAAAGCAGAAAAGGTATGGCTAGAGGAATCGAAAAATTGAAAGCCGAATTGAAAGGCAAAGCCTCTGAAGCAGAAATACAAAAAAGGATTGCCGCTAAATTTGGACCAGAATCCGAAAGCTCCAGAAAATTGAATCAAGATATAGAAAGCTTGAAAGAACGCTATGGAGTAGACGCTACAAAATTGGAAACTCTTAAGGGTAAAGCAAACGCAATTTTAAGCAATTTAGAATTAAGAGAAAGTATACTCAAGTTAAAAACTGCTAAAAAATCACAACTCAAAAAAGATGGAGCCCATTTTTGTGCAACTTTTGTCAGTGCATTTAAAAGCCAAGAATTAAACCAGCAAGATGAAATTAGTAAACTTTCCCTACCAATATTAAGACAAGTCGCTCCAAATTTTCTAAAAGAACAAAAGGCTTTGATAAAAACCTTAATTAAAAAACAAAAAAGTTTAGATCCAAGAAATGTAGACGGGCATAAAAACTTGTTAAAAAGATTAGAAGCAGCTCGCAATGCTGTAAGCATAATAGAAAAAACGCTAAACGAATATAGCACTAAAAAAATACAAGCTCTGAAAAAAGAACGTGTTAAAAAATTAAAAATTATGAAAGAAAAAGAACTCACAGCTGATAAACAAAAATATCTTGAACTAAAAGCAAGAGAGCTCGCGTTAGAAAACAATCCAACTCCAACCAATCAAAGACAATTAATGGATATCCGTATACAAACAAAAGAGCTCAAAGATAAATATGGAAAAGCTCCAACAAAATTTAAAACATTGAGAGAAGCAATTCAAGCTAATCAATAGTAATATCCATTTTATTAAACATAAAGGATAAATTATGAAATATAAAATTTTTATCAAAGCAATTTTAAGTATGGCCTTTTTGGGGAACTCCTGCGCATTATTTGCTATGGAGTATGTTCGCGATATGCCAGAAGAATATGAAAAAACAAAAAAAGCTTTAGAATCGCAAAAAGCACGAGAAGAAGCTCAAAGAAAAACTCCACCTACCGCAAAAGAACAAGCTGATATGAGTAAATTAATCTCAGTAGGATACAGTCAAAAAGAAGCTGAAGCAATTGCTAGAAAAAAAACGGAAGCAGGAGGGGTAACTGTTGAAGCAGCTCTTAAGGCCCGAGAGACAAAAACAGATGCAGCAGCTAAAAAACTCACCGAAGCCGCAGCGGGGCTTCCAACCCCTTTAGAAGTTCGAGAAGCAGCTAAAAAGAGAGAAGAGGCCAAAGAGGCAGAAGCTGCACAAGCTAGGTATTTGCCAGCAGCAGGACTAGGCCTACCAGCCAGAGTGCCAACACTAGTTGCTCCAACAATGCCCTCAAAACCTCTAGGGGAAGGGGTTTCGCCATTAACTACACCAAAGCTAAAACCCTTAACACAGCCAGACGCTCCAGAAAAAGAATCTGCAGAAGCCATAAAAAAACAAACAACTGATCTTATTGCACGAGGACTTTCAGCTTCCGAGGCAGATTTTTTAATGAGAATGTCTCCTACAGATAGAGCCGAAACAATAAAAAAATTGGAGGAAAATCAAACTTTAAAACCTGCACAGGCTGAAACAGCTGTCGAAACGCAAAGACATATTGCTGAACCTGCAACAACACCAAAACCGGTGACTCAGCCAGATAATGAAGCCGAAGAGGCAACTAGAAAACAAACTGAAGCATTAGAGCAACAAGAAGCCAAGAAAAAGCAAGCTGCCACCCAAGTTGCTCAAGCAATAGATTTAGAGACTGCATTAAAAGAAACTAATAGACAAATTGCAACTCAAGAGGCGAAAAACAAAAAATTAACCCAAGAAATTAATAGATTACAATCCGAAATAAAAGCACTTAACAAAAAGAAAAGTAGTAAAACAAATGAAGCAAAAATAACTGCATTAAAGGCAAAATTAGAAGAGGCTCAAAAAAAAGCAATCTCAGGACAGCAAAAGCTTGAGGACATTAATACAAAAAAGTCTGACCAACTAAAACAAAAAACTGTCGAACTTCAATCATTGCAAGAGGAATTGGATAAATTAAAAGTAGAAATAGGAGACCCTACAAAAGTAATACAAGAACAATTGATACACATGCAAGAAATGGCAGAAGCCGAAAAAAAATATATTGCTTCTTTGGAAAAAATTCGCCAAAACCCTGAAGCAGTAATAGCATTTTTCGAGAAAGCTATAAAGCAAAGAGAAGCCGCGCTAAAAGCACAATCAAGTCAGGGCATGTTCAAACGTGTCGAGGGTCAAGCAGAATCCACTACAGCTAAAAAGGTACGCGAATCTACAGAAGCTGAACTTGTTAGAATAAAAGCCTATGTTGAAAAAATTAAAAATACTCAATCACAAGGAACCCCATCAAAAGTGGATGTAATTGATGGCATAATTAAGGAGTATCAATCATCCTATGCAGAATCAACAAGAAAGGCTGACGAATTAATAAAACAACGCGACAGTAAAGAAACAAAACAAAAATCACTAGAATACCAAGGGAAAATAGCAACGCTAGAACAACGAATTGCTGATGCTTTTACTAACAGTTATTCCGCGGCAAGAGAAATGTTTGTTGAGCAAAAAGACTCTGGATATGCAAAATTATATGCGCAAGCATTTGCAGCAAAAGGATTTGCATTAAACGCCAAGCTAGAAGAATTAAAGAAAAAGCGACCTCAAACAAAAGCCATCAAAACCCAAATTAACTCTATCAAAAAACAAATAAAAAGCCTTACTAAAGACAACAGTAATAAATCACTAAAAGAGGCCTTACGTGCTAATTTTGGGAATGTCACCACTCGAGATCATCGTATTTGGTTAGGTGAATTTGTAGCTGAATAATCCACCTAAATTTTAAACATTTAAAAGGCGCAGTGTTCGAAAAAATAGAACACTGCGCCTTTTAATCTAAATTTTTATTATCAGTGATAATCACAATAGTTAACAAACGAGTTTATTCCTCGACTCACAGCAATTAGATCAAAGCAAACATTCATACTCTAAAACATATCTTGTTTAGATTTATTAAAACACTTTATTTCGATTTGTCTTTTTGCGTATAATAAAAATTAGGTAAATTTATAGATATAATACTTAATGAAAGAGTATAAAAATGATGAAATCTATATTTCAATTTTATTTTTTATTCATAATATTTTCATACACACTTGTAACAACTGAGAATTTATTTGCAGAAAAAAGTGATAAATACAAAACAGATATCGAAAAGAAATTTGAGGAAAGCGAACCGACTGACAAATCGAAACAAGCACAAGACCGGCTGAAGGCCGTAACAGGTCATTACACACCTGAAGAGGTGAGACTCTTGTTAAGTGCAGATATAAAATCCATCCAACAAAAAATAGATCGCTTGGAATCTGAACTCAATATCAAAGGCTTAAAAAGTAAAGAAAAAAAATTGATAAAAAAAGAAATATCCGAAACTCAATATAAGTTGAGCAATGCCAAATCAAAGCTACACGAAGCCAATAAAAAAATGGCTACTACAATCAAAGAAGCATATACGTCCTTGAGCTTCTCGATAGCAAGACCATCTGTAACATTTTCATCTGGAGTGGTGGAAGGTCCAATATCGGAAAAAATTCTACAAAAACAAAAATCCGAAGCAATACTAATACTTGACGATCTTCAAAATATGCAAAAAATAGAAATCGATTCTTTGGATGCAACTTTTAAACTACATTTATTAAGAATTTGCGATTTTGCAAGAGAACAAGGATTGGCTTCGGCCGACACTCTCAAACAATTATATGAAAAGCTAGGAACATCAGAAGAACTGAAAGCTAAAGAATTCCAAGATATAAGAATCATTTTGGGATCTACAGACAAAGGCGGAGATGTGGGTAGTAGACAAAATTACATATTTAAGTACTTGGATTTTTATATTCAACTAGATCCTGATATGCGAAATAAAGTCTACCATTATGAAGCACAAGCTCTACTTAAAGAAAATCCAAAAGCAAAAAAGGCTTTCTTGGATAAATTAAATTACGAGAAAAATAATTTAAAAGATCAGCTTGAACATCTTTTAGAGCAACACCCAAACTCAGGGATTAGCCGTAAACAAAGAGCTGAACGAACAGCAGGGTTAAAACAATTAGGCAAAACAATCAAAGAGTTAGAAAAAGAAATTAAAGAAGTAAAAGAAAAAATTGAAGGTGTAAAAGAAAAAATTACGATTATCGAAATAACTGCATCAGAAAGCAAATTCAAGGATGCGGCCAAAAAAGCATTAAAATTAAAGCGTACAACATACAAAATGCCAACCAAAACCGAAACTGTACCGGATCAGCCTTTTTATTCCAGTGATATTCCAAAAAAACTAGGCACATATTAATTAAAGTATATGAATCAATTGATAAGTCTCTTTATTTAGACTCAAGCCATTTGCAATAAACAAATTGGTGCAAATAAAAAGGGCCCAGATAAACTGGGCCCTTTAAATATTTCTTTATATTTTTAATGTCAGATTAGTTAACAACTACCTCTGCTCTTCTGTTAACTGCAAGCTCATCAATCAATGACTTGCGATCTGTTTTATCTGACCAAACAAGTGGCATTTCGCTGCCATATCCAACGGTCTTTATTGAACTCTCTTCAACACCACGTTTTACTAATTCTTTTTTAATTGCATCAGCACGTCTTTGTGAAAGAGCCATGTTGTAGCTGTATGAACCGAGTTGGCAACAATGTCCTTGTACAACAACTTTTTTGCCTTTTTCTACTGCAGTTTTTGCAACTTCACTGTCTTGTTCGATTTTCTCAACTTGATCATTTCTAATCTTATTATCATTCAATGTAAAATTAACAGTCTTAAATTCAAAAGCCTTTGCACTAGCCTCATCTACTTCAGGTTTTGCTTCTTCTTCATTTTCATTATCAACCCAGGCAAATTCGGTCTGTGATGTTGCTACTGGGGCAGCTTCCGCTAACTTATCCGTTTCAGTTTTATCACCTTCAGTTTCATCATCCACAAATGCGAAATCTGCAACGCCATCGTTATCAACAAATCTCTCATTTTCTTCTGACATTACTGGAATATCAGTGTTGTCTACTAATTCTTTCCCTTTTGGCGATTCTTTCTTTTTTCCACAACCTGAAACAAGAATAACCAAAGCCAACGCGGCCAAAGATAACTTTTTCATAACTCATGCCTCCTGGTAAATAAATTAATAATCTGAAATTTTTACCTTAAAACACACAAAAACAATTACTCTTTCGCTTTTGTTAATACACTTTAGCACATTTTATTTAAATTTCCTACTCATTATTTTTCGGATTGTTTATAATAATGGTAAACATAATGATACTAAATAATATAAAAAATCCAACACGTGACACAAAATTTTTATGGTGAAGGCAATTGTTGTGAAAAAGATACTTATTAACAATGAAATTTGGCAAACAAGAGCGGCAGTCTTGAGGGATAACCGCTTACAAGACATGTACTTTGACACGCAAACAAAAGAAGAGTTGGAGCGTTGTTTTTTTAAAGGTAAAGTTTGTAAGGTTCTTCCTGGAATTCAAACGGCATTTGTAGACATAAATCAAACAAAAGCCGGATTTCTACACATAAGCGAAGTTGATCGAGCACTGGCAACAGAAAAAGTTTTTGATTCCATTCAAGAAGAAGACCGCGAAGAAATTACTCATTTCGAATTAAAAAGCTCAATTAGTATCGACAAAATATTCAATGAAGGCGAAGAGATACTTGTACAAGTAATCAAAGAACCCATTCATGAAAAAGGCGCAAAATTAACAACATGTTTTACTCTTCCCGGACGATTCTTAGTTTTAATGCCAAACATTCCACAAATCGGAGTTTCTAAGAAAATTGATAATAGAGAAGAGCGTTCCAGATTACGTGAAATAATGCAAAAAAGTCTTCCTGCAGGCATGGGCGTAATTGTACGAACAACAGCAGAAGGTAGATCAGATAAAGATTTAAAAAAAGATGTAGCATTTCTTATATCCACCTGGCACTCAATTCTGAAAAAATTTAAAAAAGCCGTACCAGGCGAAAAACTTTATGAAGATTTACCTCTTTCATTACGCGTAGTTCGCGAACATTTGGATGAAGATGTCGAAATGGTCGTAACTGATTCAAAAGAGAATCAAAAAGCTATATACAAGTATGTTAAATATATCTCTCCGGATAATTTAAGTAAAATACGCTTCTATCAAGGACCTCCATCACTCTTTGACCGATTTGAAATTGATAAACAAATCGAAAAAGCTTTGGACAAAAAAGTTCAGTTACGCTCCGGCGGTTCGTTAATTATTGAAACAACAGAAGCAATGACTGTTATTGACGTAAACACCGGAAAATTCACCGGATCTGATAATCAAGAAGAGACCATTTTAAAAACGAATCTTGAAGCAGCAGAAGAAATTGTAACACAACTTCGCTTGCGTAATATCGGTGGATTAATTGTAATCGACTTCATCGATATGGCAACGATACACAATCGCCAAAAGCTCTCAAGATTTTTAGAAAAAACTCTAAAAGAAAAAGACAAATTTCAATCAGTTGCATTGAAAGTCTCTGAGTTTGGCCTTGTACAGATGACACGTAAACGTTCAGGTAAAACTCTGGTAAACCAACTCACAAATATGTGCCCATGTTGTTCAGGCAAGGGTCATATAAAATCAGTGCAAACAATGAGTTTTAAACTTTTGCGTGAATTTAAAGAAGAATTTATCAGAAAAAATATGTCCGGTGGGATTGTTCTAGCCGTATCTAATAAAGTTTTTGATTATCTTGTTCAAAATGAATATAATGCTATTCTAGCGCAAGAGAAAGAACTTGGTTGTAAAATAACACTTGAAAGCTTTGAACAATACGAGGATGACCAGTTCAGCATTCGAAAGAATTCTTAAATTTTTTAAACTTAATTAAAATTTTATGATTTCTCTAAATCTAAAAAATTTTAATTTTTAAAAAGGATACTCCATGTCCGAGCAGATAAAAAACACTGTGGCTAATTCTGCAGATTATCAGGCCACAATTGGAATCGAAGTTCATTTACAGCTTAAAACAAAATCTAAAGTCTTTTGTAGTTGCAAGAATGAGTTTGGGCATGAAGCAAATAAAAACATATGCCCAATTTGTACCGGTCATCCGGGAACTTTACCTGTAATGAACAAAAAAGTTGTCGATTGTGCCATTCTGCTTGGGCTTGCAACAAATTGCAAAATAACACCTACAACAAGCTTTGCACGTAAACATTATTATTACCCTGACTTACCTAAAAACTATCAGATCACGCAAGACGCAGACCCTATATGCCAAGATGGTTATATTTCAATTGAGCTTGAAGACGGATCTGAAAAGAAAATTAGACTTATCAGAATTCATATGGAAGAGGATGCTGGTAAAAATATTCATTCATCATTGGGATTTAGCCTTGTTGATCTGAACCGTGCCGGAACTCCGCTTGTTGAAATCGTAAGTCACCCTGACATGGAAAATGCTCAACAAGCCAAAGCCTATCTAATGCGCCTACACAGCATTGTTCAGTATCTTGGAATAAGCGACGCAAATATGGAAGAAGGTTCATTCAGAGCTGATGTGAATATATCAGTAAAGAAAAAAACTTCAGATAAGCTTGGGCAAAGAATTGAATTGAAAAACATTAACTCTTTTAAATTCATCACTCAAGCAATCGAATATGAAACACAACGCCAAATTCAGGCTCTGGAATCCGGTGAAAAAATATATCCGGAAACAAGACAATGGGACCGAAAAAATCAAAAAACCGTTATGATGCGACGCAAAGAGGGTGCCGATGATTACAGATACTTTCCAGAACCGGATCTTCCATCGGTTGAAATCGACAACAACTGGATTGAATCAATAAGGAAAACAATTCCAGAATTACCTGGAGAAAAACTAAGAAGATTACAAAAAGTTTACGGCTTACCTTATGCTGATGCGCTAATTTTGATTGAATCAATTCCACTTGCCAACTATTTTGAGCAAACAGGCAAGACATGTAAAAACCCAAAATCTGCATGTAACTGGATTTTGCGTAATTTGTTAGCTTATCTGAATGAGCACAAAGTCGAAATCAATAACACAAAAATGACACCGGAAAATTTAGCTGAGCTTGTTAATGAAATCGAAGCCGGTAGCATTAACAGCAAAGTTGCACAAGATGTATTCAGCGAGATGATAACATCCGGAAAATCTGCAAAAGAAATTATCAAAGAAAAAGACTTAGGACAAGTTGATTCAACAGAGATGCTTGAGGTAATTGCAAACAAAATTGTAAACAACAATCCTGATGAAGTTGCAAAATACAAAGCCGGAAACCTGAGGCTCTTTGGCTTCTTTGTTGGTCAAGCCATGAAAGAGACAGGCGGCAAAGCCAATCCAAAAGTATTGAATGATATATTCACAAAGCTTTTAAAGTAGAATGAGATAAACACTTTATGTATAAATATTTATTTGCAATGATTCTATTCTTGAATATATTTGTTAAAAACAGCAATGGAACCACATCTCTAGCTGAAATATGCTTAAAAAATGTATACGAGTATATCCTCGATTATCCACCAGAAACACTTTTGTCTTTAACAGATAAAGAAGCAATATTTTCCTTAAGTTGCGAATACAAGTTATCCAAAACTCTAATAGCAAAAAATTCTACTATTTTCTACCTCAAGATCAATGATTATCCAAGAATAAAAAAAAGATTTAGACACAACAGCAATGTGTTATTAGCAAATTTCTCACCCAATGGGATGCATCTCTTAACAGCATCAGATAACCGCACTGCAAAATTGTGGAATTTAAATGGTAATCTTGTTTCAATATTCCCTAAAGTGTTATTATATAAGAATTTGATAAAAACAGTGTCTTTTTCTCCAGATAGTTCATGCGTTTTAAACACTGGCTACCAAGTCCCTGCACAATTGAGGGATTTAAATGGACAATTGATTACAACATTTCAACATGATGATCAAGATAATAATACAACCACGGCAGTATTTTCTCCTAATGGTTCACTTATTTTAACTTTTTCACACGGTAATCACACCATGAGATTGTGGAATTTACAAGGAGAATTGATTACAACACTAATTCATAATAATCCAATACAATCGGCAGTCTTTTCTCCGAATAATTCCAATATTTTAATTATTTCTGGTGAACATACTGTAGAATTGTTGAATTTAAATGGAGATCTGGTTGCAACATTTTCTCACAATGGGTTATTGGCAAATACAGATGACATGGTTATGTCGGCTACTTTTTTTCAAGATGGCGCCTATGTTTTGACAACATCTCTTCATAAAATTTCAAGATTGTGGAATTTAAATGGACACTTGATTGCAACTTTCCAATATGATAATGACTTTTCAATGCAATCAACTATCTTTTCTAAAGATAGCACACTGGCCTTAACTATTTCCGACACATACGTAAAATTATTGAATCTAAAAGGAGAGCTTGTTGCAACATTTCAACACGATAGCATTGTATCCTCAGCAGACTTTTCACCAGATAATAGACATATTTTAACCTGTTCCAGATCTAATCATACTGCAAAATTATGGAATTTAAACGGAGAGCTGGTTACAACATTTCAACATGATGATATTGTATCGTCAGCAGTCTTTTCCCCGGATGGCATGCACGTTTTAACTGCTTCATTTGATCGCACTGCAAAATTATGGAATTTAAACGGAGAGCTGGTTACAACATTTCAACATGATGATATTGTATCATCAGCAGTCTTTTCCCCGGATGGCTCATGTATTTTAACTATTTCCGGGAGATCCGCAAAGCTTTGGGAAGTCCATCCACTTTGGAACTCCACAAAATACCGCAACGGCCAACTTTCCTTGCAAGAACTTGCAACAATAATTCTTATCTTGAAACACAAAGAATTTATTCAAACACATACAGGTACTCAAGTTCTTATTCATGACATTCTCAACCAAATCGATGGCGATGCAAGTGTTCCTGACGAACAAAGATTTATCAAAAACTTTTTTATACAGTTTTTGAATTCTTAAATATATTACTACTTAGACCGCAGTAACTTTTCTTCAATTTCCATCAAACGATTATATTTAGCAACACGTTCACCACGATTGGTTGCTCCAGCCTTAAATTGACCTGCAGCTGTCCCAAAAACAAGATCTGATATAAAAGCGTCACAAGTTTCGCCTGAACGATGAGAAACAACCGTTTTATAATTATTTGCTTTACAATATTTAATTGCATTCACAGTCTGAGTAACTGTTCCAATCTGATTTGGCTTGATTAGCACCGCATTTGCAGCACCAAGCTTTACACCCTTTTCGATTCTATCAATATTTGTAACAAATAGATCATCGCCAACAATCTGAACTTTCTTACCAAGCTTTTCGGTCAAAATTTGCCAGCCATACCAGTCATCCTCCGCAATGCCATCTTCAATTGAAACGATTGGATAATTTGCGACCAATTTTTCGTATAACTCAACAAGCTGCACACTTGTTAACTCTTGGTCATCGATTGTATAAACATTTTTAGATGCATCATAAAACTGAGAAGCTGCAACATCAAGGCAAAATGAGATTTCGCTTGTACAATATCCAGACTCTTCAACAGCTTTGTGCATATAATCAAGAATTATATTTTCTTTATTTTTTTTTGCTTTAATCAGAGGCGCAAATCCTCCCTCAAAACCCACCCCTACTCCATATCCGTCTTTTTTTAAAATTTTCTTTAAAGACTGGTAAATTTCACAAGCAGACTGAACTGTTTTTTGCATTGATCCCTGTTTTTTGGGTAAAACCATAAACTCTTGAAAAGCAACTCCATTATCGGCATGCACACCACCATTTAATATATTGAACATGCATAAAGGAAAAGATGTCGAGCCAATTTCAAAAACTTGATTAAGTAGCTCGTAAAGTTCCATTCCTGAATCAACAGCTTGTGCACGCGCAATGGCAATACTTGCAGCCAATGTCGCATTTGCCCCAAGATTAGATTTGTTTTCGGTGCCATCAATATCAATTATCAACCTGTCCATATCGATTAATTGAGGATTTTTACCAATTAATGACGGTGCAATTTTTTGTTCCAAATTTTCAATGGCTTTCAAAACGCCTTTTCCTAAAAATCTGTTTTTGTCACCGTCTCGCAACTCAATTGCTTCAAATACACCGGTAGAGGCTCCTGATGGAACAGCAGCTGTAACAACACTGCCATTATCAAGCTGTAAAACACACATTACTGTTGGAATCCCGTTAGAATCAAGTATTTCTCGACCAAAAATCTTCGATATTTTCATGTTAATTTTATCCTTCTAAAAAATTTGCTAGTATATCCAATCCATTTTATAAAAATAGAGATTTATTAGGTTTTATACTATGTTAAGCAACTTATACACAAATATAAACATACAAGTAACTGATTTAACAAAAAATCAGTCTGGGCTTACTATAATTTTAATAATGGCCCTAATTTTAACGCTAGTCTTCCTTGCTTGCTACAATTTAGTTATTATCCCACAAAAACAGGCAAAGAATCACTTAGATTTTATCTGCAACAAAATCAAACGCGACGACAAGGTAAGTACGCAAAACGGAAACGTGGGAAAAGTTTTATACGTTTTTAAAAGTACGGTAATTTTAGAACTTGAAAATGGCTGCAAAGCTGAGGTACTAAAGCAGTCGATCAAAAACATATATCCCAAAACACCTATTAACCCACACAGCACAAAAAAGTAATACTCAAATACATGATAAAAAATAAGAAATTCTCGCCATTCATTTCTGCAACTTTTGCTTTTTTGTTCGGGATTTATGCACAGTCATATGAATTATTTAGTCCGGCTATTTTATTAATTATATTGGGAATTTTCACCCCAGTTTTATTTATAAGCATAATTAAGAATTTTTACTCAAAAATTACCCCTGTTTTTGTTTGCATCATTTTTTTTACACTTGGTAGTTTTGCACTAATATGGCAAAAAAACCAGAATGCCTCCCTATGCCAAGACTTTGACGGCAGAACACTTGATTTAATAGCACAAGTTACAAATAAAATTCTGTTACCAAAGTCCGAAGATAAAAACCGGAACGGAATATGGAAAGAAATTATTGAGATAAACGTATTGCAGGCAAAAGATGCAATAGCCAATAATCCTGAAGAATTCACCACAGCTATATGCTATAAAAAAGCAAACTTCAATTTGCAATGCTACTCTTCCTCAACCACGCAAATACAAGTTGACGATATAATTGAACTTGAAGACGTAAAAATTAAAGTTCCTCAAGATAAATCATTTTCTCAAAACACGTCGTTCAAAAATTATCTGATAAAGGAGAATATTTTGGCTTCCGTGTTTTTTTATAAAAATAAAAACATAACAATTTTACGTTCTCCAAAATGCAGCATCAGAAAATTTATCTGGAATATACGGACCAACACATATCAAAGACTACAACAAAAAATACATCCTATTGTTTTTACTTATTTTTCACTAATGTTTTTAGGTAATACGCATCACGAAAATATTGACACAATGCGTAATACTTTTAATTATTGGGGACTCTCACATTATCTGGCACGTTCAGGGTTGCACATTGTTTTGTTTATTCTCATCTGGACGATATTTTTACAACTCATACCAATTTCAATCAGATTCAAACGCAGTTTATTAATTATTATTTGTGTAACATATAAAATGTTTTCATGGACAAGTCTTCCATTTACCAGAGCATTTTATGCTTTTATTCTGACTGAAATTGGCAAAATATTTAACTTTCAAACAGATTTTTTACATCTTCTTTCAATAGTATGCATGACGATTCTTTTGTTTAATCCAATGCAGTTATTTTTTCTTGATTTTCAACTCACATTTGCATTGACGTTTGCTCTTGCATTTGTTTCAAAATTTATATAAAAATTTTAATTTTAATATATGTCGTATTCAAACGGGTATACTGAGCTATTTTGAAAACTCTTGAAAAGCATAAATTTGTTCACATAAGTTCTTATCCTAGTAGAACCAAACCATATTTATATTTTTTATTTTTAATGAAAGGGTAAATAGTGAACATTTTACGCACTATTATCACGGTTACATGCTTACTCTCTCTAGATTTTTTTACACCTCAGTACGCAAATGCATCATCTTATATTACTGAAAAAATAAAAGCTTCTTCTCCAACTTTAAAAAATAGGATGGAAAAAATAGATAAAAAAGATTGGACTTTTTTAGTTTATATGGCATCAAACAGCGATTTAAGTAAAGATGCCGTAAGAGCTTTAAAGCAAATGATGAATGTAGGATCAACAAATACAATCAACATTGTCGTACAAATAGACAAACAAGGAGAAACTGATATTGAAAGACTTTATATACAAAAAAATAAAGCTTTTTTGATTGAGTCAATTCCTCAATCAACAGCACCTGAGATTGGCACATCACAAAGCTTATATAATTTCATTCAATGGGGAATAACAAAATTTCCATCAGACAAACTTGCAATAGTTCTTTGGAATAATGGATCAGGTATAAAAGATATTGATCTTTTAGATAAAGTTTTAACAACACACAGAGACCAAATTTATACAATCAATCCGCAAAACGGACTTTCTGAAATAAATTATGAATTTTCAAATAATTTTAATTTAATGAAAAAGATCGAAAAAAATTATGCAAAATTATTTGAATTAGACACAAGAAAAACAGGCACGAATGACACTGTATCATCAAAAGATCGTTTCCATATTTATTTAACAAATCAAGATTTAAAAAATGTTTTAGAACAAACCCAACAAGAACTTTTAAATAACAAAAAAATTGATTTAGTTTTTATGGACGCATGCCACATGGCAATGGCCGAAATAGCATCTCAAATAAAAAATTCTACAAAATTTCTCGTAGCATCACAAGAACTTGAACCGTCTACAGGATATAACTATGAATTATTATTATCACCATTCTTAGAAGGCTCACTTGCAGCTGATGCTTTTGCAAAAAATTCCGTTGTCACATTCGAAAATGAATATTCACCTAAATGCGCTGAATACACGCTCTCAGCAATAAATTTGGAACAAATCGATAAAATTGAACATGATATAAAAAATTTAACTACAATTCTTCTTGAGCTTACAAAAATTAATCCGGATATGATAATCGGAGCGCTCAAAGGCATCCGAAATAATAACAGATTCACAACAGAATTTTATGACGCCGATTACATAGACCTTTGCCATTTTTACAAAAGCCTAATACTAATGGTGGATACATTAAACAAACCAAGACGTGGATTTGCCATTCCAGAAGATTATGCAAATAAATTGGATGATGTTAAAACACTGGCTCAAAGCGCCATAGACACAATTAAAAATATCGTAATACAAACTACAAACAGCAAATACCTAACCAAATCCAATGGAATATCAATATATTTTCCAAAACGCAAAGTTCACGAATCTTATTACAAAACTACTTTTGATAAAGTAACAGAATGGTCATTATTCTTGAATGTGTACATTCAGGAATCAAAAAAAATTAATAATTCACAAATTGAGCTAGATCTTGAAAAAAGAGGTGCCGAACTTGAAAGAAAAGCAGCTGAACTCGAAAAAAAAGCTTTAACAAAAAGCATAAAAATAAACACCCAAAAAAATAAAAAGTCTGTAACAAAGAAAAACGCACAAGAATTATCCAAGAAAAATCAGATATCAAAAAAGTCTGAACAAAAAACAAAAGTATCCCAAAATACTAAGACTCAAGATAAAAATATGACTCGATGCAATTGTAGTATTAAAACCGAAAGTAACCCTGTTAAAGACAAAGCTAAATCGCAGTCAAAACCAGTAGACAACCCACAGCAAAAAACAACACAAAAGAACACGTTGGATAAAACACAACCAAAAGCATCAACCACCAATAACACAAATACCCCTGCTAAAAAAAATATTACTCAAGCAAAAAATAACACTGTACAAAAGCCAAACACTACTAAAAAAACTCAACCTACAGGTAAATCTTCCCAAAATAAGAAGTAAAACTTCAATAAAGTAAAATTTGTAGAAAAACCGGGTAGTCAGGATATACTTAAAACTACCCGATTTTTACTTTTGAGGAATAACAGTGAATGATAAAAATTTAGATACCCAAGTTAAAAATTATATTAATTTTTTAAAAAAGCAGCCCAAGGGATTTATATACAAAGATAATCCTGAAAAACAGGAACCTACACAAAATACAACAACTTCTATGCAAAAAGCAGAAACTGAATCAAAATCTCGTCAGGAAATGCTTGACGACATAAAATGCAAATTCAAAAACTGTAATCAATGTCCACTGGCAGAACAGGGACGGGCACAAGTTGTTTTCGGAGTAGGTAATCCATTTACGAAAATTATGTTTGTGGGAGAGGGCCCTGGCCGAGATGAGGATGCTCAAGGCAAACCTTTTGTAGGAAGAGCCGGCCAATTACTTACAAAAATAATTGAAGCTATGAAGCTCACTCGTGATGAAATTTATATTAGTAACGTGGTAAAATGCCGTCCACCAAACAACAGAACCCCACTCCCAAACGAAAGCGATATTTGCAAAAAATTAATTCTTTTTAAAGAGATTGAAATTATTAAGCCGCAGATTATTTGCGCACTTGGAGCAACTGCTACACAGGGTCTATTAGGATATGAAGCAAATATTTCAAAATCGCGTGGAATTTTCTTTAAATTTAATGAGACTTTAGTTTTACCAACATATCACCCAGCTTATCTATTGCGCAATCCAGATGCTAAAAAGATTGTATGGGAGGATATGAAAAAAATTATGGAAAAATTAAACGAACTTAACTCTTAGCTTTTAACACGCGTATTTTTTTGTTACTATCAAACAAATAATTTTTTCGGAGATGTAGCTTCCGCCGACGCCAAGGCTGTGGCAAACAGGCAGTTGGTTCAAACAACCACTCTATACTGAAATTTTTTCGGAGACGTAGCTCAGTTGGTTAGAGCACCCGCTTCACATGCGGGGGGTCGGAGGTTCGAGTCCTCTCGTCTCTACCAATTCATACTATTATGCAATTTTATTAGGAGATTTCATGGAGAAAAGGCCAAAGAAAGAATCTTATACTGCTACAAAAATAAAACGTCTTAGAAGTAAAGCAATTGAGAAAGTTATATCTAAACTTTTGCCAAACAATAAAATTATCAAAATATCTTTAATTGGCTCTTCGGTAAAAAATAATTTTGGTAAATATGAACCGCCAGGATTTCGGGGTAGTTTATATTCTGATTTTGATTTCATTGTGTTCGTAGAAGACAACTATGATATTCCAAAGTGGCTAAATATAGAACCATCTGGCAAGCCTTTTTCTTGTGATGCAATGAATCTTGCATTCAGAAACAAAAATTTTATTGATAATAAATACGATGTAGAAATATTTTTTATCAGAAGAAAAAATACTTCCAATGTGAACATCCAAAAAGAAGGAGAAGCTGCAGGAATCCCTATGACACAAACCAGTAAAAATACACATATCGTTGTTTACCATAATGTCAAAAAAGGACATAAAAACACTTAATTTCTAGCAGGTCTTCGTTCTATATAATTTACAAATTTCCAAGAAAAATATTTTATTTATCCTGAAGATCTAATAATGTTTTATTTAATTTCTCAATTAAATATAGCTTATCTTCTTTAGTTCTAACAGAATCAAACACAACCGAATCCAAAATTTCTAATAAGACCAAGCTCCATAAAAATGTAAGAATTCCGCTCCCAAATATGCAAGCATTAACTCCTTTATCATCCAAATCACTAAATGGAGCTGAGTTATAACTCCATGTAATAACTCCAACACATAATCCGGAAATTAATGCGCAAGCCCCATAAATTCCATGCTTTTTAATTTTCCTTATGGAATCAGGATTCAACTCTGAAATAATTTGTGCAGCAATAATTTTAGATTGTGTTTTCAACTCTTCTTTTGTAAGACCTGATAAGTCATCGGATTTATGAAAAATTTTTTGGGCTATTAAGCTGTTAGACAATACAAAAAAGAACACCAGTATAAATTTAAAAAATTTCATAATCTTATTCCCATCATATTGAATCATACTAATATTATATACAAAATTACTCAGAGATTATCTCTTTCCATAAACTCACAAAATCTGCAAATGGTAATTGCTGCGCTCTTAAAGCTAAAATCTCAGGAGAAAGTTTCTGATTAGTAAAATACTTAGTTCCCTTTAAATTATTTTTAAGAGTTTGTCGTGGAAACCTATAACATAATTTCAGGAATGCCCAAAATTCTGTTTCTCGTGGAATTTCTGGCACGTCAAATATTGGTTTAAAATAAAGTGTGCGTGAAAAAACTTTTGGAGCAGGTATAAATGAACCGGGTGCAACTTTATCAAGCAACTTCCACTCGAAATGGCGCTGCAAAAACATTGTCGTTGGGGAAAATTTTTTACCTCTGGATGCAACAATTTTTTGTGCAACTTCCTCTTGCACCATCACCACGCCTTCTTGAAATAAATCTTTGCATTTTTGAATTTTGAACAAAATAGGAAATGTAATTTGATAAGGCAAATTCGCAAGTAAAACAACGGGCTTATGTGATGAAAGATCCTTTTCCAAATCAACCTGTAAAATATCGTCATTATTTATTTTTAGACGAGAATCTCTAATCTTCTTTTCAACATAATCTATCCATTCAGAATCAATCTCATACACGAATAGATTTTTACACTTTGTTTGCTGCAAAATCGCAGAAGTCAAAAAACCATCTCCACACCCAATTTCAACAACAGATGTTTCTGGAGATATATTCACGGTATGAATCATTCGATCAACAACGGCCTGATTCCGCAAAAAATGCTGTCCATAAGCTTTTTTCTTGATTGGTAATTTTTCTAATTCTTCTGCTTCCAGTCGAAGCCGCTTGCTTTTGTATTCCATAAGACCACTTATTTTAAAGGTTACTAATTTTTTATGAAATTTATCATACCAAAACCATACCGTTTTATACAGTTTTTGCCATTTTTCTATCCCCTTAATTCAAAGTGCATAAAATATTATTAAAACACTTGATTTGATAGTATTAAATTTACTATTATTAAATTAGAAAAAATATAAATTTATAAGTAGGTGGTAAATTTTGGCGGGGATAGGAGAAAGGAGAGTCGTGAATACAAAGATTAAAAACATGTTCATTGTGACGATCTGCACAATGCTTGTTTCAAGCTCAAGTCTTTTCGGAGATAAGTTCGAAGACTTTAAGCTTATTGATGAAAAAGATCAAAAGGCTAAAAAATTAGTTCGCAGTGGCGGAGGTGGTGGCAGGTCAGGCGGCGGTAGATCCGGGGGAGGCAGAAGTTATTCAGGGGGACGAAGCTCTTCAAGATCCTCTATGCGATCTAGCGGTAGGTCAAGCAGCGGCAGAAGTTATTCAGGAAGTCGCAGCTCTTCAAGATCATCTGTGAGATCTAGCAGTAGATCATCAGGCAGATCAATGAAGTCAGGATCATCCGGCAGATCAAAATCATCTATGAAATCTAGCGGTAAATCTTCGGGTAGATCTGTTAAATCAGGAAAATCAGGACGATCGGTCAAATCCGGCAAGTCCGGCAAGTCCGGTAGATCTGTTAAATCAGGAAAATCAGGTAGGTCAGTTAAGTCTGGCAAGTCCGGTAGATCTTCAAGCAAAGGCGGCAAGGTCAGTAAAAGCGGCAAATCAGGCCGAAGCAGCAAAGTCGGTCGCGGCGGAAAATCCGCAAGAGGTAGTAAATTAGGAAAAGGTGGAAGTCGATCAAAATCTAGATCGAATAAAATTTCACGTCACCACGGTGGACGTGGCGGGCACGGTGGCCACCACGGAGGACATCATGGTGGGTATTGGGGGCATCATGGAGGATACTGGGGACACGGTTGGGGTTATGGTTGGGGTTACGCCGCCGCTTTCTGGGGTGGTGCATTCTTTGGCTATGCAGCCTTGGCTCCTTTCTGGTACCCATTTGGCGGATACTGGGGTCCTTACTGGGCAACTCCATGGCCATGGGCAACAGGTTTAGGTCTTTATTATTACCCAGGTTCGGCATGGTGGTACATGAACTCGTATAACTGTTGGGTATATCCATTTGCCTCTCTCGGTTACGGTTTAATGTTCGCCGACCTTGGATATTACTGGTATCCAAGATCAGGTGTAAGCATCTATCTCGAAGTTCCTGAAAGAGAAGATGATCCTTCAACATATGTCTTCGTTGAAAATGAAAGAGATGAAGACTTGTATTACGCCCTGTACCGAAAAGTTGTTCGCAAGTCTGACGACGAAGAATCATCATATCTTATTAGAGTAAGTACTCCACAAGTGGTAAGTACACGAAGAACTGTTAAAGTTATTCTCCCTGAAGATGCTTCAAAAGAGAAAGAGTATGTTGTTATTGCTCGTCGAAACGAATCTGATTTAAAAAACAACATGGATGAAAAGGGTAATAATATTGACAGAGACATAGTTGAACAAATAAAACAAGAAAACAAAGACATTGTAAAAGCTCACAGCCTAGAAATTGAAGAGCCTTCTGAGCAAGAAGCTCAAGAATTAAGTGAGACTAAACAGTCTGCTCGTGAAAACGAAAAAGAGCTTATCGATGCCATAGACAATATCGACAAGCAAGATAAGTCTGAACTTCCTACAGAAGAACAGCTTAAAAAAGAACAGGGCGCTGTAAAATCACAGGATGATCAACAAGAAAGACCTGTTAGAAAAACAACACGAGTAAAAAAACAGGTAAGATCTGTTGAAGTAGAAGAAGAATAATCAAAAATAAATCACAATAAATCAAGCAAAGAGGCGCGCTTTTAAAAGCACGCCTCTTTCGTTTTCCAAACTCCATATTTCAAAACATAATAAAACTATTGATATTAAGCTTTCAAAATGATATTTATTAAATCACCAATGACAATTAAGTGACACAAAAAAGACATCTTAATTAAATCACAAAAACGCAAGGGAGAAATCTACTATGATTATTACGGTAGGAAGCATTAAAGGGGGCGTAGGGAAAAGTATGATTGCAGTAAATCTTACTGTAATCAGAGCTCTTAATAAAAAAAAGATTTTACTCATCGACGCAGACGAACAAGGAACAACTGGAGATTGGACTGATCACAGAATAAATCTAGGAATTAATACTCCTTGGACTACCATTCGATTAAAGGGAAGCGCCGTTCGCAGTGAAGTAAAAAAAATGGAAGGACATTATGATGACATCATAATTGATTGCGGAGGACGCGACACGGCATCGTTAAGAGCGGCACTTACAATTTCAGATATTTTTGTTGTACCATTCCAACCAAAAAGTTTTGACATATGGACCGCTACAAAAGTTTCTGACCTTGTCGAAGAGGCTAAAGTGATAAATGAAAAACTAATTTGCCGCGCATTCATTAATTGTGCTAGCGCACGAGGAATCGATAATGACGATGCAAAAAGTATTATTTCAAAAACCAGCAACCTTACTCTACTTCCAGCAACAATAGGACTTAGAAAAGTATTTTCAAATGCAACATCAGAAGGATTAGGGGTAATCGAGATGAAAAATGATGGAAAAGCAAAGAGCGAAATACACATGCTTCACGATATGATTTTTGACATAAATATGATGTCTAAAAAAAGTCATAATTCCGCCAAAGTAATGTCTTAAAGACAGTTTTTACATGTATTAATTTTGTCTAAAAAATACCAAAAACGTGTCAATTAATTTTTTAAAATAAAGGATATGCATGGCTGTAAAAGAACTATCTAAACCAATAAAACCTGCACCTACTGTTATCGAAAAAAAAATTGAACAATTCATATCAAAGGGTGGAAGCCTAACAAACAATACTATCGAAAAAGAAGATGATCATAGGCTTACACTACGAATACCCAAAAAACTTTTGGAAAAAATAGATATAAAAAGAAAAAGTAGAATTGGCTCAATTTCACGAAATCTTTGGATTTTGGAAACCATAGAAAAAGCAACAAGTAAAATTTGATATTGGACAGTATTAGCCGAATTTATTCAAAATTCAAATATAAGCAACAAAAAAAATTATAATAATTTCATATGGGCGTAAATCATAATTGCGCCCATACTTAAAAAATAACAGGGTTTTATAAAACGGATAATCAATAAATATTAATGCTAATATTTTGGCAAAAATTTCTTGCAAAATATATACGAACCGAAAGGAGCGCAAAGTAAATATCTTTCAAAATTATAGTTATAGATTAATTTAGCGTGTTTTAAATAAAACAATGCTATCTAATAATAAAAAAGGAGTATCGGTAATGAACTTTAAAATTTTATTAAGAATATTTTTAATCACATATTTATGGAATAACTTAAATGCTGGGCTTAGCACAACCCCAGTAAAAGTAAGCGATTATTCTTTTACAAATCAATTCAAAGGGCCAGCCACATCGGTCGCAAATAACCCTACTGCCGCAACAGGACATTTTGTATTTGGTACAAATACATGTCAGTTATGGAAAGACAACTTTACCGGATCTGCTTCCTCGATGATAGTGTATTTTTCAAATTTAGGTGGTTTTGGAACACCAATTAAATCTATTGCATGGAGCCCAAAAGGAAATTATTTTATAGTTGGAGTAAATGGTAAAATTCTTATATTTACTGCTTCAACAACATCAGGTTATCTCGGCGGCTGGATTGATATATCTCCTTCAGCAACAATAACCTCAATAGCATGGAATCCATCGGAAACTGGATTTGCCGTTGCTTACGGATCTACTGTAAAAACTTATACTTTTAATGCAGCAACATCACCCTATGCAACATTATCAACAACAATTACAACCCCATCCACTATTACTTCAATAGCATTCAGAAATGACAGTGATTTAATCGTAGCTAATGGGAATATCGTATCAAATTACACAGGAACAACAGCTGTTATCACGGGTACATTAAATACCACAAACGTTTCATCTGTCCAATGTATTGCTTACAATACAATCAAATCAATAGTGGCAGCATGCAAATCTAATGGCGTGATTCAAATTGGATCATTCGCATCTACAACAGGATTTACTTCTTTGGGTTCTGCAACATTGAATACAACTACTTACGGAACACCAACCAGCACAGCATGGAGCTTAGATGGTGAGTTTTTGGCCGTAACCACTTCAACAGGCTATGCTCAGGTCTATAAAGTTACTGTCAGCGGAAATACCGCAACATTAACTTATGACAGCGACCCCACTTTGGTTGCAACAGGTAATACTTATTGTTCTTGGTTTAAAGATTTATATCTTGTAACCTGTGGCGGCAGTGATATAAAAATTAGTCGTTATACTTATATACCTATACCTGCAACACCAAGTCCAACAACTGCATTTAAGTGGCAACTTGACTCTACTACTGGCAACGTCTGGTTTTGGGATAAAACAAAATGGAATTTGGCATCAGGTGACACATTCAAACAAATTGCAGTAACGTCTTCAGGAATAGTTTGCGCGTTAAGCGCATCAACAACAAACGCCACCGGTGGGTATGCGGTAAAAATACGCACAGGAGCAACCACAACAAATCCATTTGGAACCGCTTGGGAAATTTTAAATGGTGGATATCTAAATACCATAACAGCAAACGGATTATATGTATGGGGTGTAAATAGTAGCAATAACACATTTTATATTTCAGGAATAGACACTCCATCAACGGCAAAATGGACTTCTTCAAACCCACCTGTTCTTCTTAACAATACAAAACCTTTAACCGTTGACTCATCCGGCGCAATTAACGGTATAGATATAAATGGAACCATTTGGACCATTACAAATGGAAGCACCTTCTGGCAAATGCCTGACTTAAATAATGCCCTAAGTGCAATAGGAACAACTTACACATCTGCCAATCTCGGAACTTCTGCTGATGCTTGGCCAACACAGAAAACATTGATGGCAATTGTAAAATACACAGGCTTCGATAATATAAATTTCGTTAACAATCCAAGTACTACTAATTCGATTTACACTAAAATTAAAGGCTTCTATGATGCACGAACCGACGCAACATTATCCTCTATTAAAGATTTATTGACTGCCACTTCAGGAAAAAAATTCTTATCCAGTGGCGCAATAGCACCAGCAACAACCTCACAAACAGCTGACATCACAACTTGGCTTAACAACGTCAATAATGCTCTTTCTGAGGCAACAAATAAAATCAATTTTACAAAAGCATTAAACGAAATAACCGGAATAAAATTTTTACCAGAAATAGATACCCCTTTATTACAGAAATTACAAGCCTTGGTTGATAATACTACATACAATAACCTGACTTATTTAGTTGATTATCCAACTCCTACTAACTCAATTTATACTAAAATTGATTATTTTTATAAAAAAAGAGGGACATTTCCACTAACTGATATACAAAAATTGCTAACAAATGCAAAAGATAAAAACTTTTTAAGCGCTACTCAAAAAACAGATCTCACCACTTATTCAACACAGGTGGCAAAAGAAATAGCGTATTATACTACATTAAAAACTACAGCAGGCGAAACAAGCTTCATCTTTGACCCTTCTACAGTAACTGAAAATACTTATGCAGCATTTAATACAGCTGCCTATTCGGATAAATGGGCCGTAACAACTCCAAATTATATAGAAGTTCGTTTTAAGGCTGAAGCATTTAGCGACATACATATTCGTTTTGCCAGCAGTACAAACCCTACTGACTACATACAAGTAATTTTTGGTGGAAACACTAATACTAAATCATGGGCACGATATGCTATTGGGGAGGCAAAAACTACTATAATAGCCGAAACCGATAATGTCATACCAACTGGGGTAAGTGATTACTGGGTTAAAATATCAGGAACAACTTTGACTTATGGGACCGGAACTAATGTCGTAATTGGAACAACAATTATTCCGGATGCCGCTCCAAAAAATCTCAAATATGTCGGATTCGGAGGCTATAGTCAAAGAGTATTTTATCAAAACATTTCGATAAAAACTGATGATAGCTACGCACAATATGCCGAAACAACAAGAGTTAATGGCATACTCACAGGGTTAGACACGCTAACTTTCACTGCACCATCCACACTCTATGATGTACAATTATCAGCGCTTCAAACATTAGTTACCAGTGTAGATACTAACTTAAAGGCAAATACTTCTTTAGATTATGCCTCCGTTCAGGCTGCTTTCTGGACCGCCTTAACAAATCTACACGCTAAAAGACCTACAACTGACAAAGCTAAATTAACTGCTTTAAAAACTTGGTATGCTACTCTTACTACCCCTAATAGAACCAAGCTCCTTGCTTCAGACAAAAATTTCACTACCATGAATTCTGATATCGATGTAAATATTGCCGCCGCTGATACAGCCCAATTAAAATCAGATTTAAATACAGCACTAACTAACATTGGCACAAATTATACAATTACTAATATCGGGGAAGCAGGAGATATCTGGCCAACAAAAAAAACAATGTTCGCCGTTATAAATAATCCATCTTTTGACACAACCTATCAGGGAGAAAATGGCGGAAATTTAATTTATGCAAAATTAGTAGGTTTTTACGACAATCGCGCTAATATTGGTTTTGTTAAATTGTCAGACGGTTTTTCTGGGTTACTTGATGTAGCTCAAAGTAAAACATTTTTGACAGATAACCAAAAAAAAGGAGTTTCTGATAGAATCGCGATCATCGGGTTAGAAGTAGGCTTGACAGCGGCATTTAAGACTTTGAATTCTACCACAGACAAATTAACCGCAATAAAAACGTTTTTAAGCAGCTATGCAAATGATACAAGAAATTTACGTGCAAAACGTGCAGCTTTACTAAAATAATAAAGTTTATAACATATAAGAAAAATAAAATAAAGTGACATACTTTTCAAGTATGTCACTTTATTTTATTGACACTATATTCTAAGACATAATAAAAATTGATTGATATCAATTCACCAAAAATGATATTCATTAAATAAGCTAAAAAATTGAGTAATTTTATCAATATTGTAAGCAGGAGTAATATGAATATTAAAAAAAATTTTATTATTATTTTCGTGATTTTATTATTTTGCAAACAACTAAATTCAATTACACCAACACCAATAGCTTCTTACAATTCTGTTACAGGATCAAGTGGATACATGGGCCCCACTAGTACATTAAACTCATTAGCCTGGGGACCATCTAATAACATTATGATTGGTGGTATTGGGGGATATTGCGTAATGAACTTCACAGGCTCTTCACTTGGGACCCCAAGCGGATGGCAAGGAGGATATAACGCATGCGTGGCATATAACCCTATTATTAGCTCAGGCAACTCCTACGCTGCTGCCGGTTATTATTCTGGAGCGATTAGCGGTTATATTAAGCTATATAATTTTACAACAAACTATCAAGCTAATTCTTGGTCAGCTGGAGCAACAGTTAATTTGTTAGCGTGGAGTCCAGATGGAACAAAATTAGCTGCTTTAGTCGGAACTTCAACTCTTATAATTTACAGTATCACTATTGCTTCAACGAATACTTTACAATATACAAAATTGGGCACCGCCACAATTCCTGGTACAGCAACCACACTCTCTTGGAACCAACCATCTTCTGCGGTTGTTGCAACTTCATCATCAGGAATTTATGTATATAATACCACTGCAAGCTTAACTTCATCTATAAGTGGCACAACTTTTACAGCTGCTGCGTGGAATCCATCTTCAAATATGAATTTATATTTAGCAGCATGTTCTTCTTCCGGCACAATTTCCATATACAAATTTACCTCCATTACCACCGCACCTACATCAACTACATTTACAAAAGATTTTGTAGCTACTACATATGGAAATCCAACAAAAATTTCATGGAGTTCCGATGGAACATTTTTGGCTGTTTGTTCAAAAACAACTCCTTATGTCAAAACTTTTAAATTTACGACATCTTCATTAAATGATTTTGGAAATCCTGTAAGTTTACCTGGAAATGGAACTGATATTGGATGGAATTTTGATAATAAATTCTTAGCCGTTACTGCAAACACATACCTCAATATTTATTCATTCAGCTCTGTTACAACCGCTCCTCCTGTTGCAAACTTTACTTCTTCAGTTGCAGGTCTCACTGCTACCTTTAAAGATTCCAGCACAAACACCCCTACTTCTTGGTCTTGGAATTTCGGTGATGGAAGTTCTTCTACTGAAAAAAGCCCTTCTCACACTTATGCAACAGGTGGTACTTACACTGTCAAACTAACTGCTTCTAATTCCAGTGGTAGTAACTCAAAAACATCTACTGTTACCGTTGCATCTACTCCAGTTGCAAACTTTTCATCTTCAGTTGCAGGCCTTACTGCTACATTTACTGATTCCAGCACAAACACCCCTACTTCTTGGTCTTGGAATTTCGGTGATTCTTCATCCTCTTCCAATACGTCTACTTTGCAAAATCCATCTCACACTTATTCTGCTTCCGGTACTTACACTGTCAAACTAACTGCTTCTAATTCCAGTGGTAGTAACTCAAAAA
>CAZMQG010000007.1:0-12042 GCA_964568625.1 uncultured Pseudomonadota bacterium | reverse complement strand
TTGCAAACTTTTCATCTTCAGTTGCAGGCCTTACTGCTACATTTACTGATTCCAGTACAAACTCTCCTACTTCTTGGTCTTGGGATTTTGGTGATGGCAGTTCTTCTACATCTCAAAATCCTTCTCACTCTTATTCAAAAAGTGGAAATTATTCTGTTTCTCTCATCGCCACAAACGCTGGCGGTAGTAGCACCAAAACGACTATGACCATAAATATTGTAAATCCTTTAGACGTTTTATCTGGCGATGTAAGCCTAGAATCAATGTTTAATATCATAAATAATACCTCTTTCGACGCATCTTTTCAGGGCACCAATGGCGGTGATTTAATTTACTCCAAATTAGTATGGTTCTATGACAATCGATCAAATATTGGTTTGGTTAAATTATCTGATGGCTTTTCCGGTTTATTTGATGTAGCACAAAGCAAACCATTTTTGAACGACTCACAAAAACAAGGCATTTCTGCTAGAATTGCAATCATAGGTCTGGAAATTGGATTAACAGCTGCTCTTACCACCTTGAATAATTCAACAGATAAGTTAGCTGCAATAAATACCTTTTTAAACACTTATGCAACTAACACAAGAGACTTACGCAAACAAAAAGCAGCCTTATTACAATAATAAAGTTTTGAAAAGTAAAAAGAAGAGGCATGTTTTCACAGACATGCCTCTTCTTTTTTGCTGTATTATATTTCAAGACAAAATATAAATTGATTGAAATTAAGATCTTTAAAATGGTATTCATTTATTTAATTAATAAAACTTATTAATATTTAGGATTACAAAATGAGAAATAAATTTTGCATTAAAAATTTTATATTTTTTTTAATTATTTTTTTTAATTTTAAACAAGCAAGTTGCACAACCCCAGTTGCAGACTTTAAAATTTCAATAACGGGCCTTAATGCTAATTTTACAGATCGCAGTTCTAACACGCCAACAGCTTGGTTTTGGTCATTTGGCGATCCATCATCAACTACAAATACATCTGATAAGCAAAACCCAACTCATGTTTATTCAGCAGCCGGAAATTATACTGTTACGCTTTTTGCTGTAAATGCTGACGGAAGAACTATAAAAACTCAAACAATCACCATTGTTGAACCTCCAGTTGCAAATTTTAGTGCATCAATAACAGGTCTTACGACGAGCTTCACAGACACCAGCACAAAATCACCAACATCATGGACTTGGATTTTTGGGGATTCATCATCTACTTCAAATACCTCGACATTACAAAACCCTACACACACATATTCAGCACCTGGAACTTATACTGTCACAATGTTTGCTGCCAATGCCGGAGGAAGAGGTGGAGCAAAAACTGATATTACCGTATCAGTAAGCGCAACAGACTTTTTAAATGCAATTAAAACTATTACAAATTATGATGCAACAAGCCTGGAAAGCTTACTTAAAATTGTTATTAATTCAATTTTCAATAATGATTCTTTCCAAGGAGCCAATGGCGGTGATTTAATCTATACATTACTAAAAGGCTTTTTTGATAATCGTACAACTATTGGATTACCCAAATTATCAGATGGGGTAAATGGATTACTTGACATAACAAGGGATAAGTCATTTTTAACCAGTACCCAAAAACAAGGCATTGCAGATAGGATTACTATTATCGGATTAGAAACAGAATTAACCCCTGCATTTAATAATTTTAATTCTGCAACTGATAAATTGGCAGCAATAAAAACATTTATAAACAGTTATGCAACAAATGCAAGAATTTTGCGCACAAAACGCACATCATTAACAAAATAATCCATAATTAAACATAGATGGAAAAAGCTCACTTGAAAAATATACCTCTTTCTTTTTTCAACACCTTATTCCAATGTATAATAAAAATTGATTGATATTAAGTTTTCAAAATGATATTTATTAAATTACTGATGTCAATTAAGGAGAGCCATCGGTAAAATATCAATGAAGCTAGATACAATATAATTAGGAGTAACGTTATGAGTATTGAAAAAAAATTTATCATTTTTTTAATCATTTTATTATTTAGCAAACAACTAAGTTCAATTACCCCAACGCCCATAGTTTCTTATAATGGCACCAATCCAACTTCTTATGCTGGAAATAACGTTCCATTATATTCATTGTCATGGGACGGCATAACTAATCGCATCTTGGTTGGGGGAACAGGCAAATATGATCAATTATTTTTTACAGGAACATCGCTTAATATTAACGGATGGCAAGGCGGGTATAATGCATGCGTAGCATGTAAACCTCAAGGAATTTATGGCGCTGCCGCATTTGCTTCAGGTGCTTATTCCGGCCATATTAAAATATATGATTTTGACAACAACTCTCAAGCTTTAGATTATCCTGGACAACTTTCACAATATTTCAATTTAACATATCAAATTAATCTTTTAGCATGGAGCCCTGATGGAACAAAATTGGCAGCTATTTACAATAACAATACACTTAAAATTTATAGTATTTCTATAACTCCTTACTCTAATGGGAATTATGCCAGCGCAACACTAACACTACTCGGAAGCAGCTCAGAATTGTCAAGCACAGTAACCGCATTATCATGGAATCAATCATCAACCGCAATTGCTGTAACTGCTACATCTCTCTACATATATAATACTGGAGGGTCACTTTTATCAACAATATCCGGTAGTTTTACTGCCTCATCATGGAATCCATCTTCAAGTATGAATTTATATTTGGCCGCATGTTCTTCTTCCGGCACAATTTCCATATACAAATTTTCCTCCATTAGCACCGCACCTACAACAACTACATTTACAAAAGATTTTATCGCTACAACATACGGAAACCCAACAAAAATTGCATGGAGCTCCGATGGAATATTTTTAGCTATTTGTTCAAAAACAAATCCCTACGTTAAAACTTTTAAATTTGATACATCTTCCGGATTAAGTAATTTTGGCAATCCTGTTAACCTGCCTGGTGATGGAACTGATATCGGTTGGAATTATGATAATAAATTTTTGGCCCTTACTGCAGGCACATACCTCAATATTTATTCATTCAGCTCTGTAACATCAACCACTGTTATTACTGCACCAGTCGCAAGCTTTACTGCAACTCCAACTTCTGGTCCCGCTCCTTTAAGCGTACAATTCACAGGTTCCGGTACAAACTCTCCAACTTCTTGGGCTTGGGATTTTGGTGATGGTAGTTCTTCTACTTCACAAAATACTTCTCACTCCTACACTGCAGTGGGTTCCTACACTGTAAAATTAACCGCTACTAATTCCGGAGGCAGTAACAGTACAACAAAAACTATTACAGTTACTGTTACAACCCCACCTCCGGTCGCAAGTTTTACCTCTTCAGCTTCAGGTCTTACTGCTACCTTTAAAGATTCCAGTACCAATTCTCCTACTTCTTGGGCTTGGGACTTTGGTGATGGAAGCACTTCTACCTCACAAAATCCTTCTCACACTTACGCAGCATCTGGAACATACAGTGTTACATTAGTTTCTTCTAACTCTAGTGGCAACAATTCCACAACTATGAAAATTACTGTTACTTCTGGAAGCACCAATGTTATTCAAGAATCTCTTAATGCTATTAAAACTTATGACTCAACAGGTTTAGATTCTATGCTAAACATCATAAACAATAGCACCTTCGATAATACATCATTCCAAGGAACTAATGGAGGTGATTTAATATATGCTAAATTAAAAGTTTTTTATGATAATCGAGCAAACATTGGCCTATTTAAAATATCAGATGGTTGGAATGGATTACTTGATAAAGCAAAAGATAAAGCTTTTTTAAACGATACTCAAAAACAAGACATTACCACTCGAGCAACAATTACTGTAACGGAATTTGGACTAACTACAGCCGTTAATGCTCTAAATTCTGCATCAGACAAATTAACGGCAATAAAAAACTTTTTTGCAAACTCAATATCTGTTGATACCGCAAAAAATTTACGAAAGGCACGGGCTTCAATAAACATATAAACCAATAAATTTAGTATTAAAATGATTTATTTAATCTACATTTTATGAGATAAGGAGATATCAATGAAAGTTAATATTAAAATACTAATACTGGCAATAACATTTGGATTAATAAATAACTTAGATGCACAAACAGCAACACCAATTGACCCTGACCTAACTGTTTACAATGCAATAAAAGGGCTTGGTTTTACTGATACTTCACCAATAACTCTTCCATCTGACACTGATTCAAAATTGAGCGATTATATTAACATGCTTAAGGTTGCTCAAGTTTTTTATACTGCTGATGGCACAACAGCTCCAACCACAGCACCACTTAAAACATACTACGATAATATAGGTGCTTGGATTACTGCCGTTAACGCAAGAAAAACTACAATTGAAGCAACTGCAGCACAACAAACAACTGCAAAAGCTACTCTTACCGACGCCATAAATGCAACAGATCTTGCTACATTAAATACAAAGATTTCTGATACAAATCTTTCAGCCCAAATGACTTGGCTAAAAACTAATGCACCTACTGATTTAACTAATTTTTATGCAAAAATTAGCTCCACATACAAAGGAGTATCCAGCCAAACAAAAGACAGTTTAGGCGCTTATTTGGATAGTTTAAAAACTATTTCCAGCTCAATAACAACTAACACAACGGTTTTTGGAGATCAAACAGATCTCAAAAAATTCGCAGCCGCTGTAACTGAAAACGCAGATGCAGCAAAAAATGTAGTAAATATCATGAATGCAAACATGTCTACACTGGCTGGACTAAAAACAGCAATCGAATCTAATGGAACTGCAGTAAAAGCATGGCGAAAACTTAAGTCTTTAATGCCACAATAATATTAACATGGGTAAATTTTTAAAGGAGTTAGACATATGAAATTCAATTTAAAGGCAAAATGGCAAACAGCAATAGTAATTGCATTTTTTATAACAAATACATTTACCTTACAAGCAGAAATCGATCCTGATAAAACAATTAAAGATGAACTTGCTAAGCTAAATACTACAGGAAGCTCAATAGATACTGCAACATCAGCACAACTAACAGAAATTGAAAATGTAATAAATGCAGCCTACACATTTTTTAGTGCTGATACAAGCAGTGGAACACCAGCATATCAAGCAGGGCTAGATTTGATTGGTAATGCAACCAACCCAGCAGCAGGAACATTAAGAAAAAAAATTGCAGACCGCAAATCTGCTCTGGCAGGTGGAACAACAACCAAAACAGCTGCTGAAACTGCTTTTGCAAAAGCATTACAAGCAGCTAAAACGCCAGCAGCTCTGAACTCAATAGTTAATACAACTACTTACACCGTCACAAATATTCCTAAACTCATTGACTACAAAACAACAACCGGTTCAATTTACTCCAAAATTCTAAGCTTCTTTACAAATTACGTACCAAAATCCAGCGTCACCGGCACAAATTTAACAGCTCTGAAAACACTTTTAATAAACCCTAATTTGGCAAGATTTTTAAGTGCTGCAGAAAAAACTACAGTAAAGTATCTTGCTATATCCACTTCATTAAATATTGCAAACAAAACAACAAGTATAGCCACACGATGCGCAGGTATTGGAAAAATTATTGATAAATATAAAGCAGTAGCAGTGCCTGCCGCTGTAAGTAATTATTTATTCAATATAGTTATGACACCAATTTATGTAACAATTACAAAATATACATCGCCTCTGACAAGCGCACGCAAAACTGAAAGAGCTGCTTGCGTTACTCTTTTTACTAAAATATATGGTAGTAAGTTATTAACAACGGCACAAAAAACAAGCACTGCTGCTGCTATTAAAATATTGAATGCAAAAAAATAAAATAATTTAAATCAAATCTTAACAAAAGAATCGGGGCGCTAAAATAGCTCCCCGATTCTTTTGTTTTGTATATCTTTATGTTTTACCAAATCAAATACAAAATATATTACAAAATTCAAACACATAGACAAAGATCATGCCAAAACTCATGCAATAAATTTGACATTTTTATGACGTATAATTGACATCATTTTGGCATATACAAAAGATAATACATAATACATCCCACGGTATAAAATTTGGGCTGCAATAAATTGCAGCCCAAATTTCACAGTAAATGCGAAATATAATCTTAGTACATTCCGCCCATACCGCCCATGCCAGGATGCATATGTCCCGCACCAGCTGCTGCTGGTTTTTCTTCTGGCAACTCAGCAATCATAGCCTCTGTTGTCAAGAGTAAGCCTGCTATGGATGATGCATTTTGTAATGCAGACCTTGTTACCTTTGTTGGATCAACAATACCGGATTTGAACATATCAACATACTGTTCTTTACCAGCATCAAATCCAATGTTTTCTTCAGAACTTCTTACTTTATCTACAACAACTGCAGCATCAAAGCCAGCATTTGAAGAAATAATTCTGATAGGTTCTTCCAACGAACGCATAATAATATTTACACCAATGGCTTCATCACCATGCAATTTTAAATGATCAAGAGCTGTCTGCGCACGAAGTAGAGCAACCCCTCCACCTGCTACAATACCTTCTTCAACAGCTGCACGTGTTGCATGTAATGCATCGTCAACACGATCTTTTTTCTCTTTCATTTCAGTTTCGGTTGCAGCACCAATCTTTATGACGGCAACTCCGCCGGAAAGTTTTGCAAGGCGCTCTTGTAATTTCTCTTTATCATACTCGGATGTAGAATTTTCAATCTCTACTTTAATTTGAGCTACACGAGCATCAATATCTTTTTTAGAACCTTTGCCATCAACTATTGTTGTATTATCTTTTGTAATACGAACTTTTCTTGCAAGACCAAGATCACTAAACTTCATTCCTTCAAGTTTTACACCGAGTTCATCAGAAACCATAGAACCACCTGTCAAAACTGCAATATCTTGAAGCATTGCTTTTCTCCTGTCGCCAAAACCTGGAGCTTTAACTGCTGCAACATTAAGAGTTCCACGCATCTTATTAACAACCAAAGTTGCAAGTGCTTCGCCTTCAATATCTTCAGCAATAATTAAAAGAGGAGTGCCCTGTTTTGCAATTTGTTCAAGAATTGGAAGAATGTCTTTCATGCTTGTGATTTTTTTATCACAAATCAAAATGGAAGCATTCTCAAGTTCAACCTCCATCTTATCAGTATTTGTTACAAAGTAAGGGGAAAGATATCCGCGATCAAATTGCATACCTTCAACAACTGTCAATTCGCTTTCCATTCCCTTTGCTTCTTCAACTGTAATAACGCCACTGTTACCGACAGCTTCCATTGCATCAGCAATTAAATCACCAATTGAACTATCATTATTTGCAGAAATGGTTGCAACTTGAGAAATCTCAGCTTTGCCTTTGATAGATTTTGACATTTTACCAAGAGATGCAACAACCTTTTCAACAGCCTTATCCATACCGCGTTTAATTTCCATTGGATTTGCACCGGCGGCAAGATTCTTCATGCCTTCGCGATATATTGCCTGAGCCAAGACAGTAGCTGTGGTTGTTCCGTCACCGGCAACATCAGCCGTCTTGGAAGCAACTTCACGAACCATCTGTGCACCCATATTTTCAAACTTATCTTTTAATTCAATCTCTTTTGCGACAGAGACACCGTCTTTGGTAATTGTTGGAGATCCAAAAGACTTTTCTATTGCAACGTTACGTCCCTTGGGCCCAAGTGTAACTTTTACGGTATTTGCAAGTGCATTTACACCGGTTAAAATCTTAGCGCGAGCTTCTTCGCCAAATTTAATCTGCTTTGCCATAATTATTTACCTCTTAATTTATTTTTCAATAATTCCAAGGAGTTCTTCTTCTCTTGAAATGAGATACTCCTGACCGTCAAACTTAAATTCAGTTCCGGAATATTTTCCAAAAATAACTTTATCACCTACTTTAACATTGAGCGGCCTTACTTTACCATCAGCCAAAAGCTTGCCTTCCCCAACAGCTTCCACAACACCAATTTGTGTTTTTTCTTGCGCGGTATCAGGAATGATAATTCCTCCGGCAGACTTTTGTTCACTTTCAATTCTTTTAACCAGAATTCTATCGTAAAGCGGTTTAATCTTTACAGCCATTTCAGAATCCTCCGAAAATATTAAAGTTATAGATTTGAGTAGACAACCAATACTATTAAACTAAAATGAGTACCTTACACATAGTACTTCAAATACTGTTTTTAAATTATAACCAAACAGCTCAAAAAATCAATCTAAATTTTATAGTAACAGACTCAAGTTTTCTAATAATTATTATAAGATTTAATACATTACAAAGATAAAATAAAATTAAGCCGTACGATTAAGCAATATTGAGTTTTAACGAAATAAGGCATATTTTTTAAGATATTAAACTTCAAATAGAAAACGATAATTATTTTTTAAAAATGGCAAGATAGGAAATACAGGATTTACACGCTTGCTGCAACATAAAAAATCTATAGAATTAAAACTGGTTAATAAATCCAAAAAAGAAGGGAGATTTTATGAACATATCTTTACGTTTTTATCTAACTTTTATATTTTTATTTTTTGCACTTCAGGCCGAACAAACTCAAAATTTAGAAACCACACAATCTTTCGATTTTAATACAGATGCCCCAATATTCAAAGCTTTTCCGGGACTGCAGGAAACGCTTCCTTATATAACACTCGGCACATTTCCAACACCAATTTTAAAAGCTGATAAATTCGGAATATTTTTAAAGGAGGCTTTTAGTATTGATGCAAAAAATCTTTATGTAAAACAGGACAATTTTAGCGGCAAAAAAAATGTAAACGACTCGCAACTTTTTGGTGGAAATAAAGTCAGAAAACTTGAATTTATTCTAGCCGACGCACTTTTATGTGAAGCAGAAACAATTGTTACAGTCGGAGATGCAGGGTCAAACCACGCACTTGCAACTGCAATTTACTCCAAACTTGTCGGGCTTGATTGCATTATAATGCTAGCACCTCAACTAAATACCTCATATCTCCAAAGAAATCTATTAATGGATTTATACTACAGCCCAACAATAAAAGCCTATTTTTCAGAAGCGCAACGAACTGTAGATGAAGTTAAAGTATCTCGGGAATTTATTCTTGAAGGAAAACAATCCCCATACTACATTCCAATGGGAGGATCAAACGAAGTCGGAGCCGTTGGCTTTGTAAACGCAGCATTTGAACTTAAAGAACAAATTGATCAAAAAATTATACCCGAACCAGATTATATCTATGTCACACTTGGCAGTGCGGGAACTGCTGCCGGATTAATTCTTGGATGCAAAGCGGCAGGACTAAAAACAAAAATTATTGCCGTACGAATAAGTGGAACTCCAGAAATTAAAGCAACCATATTAAAAAATTTAATAAAATCAACAAACAAATATTTAAACATGTTTGATAAAAATTTCCCAATTTTTGATATTAAAGAAGAAGACTACTCAATAAGTAATGAATTTTCCGGCTCAAAATATGCTGAAACAACAAAAGAAGGCGCTCTTTCTATACGACTCTTACGCGCATTTGAAAAAATTCAACTTGATGGAACATACACGGGAAAAACTTTTGCAGCACTACTTTCTGATCTAATAACAAAACCGGAATTACAAAATAAAAATATTCTCTTCTGGAATACTTACTGTTCTGGTAAATTCTCTGAGATAACAAAGGATATGGATTATACAAAACTTCCTGATTTACTGCAGGGATATTTCCGCATACCGGTACAACCATTAGACCAGGGTTGTTAAAACAAGGAACAATAAATGTCGAAAAAAGAAATTCTTGTTGGATCGCATATTTCATCGGCAGGAGAACTTCACCTCGCATTTACAAGAGGTGAATCAATTGGTTGCACGGTCATGCAAATTTTTACCAAAAGTAGCAGACAATGGTTTGCCAAGAAATTAAAAGACTGCGAAATTGAGGCATTCAGAAATGCTTCAAAAAAATCTTCCATAAAAATCGTTGTTTCGCATGCGGGATATCTGATTAATATTGCTTCGAAAAACTCAGATGTCATTAAAAAATCAGTCAAATCTCTGATAGACGAAATAAATTTATGTGAATCGTTACAAATTCCATATCTGGTGTTACATCCCGGATCACACATTGGTGCTGGCGAAGAAAAAGGCATTGAATTAATCACACAAAACCTAGACATTGCCCTTGATGCAGCCCCTGGAAAATCAATGGTTTTACTTGAAAATATGGCAGGGCAGGGAACGAATATCGGATATAAATTTGAACAATTGCGTAATATTATCGATCTGTGTAAACATAAAAAAAGACTCGGCGTTTGCTTTGATACATGCCATGCATTTGCTGCAGGTTATGACATTTCAGACCATAAAACATATCAACAAACATTTAAATTATTTGATAAAATAATCGGACTAGAAAAATTAAAAATTATTCACGTTAATAACTCATCCGGAGCACTTGGCTCAAAAGTAGACAGACACGCACCATTAACTGATGGCAAAATTCAACTTGAAGCATTTAAATTAATGATGAATGACAAAAATTTGGTAGATATTCCTAAAATTCTTGAAACACCAAGTGATGCAGAGATGAAACTGTGGGCAAGCGAGATAAAGCTTTTAAAAAGCTTTGCAAAGTGAGGATACCAAATTTCAGAACCGATATCCTCACTTTATGATACTTACGATCTTACCCATTCCAATAAATTAACCCAGCTCGTTTCTTTAACGAAATCAGTGCTATAATAGGAGGCATGAATGTCAGACTCTCCCGGTTTTGGAAAATAAATTGACAATCCGTGCGCGTCAGGCCTTGCCGGACCTGAAACATATGCTATAACAACTTGACGAAAAATGGCATCAATTTCATTTAGTGATACAATAGTTGCCTCTAAAGCACCTATATACTTGGCAGTATAATCAAACAAACCGCAACAACCTTTTACAGGTTGTTGTCTGGCATTTTCAAGCAAAGTAACCAGCTCAGGTTTAAGTTGAGCATAAAAATTAAATAAATCTATGTAATCCGCATAATAAAAACCTGGACAACGTGATCTTGCATTTATTAAAGCACTCTTTACAGCTGTAGCACTATACTTCTTACATTCCAAAAGTTTATTGCTAACAAAATTAACATGATCTTTGAGTAAACTAATATTTTTTAAATCAACTGATGATCCGGTACGTTCACCATATCCGGAACTTGCTCTGTATAATTCGACAATCAATCCGGCAAGACTTCTCCCATCAAAATTAAGCGGCGTTGCTAGAAGTTGACGCAAAATATCCGAGTAGCTCCAATTGCCGGCATATTTGATCTGCTGCGAAGCCAAACAAAATTCAACAGAATCTCTTAATTGATATTCAACCTCAAGCATGGCCATCATACAAGCATCCATTATTAGAATATCTAATTTTTTGCCAATTATGGTTTTGACAGCACCAAAAGCTATTTTCATAGCAGGATTCGTAAGACATGTATTTTGAGAGTCATCATAAAGCACGCCTCTATTCAAATCTTTTTGAGAAGTAGATGGATATGAAAAAACATCATATTCAGAAAAATATTTATTGGATGGTCTGAAATCTTCCACTCCACTTCCATGATTCCAAATCATAAAAGCATATTTATTCGCAGGATATTTAGATACAAGCCACGTAAATGCATCTATAATTTCTTGTGCAGGATTCAAGCCCATTTCTTGATTAACTGAACCATCTTCAACTCGACCGGCCGGAGTTATTCTAAATCTCCACGTTTTCTGATCTTGCGGATAATCAATTTGAACAATTGTATTAACATTTAAACTCGTGCTTGATGCATAAAATCTATATCCGGTAACCATTTGTTCTATAAGTCTATCACCCCAACTAGCTAAATTGTTATCAACTTGAATATAGGAAAATAAAGTCCATTCAGCTTTTGAAGGCATGCCAAACAAAAAAGATGTACTTACAATATTAAAAAACAAAAAAAATTTGAAAAATATTTTTTTCATTACATCCCCAATTAAACAATCTTTTTAATTAACGCTAACTCGATAACTATTAATTTGTGATAGATAAGCCATATTCTT
>CAZMQG010000006.1:23352-66963 GCA_964568625.1 uncultured Pseudomonadota bacterium | reverse complement strand
CTGAGTGGTATAAAAAGGCTGAAGATCAAGAAAAGTCTGACGCACAGGATATGATGAATAAAAATTCTGAAGAACAGGATAAAGAACAACCTAAATCCACTATAAACAATTATGAAAAATCAAATGTCTCGAATTCTACAAATAAAGAAGATTCCAGTTGGTGGAAGAAAATCTGCAGCTACTTTTAATCAAGCACTGTATTTCGATATAAAAAAATCCCCACTTTAAAACTTATCAATTTTAAAGTGGGGGTTAATATTTAATTAAATTTTGGCTTGTCCATGAGTAATGTTATGAGAAAGCGACAGACGCTCTCCGGATGTTCTTTTAAGGCAATTCACGTATCAATTGATGCCTCTTCAAATAATCATACAAACTCAAATTAGCTGGAGTATTGTAAAAAAATATTTGATTGCCCGCAGTCGTCACTTTTTCAGTGTGAGCCTGATCTTCTTTCAAAAATAATGCTGTCTTACTAAAAGAAGTAAATTCACTGCCTCGATATTGTTGTACAACTCCCGAATATTGAAGCGGAATATCAAGCTCTCCGTAAGCACTACGCATTAAAATAAAATTACTAGACCTGGTATCAAGCAAACAAGCCGCATTAGCCAAGACTTCCTTTCCCATGTCTGGGAAAACAAAGAAAGACGCGGAATCGTCAAGCTTAAAATTAAAATAATCAGCAATTATTATTCCGTTAAGCGGTGACAGAAGGCTATACATTTGCTTTAGTGTACCAAGAGGATCCGTAAGATGCCTAAATGTTGCATTTGATACAATTAGATCAACATTTCCCATTAAATTACTAAGTTTATGCCTAGCAAGTTCTTCATTTATACATTCAATTTTAAACGAGTTAATTAGATAGTGTGTAACATTGTCTTCGATCACGCAATCTGACGATTGGAATTCTTTTCCACCCGTAAGACTAAAGATAAAAAACCTTTTATCTTTTCCGGGAGCACAATTTAATAAAAAATCCATGGCATTTTTACCCCAAGATCCATCAGCACACCCAGCATCAATGATATAAACATCATCCGTCCCAGGCTTATTAGCAATGTGTTCTAACAATATTTCATCATCGATTCCAAATAAAAGATATTTCTTTTTGCCGTTATGGGGCCATATGCGGGATCCACTGTATAATTTTACAACGCTATCAAAAGCTCGGTCTACTGCTGCTATTACATTTCCTGGACGCTCACCTAACACTAGCATGCCGACGTTTTCCATAGCGCCAAGCGACGACGCAATCAATATTCCTAGTAAAATTAATGCAGATATCTTTTTCATAAAACCTCCTCTGCAATAAAATATATTTGAATTTTTTCTTAGATAAGAATCAATACACGCATTGCAATAGTATTGCAAAATCTTGCCAAATAGTCAATACTGCTGTTTTAAATTCATAAAACACCGTTATTTTGTTTAAAAACAACACTTTTAAACACTTTGGCCCAATTTTGCTAGCTAAAAAACCGCTACAGCAACACAAAAAAAGCTGCAACGGTTTTTTATTTTAAAACGTTTTTAACTAACTCGCGTGCCGTTTTCAACAAAACCGCCAACTGTCACCATTCTCATATTTCCAGCTTCATCTTTAGCAAACAACATCATACCCTGCGACTCTTGACCAAGCATTTTGCGTGGTGCAAGGTTGGCCACAAATATCCCCTGCTTGCCTGTCAAATCTTCCGGTTTAAACCACTGAGCCACACCTGATAAAATTTGGCGTACACCATGAGCCCCAAGGTCTACTTCAAGTTTTAATAATTTGTCTGATCCAGAAACAGGTTGGCAGGTTTTTATTGTACCAACAAGCAGTTGAACTTTTGCAAAATCATTGATGTTAATAATCTCAGTTTCGCAACTCTTAGCTTCTGCCGGCTTGGTTTGTTTATTTTTAACTTTAGGTGCAGCAACATTGACTGCTGGCGCACTTGAATCTTGCGCTAATTCTTGTTTTACCTGATCAACATGTGATTCAGGACGAACAAAAAGAGGTTCTTTCACCGCAGTTAGATTAAATGTCTTATTCAATTTATTATCTCGAAACTCTTTTTCATAGTTATTGGCAACATTAAAATCATGTCCAAGATGCTTTAACAATGTTTCCATCTTATTTGGCATAATTGGCCAAAGAAGAATGGCAATTTTATACATACTCTTACAAGCAACGTAAATTACCTCTTCAAAAAGTTCACGATTTTGCTTTGCCAAAACCCATGGCTGCATTGTATGAAAATATGCATTTACATGAGCCACAAATTTCCATAATTCTGCAAGTGCAATGTGTGGGTGTAGCGCATTCATCTCTTCCCAATAAATTCTGAATGCCTCTTCTGCCTTTTCTTTCACCGATATGGAAGAAGGATTAAATACAGCCGGAGCCGTTACTACGCTGAAGTTATTATTTAAAGCCAAAGTTAACGTTCTGCTAAGTAAATTACCAACACCATTTGCAAGATCGGCCGTAATATAATTTTCAAGATCTTTTAAATCAAATTGTGAATCTTGTGCAACTGAAATATGACGTGCTAAGTAATAGCGAACCTGCTCAATGCCATACCAACTGGCAAGATTATCAGGATCAATAATATTGCCACGAGATTTAGACATTTTGTAATCGCCCATAAGAATAAACCCATGAACGAGTAATTTTTTAGGTTGTGGTAAATCTAACGCCATCAAAAATGCAGGCCAATAAACCGCATGAAATCTTACTATATCTTTGGCCATAACCTGTACATCTGCCGGCCACCAGAATTTAAAGTTTTCTTCAGATTTAATATCCTTTTGACCAAAACCGATTGCACTGAGATAGTTAATTAATGCATCACCCCAAACGTATACCGTATGAGCAGGATCTCCAGGAAATGGAATACCCCATGAGACATTTTTACGCGAAATACTTAAATCTTTAAGCCCTGATTTTACAAATGAAATTACTTCTTGGAGTCTTTCCTTTGGAGCAATAAAATTTGGATTCTCTTCATAAAATTTTAAAAGCTGATCTTGATAAGCTGAAAGTCTGAAAAAATAACTTTCTTCTGAAACCTCTTTCAACCCGCGCTGACAAGATGGGCAAACATGATTTCCTGCAGCATCTTTTGGCGTTTCCGTATTAATTGTTACAAATGTTTCACAAGGAACACAGTACATACCAGTATAAGATGACTTATAAATATCGCCCTGTTCTTGAAGCTTTTCGATAAAATATTTAACAGTTTTTTTATGATCTTCATCAGTCGTACGAATAAACTTGTCGTACTCTATTTCATAATTTGCCCAAGTTTTTTTGAACTCCGGCACAACAGAATCCACAAACTGCTTGGGAGGTAAACCCGCCTTTTCTGCAGCCTCCTGCAATTTTTGACCATGCTCATCTGTTCCTGTTAAGAAAAAAACATTTTTACCCATGACTTTGTTCCATCTGGCAAAAATGTCTGCTAACAAAGTTGAATAAAGAGTTCCAAGATGAGGCTTTGAATTTACGTAATAAATTGGAGTTGTTACATAAAATTTATTTCTGTTCATTGTTGCTCTCAATTTTAAGTTTTACTTGATTTTGAGTTTTACGTTTGGTCTAAATTTTAATTTTGGCTATTATCTTGTTTATTATTATCTTGTGTACCGACAGACTGCTCAGCACTGCTTGTGCTGGATACTGCCGTCTTTCCATTATGATTCCACAATGGTCTGAAAAAACGCCCAAAGCGAATTGACTTTGTCCAGAAATCTATTGGATGTTTTACCAACTCAAATAACCAAAATGGTTCTTCGCTATCAATTGAATATATAATAAAACTTGCACGACCATGAATGCGCTCTCTATCCAAGAAATGCCACCATCTGCTATCACGGCTATTTTTACGACTATCACCCATCATCCAATATTTACCTTCAGGAACAGTAAATGGCCCGAATACATCAACACAGAAGAATGTTCTCTGAGAATAATCAAATCCATATGTTGGAGAATAAGGTTGAGCAAAAATAGGTTTACCTGTCTCAGCATTCATAACAATTTCATCCGGATTTAAACGATAAAATGGCTGCTCATCAAGAGATTTTGATGGATCATAAGTGTAATTATAATCATCACGAGTAGAAAGACGTAGAAATTCCGGAACGACAAATATTCCAAATGAATCAAGAGGAATAATACCCTTTGATTTTCTGCATCTAATTAACGGATATGGATTGACATAAGTCTCATTAAGTTTTTGGCCATTGATGTATACAACCGGTTTGCCGTCCTCAAGCTTACCTTCAATGACGTCACCAGGAAGGGCTATTAAACGCTTTACCCAGTTGTCAGGTCCGCTACTTAATCCAAGCAATGGTACAGGAAATCCAACATATTTCTGCCACCAATATTTGATCACATTACTCTTGTCATATTTAACTTCAGGATTATCAAAGATTACAAGATCACCGTGCTTTGGATCTGAGAAATAATATGCCATCTTATTTCCCCAGATTCTGTCTCCTACCAAAATGTTTGGCTCGGCTGAACCTGTTGGAACATGGTAAAGACCAAATACAAAGTTTCTTAAAACAATAGCCAAAACAACAGCTATTACAATGGCTTCTATCCACTGCTGTAAAACAGGTTTTGTTATATCATTTAATTTTTTATAAACAGTTTTAAAATCTTTTATCTTTGATTTCAACTCTTTTTTATCAGCTGCAGGATTTGATGCCTCTTGCATCAAAGTGGCTGAATAATTTTCGGCTTTTTTGAAAAGCTCCATTGCATTATTGTAATCAGTGGTATAATTTTTTTGTCCCCACCTGTCTATCACTTTTTTAAATTTATCGCGCTTTTGCTTATATTTTTCCAGAATGCTTTGAATTTTTATTTTGAGTGTTTCCATGTAAATACCTAAGTTTAACCAAGTTTATTCACCACTTCCCGTTTAATCAGGAAAACCTTACTCCCAACCAAATTGAATCTACTCTATCAAGAGAAATTTCATTATTTATTAAATGAAGTTTATCAAACATAGTATCTTTAGGGAAAAAATTAGAATTTTCTGTAACTTTTTCATTAAACACCGATATATTGCTTGAATTGGTTCCATATAAATTCGCATGCAACATGGCTATTTTTTTCGAAATCAAAAAGTCTATAAACTTATGAACCAAATCGGATTTTTTAGTTTTTACCGGTATGGCAACATTTTCGATTACCATTATGCTACCATCTTTTGGAATTTGAAAAACAAATTTATCACTAATTTCCTGTAGTTTTTTCATTCTATGATTTGAAACCAAAGCAACCGATGCAATTCCCCCGGTAAGAAAATATGGAATTCCTGCATCTGTATAACTTTCCACCCAATTTTTTTGTTTACTTAATAAATCTTGAATCTGGGCAAGCTCTACATCTGTAAGATTTTTAGTACGCCCATAAAGATATATTGCAGCCAAGTAAACCATATCTCGCGGATCTTGCGCCATGCAAACACGATAGTGTTTGCTAACGGCATCAGAAATTACAAGATCCCAAGGATCTTTAAAAAGCATTCCCAGATCTGCTTGTTTGAAGTTTGGCCCGACAATATCTTTGTCATAAACAATTCCATAAACAAGCCAACATATTGGAATTGAATACCTGTTTTCAGGATCGAAATATTTTCCCAACAAACGTGAATCAAGTTCTTTGAAATTTGATAATTTGGAATGATCGATTTCTTGTAACATCTTATCTTTTCGCATCATTTCAATCATATAATCAGATGGAGTTATTAAATCATATCCCTCTCCATGATTTATTTTGAATTTGGCATAAAGCTCTTCGTTAAATTCAAAATACTGAACTCTAACCTTAATGCCTGTTTCTTTTTCAAATTCTTTTATTGCTTCGGATGAGATAAATTCGGTAAAGGCATATACGTTGATAGACTGCTCATCCGAAAAGTATTCAAATAATCGAGGGGAATATAAAAAACATGCGATTATGAAAATATAAACAGCAATGATTATAACTTTAGGATATGACTCATCATAAATTTTTTTTAAACAATTAAAAAAACTATTCATTTGATACAACCAAATCAAGAACTTTTAAGTAAGATAAGATCAGTATTAACAAACTACTCAATGCCAAAAATATCGCTGAAATAGCATTAATCGTAGGATCAACGCCACCTTTAATCATTGAATAAACATAAACTGAAAGTGTTTGAATTTTTGGCCCCGAACAAAAAAAGGCTATCATAAAATCATCCAGCGATAATGTAAAAACCAATAAGCTGGATGCTACAATTGAAGGCATTAAAAGAGGAAAAAGTACCTTGCGAAAAGTCTGCCCATACGTTGCACCAAGATCAAGTGAAGCCTCTGTTAATATAGGATCAAGTTCTACAAATCTTGCTCTTACAACCGGAATTACAAAACCTAATCCAATAATTGTATGACCGGTAATCAAACTTAGATAACCAAGCGGAATTTGGAAAAACGTAAATATACTTAAAATTCCAATCGCCATAACAATTTCAGGCAATAAAATATTTCCATAAAATATCCACGACATGTAATCCGATTTTTTCCAAACACTTGCAACTACAAATAAAGTTCCTATAACAACGCTAAGCAAGGTAGCAAAAAAAGCAACTACCAGAGAAACACGAAGTGCATCCAAAATTTCAGGAGTCTGAAAAAGTTTTTGGTACCAGTACAACGAAAAACCTTCCCATTGCACGGATATTCTGCTCTTGTTAAAAGAAAAAAGCACCATAACTATGATAGGTAGATACAAAAAGAGATATATTAAGGCCACAAAAAGCGGCTGTATCAATTTTGAAAATCTATTTTTACCGTCTTTTATCATTCAACTTCCTAAAAACTTAGTTCGCACCACGTAAACGTTTTAACAATTTTCCAATAGCCACACAACTTAAAATGATGAGAACAAAAAGCATAATTCCTATAATAGCCAGAGCAGCCCCAAAAGGCCAATCTCGCGCACGCAAAAATTTATCTACAATCAAACTCCCCCAAACCACATAAGTTGATCCACCAAGCAATGATGGGATGGCAAACTCTCCAAAAACCGGTACAAAAACCAATAAAAATCCAGTGTAAACACCAGGTAAAGAAAGAGGGAAAATAATACGTTTAAAAGTTTCAATTTTATCAGCACCTAAATCAGCAGATGCTTCAAGTAAGCGCGGATCCATTTTGTCTAAAATTACATAAATCGGCAAAATCATAAATGGCAAAAAACATGAAACTAACCCAACCATAATCGAAAAATAATTATTAAGAAGATGTATCGATTTTGGAATAAGACCGGTCCAATGTAATATTCTACTCACAAGACCATCCTGCTCAAGCAAAAAAAACCAAGCATAAATTTGAACAACCAAACTTGTCCACGATGGTAAAATCAATGAAAACAGTAAAAAAGTTCTAAATCGTTTTTTAACCTTTATTGCAAGAAAATATGCTACAGGATAAGCAATTGCGAAACATATAATAGTTGCTGTAAATGCAAGTTTAAATGAATTAAGTATCACTCGAAAATAAAGAGATTGGAAAACTTGCCTGTAATAACGTAAAGTAAAGACCCAAGAATTAGTCTGAGCTGAAAATTCAAAGCAACTATACAAAGCAAGAACAAGTAATGGAAGATATAAAAATATGCATTCCCATAACAATGCCGGACATGAAAAAATAAAGGCTATCTCTTCAGAAAAAATTTTACGCAATGACTTCATTAATTCTCCAATAAAACTATGTTCTCTTTTTGGAAATATAAATGAACATTATCGTCGTAATCAATACTTTCTTGCGGAAAATGCTCCTCGTTTTGTTCAAAAACCATCAACCTTAAACCATTTTTTAACTTAACATTGTACTGTGTAGCTCGACCGTAATAAATTATATCGACCACAGTCCCTTGCAAATGATTTGAAAACTCAGAGCGTTCTTTTTTGCTTATAAAAATTTTCTCAGGACGAATACTCATGTAAACATTGCTGGATGAGTTTATAAAAGATTTTTCAGGAGCTAAATAAACACTAAAAAGCCCCAAACCTTCTACTTCAACAAAATGGCCCTGTTCAGACTGTCCAAGTTTGCCCTCGATTATGTTTGTATTACCCACAAAATTTGCAATAAAACGCGATGCAGGAAATTCATAAATCTGCTTTGGCGTACCAATCTGTTCAATTCCACCATTTGTATTCATGATGGCCATTTTATCAGCAACCGTTAGAGCTTCGAATTGATCATGGGTTACGTAAACGAACGTAGTTTTAAGTTTATACTGCAAATCAATCATCTCAAGCAACATCTCTTCTTTAAGTTTGAGATCAAGAGCCGCAAGAGGTTCATCCAAAAGCAAAACTTCAGGACGATTAACAATGGCTCGAGCAAGAGCAACTCGCTGCTGCTGCCCACCGGAAAGGCTTCGTGGATATTTACTTTCATGACCAAAAAGTCTGGCCATTTTTAAAACTTCGTAAACTCTCTCTTTAACTTCATCTTCCTTTATGCCTTTTACACGCATGCTGTATGCAACATTTTCAAAAACAGTTAAGTGGGGGAAAAGGGCATATTGTTGGAAAACTGTATTTATGCTGCGAGTATAAATAGGTTGATTTGTAACATCTTGATCACCAAGAAAAATTTTTCCTGAATCAACTGCATCCAACCCTGCAAGTATACGCAAAACAGTGGTTTTACCACATCCACTCGGACCAAGTAACGCAAAAAACCGTCCTGCCGGAATTTCCAAATTCAAGCGATCTAAGATTAATTCACCATCAAATGATTTTGAAACATTTTCAAATCTAATACTTTTCATCAACCATCCTTGTAAGGGAAAAACCGTAAATATTAAACCCTTTTGTTCTTCCTGTTACCAAAACGAGCAAAAAATACCGGAACAACAACATCAGACATGATACATGGAATAAGCACGGCAAAAGCCAGATATAAAAATACAAACCCCATTTTTTCCCACCAATCATTAAAACCAAAGCTTATCAGATAAAGCAATCCGGCCATCGAACTGACAAAAATATGCGCAAAGTGAAATGTAAGAGAATAAAACATCTGCTTACTGTGTGAATGAGCACTCATCACCCATCCGTTCACAACGCCACCAACAAGGAATGGAAGAACAGTATCGATATGGCTTAAAAAACACCAATGTAAATGCATATCCAACCCCAACATCTTGCCTCCAATGTATGGAAGGAATGCATCTGAAACTGTACAAAAAATGGCTGGAACGGAAAAACCAACTAATAGGCTTGCAATAAAATTATTTGAATAGCGCCTAAACATCAAAATTGTGCCGCTTGCAGCAAAAAGAAGATGTAGGAAGTGAAAATTATGAAAAAGTCGATATGCAATTTCCGTAACAGATTCAGCCTTGGGATACGAGATAAAACTCGTAACTACCATGGCAAGCGCAACAGAAAAAATTGCATACGGGAAATGACAAAATATTTCATCTTTTAGAGAAATATGATGTACCAAAATCTTATCATTTTTATTTTCATCTAAATTATCATGTAGATGATCATGATTGCAACAGGAACCGCCCATCTTCTTTATATATCCCTTTTAAAGGTTAAACATTTAGCTACTAACCCACAGCTAAAACCGACTACAGTTTATAACTGTTTTTAGGCCTGCACTTTGCAGTACCATTCGTTCACCCAATTGTGTATTAACACAACTGTAGTAGAAATTGTCAATATAATTATTTACTGCGTAAAGTAAAGAAAGATTTTAAATCCAAAAAATAAGTACTTATCCAACCCCACTTTTAAGCCCCTCTTACCAATATTTATTATAAATTTATTATAAAGACGATTGAGTAATTAGCAAACGGTTATTTTTCTTACTTATTCACTGACTTGCAACTGAATTTGAAGAGGTTGTTCAAGCGAAACGATCGACCCGGAAATTGGGCGCTGATCAATCACGTGACAATTCCCACAATTGTGCCCCTCTCCAACGTTCTGTAAATGAACAATCTCAAGAGACACATCGTTTGAATGCGCAAAATCTTTGACCTGATCAACCAAAAATCCCTTAAAATTTGGAATTATAAAAAGAGGAAATGACCCATTTGAAACGCATACAACCATACGCTTACGAATAAGTTGAGCCCCCGGACTTGGGTACTGAGCAAAACAGGTATTACGTGGAAATGAGCAAAAAAGACCTATACTAGAAACATCAATATCGCTTCTACTGGTGCGTATTTGAATATCTTTGGTATTACACCCAAGAAAATCGGGGACCGAAAGTAGAGATGGCTTTTTTGAAACAGTCACAAAAACATTCTGATTTTGTCTAATTTTGTTATCCGCCTTAGGGACCTGATCCAAAACTATACCCTCAGGCATAGAAACGTCTTCCTGCTCACGCATTAAACGGATTCCCAATCGTTGTTTTGATAATATCGCAACACTTTCTTGCAATGATCTTCCGATAACATTAGGTGTAATCGTAGTTTCTTGTTGCATAAAAAGATAGGTACCCATGTACCCTAAAACAAAACCGATAAATGGTAATGACCAAAGTATTTTAATTTTTTTCATGTTTACCCAAGAGCCATCCTGAAATTAATTCAGGATCCATGGATTAATAAGCTTCATTCAATATATTATGGGCAATTCCTTTGGGCAACTTGTAAGCTGGATTTTGTGATTGACTACTAAAAATTCAATCGGCAACCATTTATCTAAGCGACATACCCGCGAGTATAAGGAACAGGTCACCAACTCGCTTACTTTGTCTTGCTCCGGATGGGGTTTTCCCAACAGCTACATTACTGCAGCTGAGCGTGTGCTCTTACCACACGTTTTCACCCTTACCTGAGGTTAAAAACCCCGGGCGGTATATTTTCTGTGGCACTTTCCATGGGCTTACGCCCCCCTTATTTGAATAACTACTGATTTTACTCAGTTATTACCTCATAAGGCATCCAACCTGCTAGGAGTCCAGACTTTCCTCCATTTACCAACCTTAACCTGAATCGATTAAAACCGAGACTGTTTAAATATTGGTAAAAAGCGATTGCCCCGTACACCCAAAAGAATTACTTTTGTTATTATTATATTAATAAAAATTTCAAAAAGAAAGTCTGTATTGAAAAATGGCTTATTAAGCAGCATTTTTTTAATTAAAAGATGATCGAAAAAGAGAACACCTGTAATCAAGAGATAGCACACGTATTCCTGGTTTGCATCAACAACTTCCCGAAGATACGCCATCAAAACTATAACAGGAATCAAAAACACAAGCACCAACCCAAATCTACCATTCAGAAAACAGTCCTGCAAAAGTAATAAACCTAGTGGTAAGTAACAAAAATTAAATGAAGTTTCAAAGCTATCTTGCTTTAGGGAATTAACCACAAAATAAACTAGCAAACTATTTAAATACCACCCATTCCAAAAAGAAAATGCAACAAAATCTAGGAAAAAGAATAATAATGCTATCATTTTTGCTCAAACAATACTGATTCACCAATTTTTAATAATTTTAAACTCTTACCGTTAAGCCTGTTTTCAAATTTTTTCCAAGAGTTAAGCAGTCCAACTGCAGGAGCAGAAAAACCCTCGTATGCTGATCTAAATGTTCCCCAATGCATAGGAATGAAACATTTTGCATTCAAGTCCAAAAATCCTCTTACAGCTTCCGTAGGACAGGTATGCGCTTCATCGATCAATTTGCGTGGTTGAACCGGACCGATTGGCATCAAAGCTATATCTATATCCTGAAAAATTTTACCTATTTTTTCAAAATGATCTGCATAAGCAGTATCACCCGCAAAATAAATCTTAAATCCTGCATGCTCAATCATCCAACTACCCCACATTGTTTTATTAATATCAAGTATGCCTCGACTGGTCCAATGCACTGCAGGTAAGAATGTAAATCTTGAATCACCACAAAACACCTGCTCTTCCCACCATTTTTTTTCAATTACATTCTTAATACCTTTTTGTTCAAGCCACTTTTTGTTTCCATGTGGAACTAAAAATGTAGGTTGAAATTTAGTATTAAGCATCTTGATGCTTCTTAAATCCATATGATCCATATGATTGTGCGAAATAATAACAAAATCTATTTTGGGAAGCTGATCAATTGAAATACCTGCCTTTAAAACCCTAGGTGCAAATAAAGATAGATTGAAAAACACCGGATCCGTAACAATATTGATTTTACCTACTTGAATTAAAAACGTGGAATGGCCAATCCATGTAATAACCGGACTATGGCTATATTCTGACACATTTGCAACTTTAAACCAATTTGCAGGATTAAATTCAATATCGCTTTCATATTTTTTTCTAACAGCTTTGCGAACCATCTTGCCCGCAAGACACCTTGCCGCTCTGAAAAGACGTAAGCTTATAGAATCTTTATTGTGATTATAAAAACGTCCAACCCAAACATATGGCTTATTTTGCATAACAAACCCCCTTACAAACAAATCACAGCACAACCCAAACAGACATCCCCATCATAAAAAACTGCAAACTGGCCTGGAGCAATACCCTGATCATTTCCCTCAATCTTTACTACCCCATCATTTTGCCCCAATAAATCAAGTGTTGCTTTATATAAAACTTCTCCATGCCTAAGCTTAACTTCTAAATCACGCTTTTCAGGGGCATGCTGCGAAATCCAGTTAAAATCAGATACGCAAAACGTATCTCTCGATTTATCATCTGAATAATAATTTTTTGAAATATAAACAATATTTTTAGCTTTATCTTTTTTGACAACATACCATGGCCCACCGGAAAGACCTATCCCCTTACGTTGGCCAACGGTATAAAACCAAAAGCCTTCATGCTTGCCAACCACTTGCCCCGTCTCAAACTCAATTAGATCGCCCTCACGTTCATTCAGATGATGTTTTATAAAATCACTAAATTTAATTTTTCCAAGAAAACATATTCCCTGACTGTCTTTGCGAGATTTGGTTGGCAAATCAAATTTTTCAGCCAATGCTCTAACTTCAGATTTTAGTAAGTGCCCGATTGGGAAAAGTATTCGAGATAACTGTTTTTGACTCAAACGCGCCAAAAAATAAGTCTGGTCTTTCAAAGGATCTTTGGCTTTTTTTAGAGCAAATAAACCGTTTGACTGCTGCTCAACTTGCGCATAATGCCCGGAAGCAACTTTTTCAAAAACGCCGGGCCTTAGGCTATCAATCTTATCGTAGAAACAACCGAATTTAATGTACTGATTACACAAAACATCCGGACTTGGTGTTCGCCCTGCTTGAATCTCTTTGATTGTGTAAGCAACGATTTTGTCGTGATACTCCTGCTGCATTGGGATAACTTCCAGAGGAACATGCAATTTATCGCAAACTTTTTGGGCATAATCCAAGTCTTCCTCCCAAGGACAATTTCCAAGGTAAGAAAGCTCATCTTCAAGCCAAATTTTTAAGTAAAAGGCAGTAAGATCATGCCCTTGCTCTTTGAGCAACTGTAGGGCAACCGAACTATCTACACCTCCGGAAACTAAAACAGCTATCTTCATTGTTTAATTCAAAAATATTAAGTTTAACCCGAAAATACCGATATTTTGCATATCTAAAATTATTGAATTAAATTGGTTTTGTAAAGGCCACAGTATAAATGCGACAATTTACACGGGGGAAATTTCATAAATGAATTTTAAAAAGTATCATTTAGGGCTTGCTGTACTAATTTCCGGGATATTTGCCGGATGTAGCAATTCAAAACATCAAATAACCCACACAGTCAATACCCAAAATGTAATAGAAAACAGAATTCAAAGTGATAAACACACATTAATAGTCTTTGTGCACGGCACAATCCTCCCACTTCCCTCTCCAACTTGCCTATTCTCTTCAATAAAAGATGGTTTAAAAAAAAGCCGTACTGAAGGAAAGGCCTGGGCCGATTATTACTACGAAGAGTTAAGATACAAAACTTTATTTAAATGTCAGCCAAGAGCAAATTTTGGACTTGAAAACATAAGTGATTTGTCTCTTAATGATAATCAAAAATATCCATACACGAAGCTATCTGCAGACTTGTATAAAAATAGTTACGATTTTGCAAATCAGGAAAACCAATCTAATCTACATTTTTATACATTTGGATGGGACGGTTTTTTAAGCCAAAAAAGTCGCCTTAGCAGCGCCAATGTACTTTATTCGAGCCTTTTGACTGAAATAAGTAAAATAAAAAACATGCTCAATTTAAAAGATCAAAATTTAGAGCTTATTTTAATTGGCCACAGCCACGGCGGCAATGTACTGTTAAATCTTGCAAAAATAAATAAAGAAATTAATGGTGATTTAAAAGTCGATAAATTAATTTTACTAGGAACGCCCGTACAAAGTGAAACTGAGGAATTAATAAATGATGAGATGTTTAGAAAAATTTATAGTCTCTACTCAACTGACGACATGGTCCAAATAATTGATATTATTTCAACCCAAGACTCAATTTCCAAACGACGTTACAAGAATGCAAATATAACCTCCAAATTAGTACAAATCGAGCTTGAAATTGGCAATAAGAAACCAGGCCATAACGAACTCTGGCTATTTGGAGATCCATGTAATGTTGTTTACAGAAAAAATCTCGCCATCTATCCATTACCTGTTTTTGTATTTGCTCCCATTATAATAAATGAACTGGATGCTAAATATCCAAATGCATCTGAAATACTTGCTCACATTGACAAAGATAAAAATACTCAATGTTTTACAATAAAGTTAAAAGATAAAACATTCGATAAAAATCAAACACTAACATCAATGCCTTCTCAAATTCTGGCATTCAATTAAAACCAGTTCGATAATAGTAATGATTCATTTTACGGAGTGTAATAACACTAAACGCTATTCCACTCCGTCTTCCCGGCGCAGGCCGGGATCCAGCTTCTAGTACAGAAATAAAATAGTTTTAGAGTACTTAATTTGATTGTAATTGTGATTCGCATAGATTAGTGTTTCAACAATAGACGAAAAGTTTGAAGTTGCATCTGGACCCCGGCCTACGCCGGGGCGACGCTATAGTGGCATTCATAAAGCAATATTTAATTCTCGAACTCGCGTTAATTAAAACTAACATCGATAAACAAAAACGGTTTTAAAACTTAAAACCCATCAACTTTGTTAAACTATTTGGGTTGAGAAAATATTTGTGTTAAATTAAACTATCGATTTTCAAAAGTATCTATAACTTATAGATGTTTATTAATTAATAAGTCCTGAATCAAGTTTTAGAGAAAGTTCGACATGCTCACTATAAGCATGTAATGCATAGGCTAAAATGGCAAAAAAGCGAAGTTCAGGATGACAAACAGACGGGATAAATAATGATAGCACAAATTCTTGCCAAAATTTTTGGTTCACAAAATGAACGTGAATTGAAAAAAATACGCCCTATTGTTGCACGCATCAACGAACTCGAATCCAAGATTTCACAACTCACAGATGAGCAATTAACTTTACAAACAAATGATTTCAGACAAAGAATCTCGCAAGGAGAAACTCTTGATTCAATCCTACCGGAAGCTTTTGCAACGGTAAGAGAAACAAGCAAAAGACTACGCAATGAGCGTCATTTTGACGTACAGATGATTGGTGGAATTGTACTTCATCAAGGCAAAATTGCAGAAATGAAAACCGGTGAAGGAAAAACACTCGTAGCAACTTTACCACTCTATTTAAATGCTCTTGAAGGCAAGGGGGCTCACCTCATAACCGTTAACGATTACCTGGCAAGTTATCACGCTGAGTTGATGGGCGTAATTTATAAGCATCTTGGGCTTGAGGTTGGCGTTATTCAAAATTACATGAATGATGAAGAGAGAAAAAAGGCATACAATGCCGATATAACCTACGGAACAAATAACGAATTCGGTTTTGATTATCTTCGCGATAATATGAAATTTGATTTAAACGAACTTGCTCAACGAAAACTAAATTTTGCAATCGTTGACGAAGTTGACTCAATCTTAATCGACGAAGCACGAACTCCGCTCATCATTTCCGGTCCGGCTGAAAAAGGTAGCAATCTCTATAAAGAAGCTGATAGCGCAATTTTGAAACTAAGACGAGAAGATTATGAAATTGACGAAAAAGAGCGCTCAGTTCAATTAACAGAAAGTGGCGTTGATAAAATAGAAGAAGTTTTCCACATTAAAAATTTATATGCTCCTGAAAATATTCTTACACTTCATCACGTAACACAGGCCCTACGAGCACAAACACTATTCAAAATAGACGTTGACTATGTTGTCCGTGACAATGAAGTTTTGATTGTTGATGAATTCACAGGTCGAATTCTTCCCGGACGACGTTATAGTGACGGACTACACCAAGCACTTGAAGCCAAAGAAAATGTCAAAGTCGAACGAGAAAATCAAACACTTGCAACAATCACATTACAAAATTATTTCAGACTTTACGGTAAACTTGCAGGTATGACAGGTACGGCAGAAACCGAAGCTGCAGAATTTTGGAAAATTTATAAATTGGCAGTCGTTGTTATTCCAACCAACAAGCCAATGATCCGAAATGACCAACCCGATATCATATTTTTAACCAGAAATGATAAATATAATGCCGTCATTGAAGATATAAAAGATTGCTATAAACGAGGGCAACCTGTTCTTATCGGTACAATTTCAATTGAAACATCTGAGCTTTTGAGCTACAAACTTGCACAAGCAGGAATTCCACATAACGTTTTAAACGCAAAACAACACGCTCGCGAAGCTGAAATTGTTAAAGAGGCCGGGGAAAAATACAAACTAACAATTGCAACAAACATGGCCGGTCGAGGAACCGATATCAAACTTGGAGACGGCGTTCGCGAACTTGGCGGACTGAGAATCATAGGAACGGAGCGACACGAAAGTCGTCGTATCGATAATCAGTTAAGAGGACGCGCTGGACGTCAAGGCGATCCGGGATCTTCAAAATTTTATATCTCGCTTGAAGATGATTTAATGCGAATTTTTGGCGGTGAACGTTTGAAAAAAACAATGGAACGCATTGGAATGAAAGAAGGCGAGAGCATTGAACATCGAATGGTTTCACGCAGCATTGAAAAGGCTCAAGAAAAAGTTGAAAAGCACAATTTTGATATTCGTAAACATCTTATTGAATATGATGACGTAATGAACCAGCAACGTAATGTAATTTATCAATATCGTAGAAATATTCTTGATGGCGGAGATAATTTAATCGGATTAATAAAAGACATGATCGCTGACGTTGTTCATGGACTTTTCGAAATTCATTGCCCAAACAGTGTTTATTCCGAAGAAAACAGACACGAACTGTTTGATGCCATTGAAAAACTTACAGGAATTAAACCTGATGTTTTCGAATCGGTAGAATTCAAGCAAAGAACCAGTGGTAATCTGGAAAGTGCCGTTTGTGAATTTTTAATTTATCTGTATGAACAATTCAGAAACACAATTCCTGTTGATTTTGTTGATAAGGCAGAAAAATGGGTTCTACTCGAAACCATTGATCACGCATGGAAACAACATCTCTTAAATATCGATCATTTAAAAGAGGGAATTGGTTTGCGCGGCTATGGCCAAAAAAATCCACTTATCGAATACAAAAAAGAATCGTTCGCTGCATTTCAGATAATGATTGGCGAAATCAAGTGGGACATCACACAGCGTATATTTAGAATGAAGCCTGATACATCAACAATGGAAATGATTGAAGAGATTGAAGAAGAAAAAGAGAAAGAGCTTGATTCACTACAACTTGGAGGAGCCAGCGAAGACTCCAGACCACAACCGGCAAAACGGGCAGCTCCAAAAGTTGGGCGTAACGAACCTTGCACATGTGGATCTGGGAAGAAATTCAAGCACTGTTGCGGAAAGTAGAATGATTTTATTCGGATAAAAACAGGGCCATGTTTAAAAACATGGCCCTGTAAAAATTATTTCAAAATAAATTTACATAAATTTATTAATCAATATCTAAAGCGTTTTTTATTTTATTTAGTATTTTAACATCTTCGTCTTCTAATTGAATCTTCCCAGCCTCTTGTAATCCTGATAATTTTTTAATAAAATTTTTATTATTTCCATTGGCATTTTTCCACATCAAAAGTGACGTTTGATATACCTGCCCAGTTTTACCAGAAGTGTTTTTCGTGAAATCATCACGTAAAGTCGTCCATTGTTTAGTTATTTGAGTTTTTTCACTTTCTGTTAATGGATTCGCTTCAACTAGCTTATCCCTTAATGCATCTAAGTTTTTTGCAAGTCCCTGTAATTTACCTTTTAGTAGTGAAAGATTTCTCTTTAATAGAATAAGTTTGTCTTTTAATGGCTTCGCTGGATCATCAACCACAGGACGAGGAGGCATGGGTGGAACAATCTCAGGCTTATGGCTGTTCAAATATTCCCATAATTTGTGATAGACTGTCGCTTTTTTTTCTCCTTCCTCATACCACTTTTCTAATATTTTCATTGCTTTCATCAAAAGAGATATAAAATCGTCATCCTTTTTACCATCTTCAGATTTCAAATAATTAGTTATTGCTCCTTTTGGACCGATATTCCCATTTAAACTATTGAGATTAGGCTCTATATTCTTTTTTGCAATTATCAACTCTGCTGGTTTAAGTCCATAAATATTCCCCTCCAAATTTTTAATATAGAGCAATGCATTTTTCACATTTTTTAGCGTTGCAGAACTTTCCCATGCTGCAGGAATTATAACTTTAGATGGCAATTTAATCTGTATTAAATTTTTCTTTTTATCATTTAACATTACAACAAATTTTACAAATTTATCTACCTTATCGTTGTACAGCTGTTTTATCCCAATATCATCTTGTTGATTAGGCATATCTTTGATTAAATGTTGAGCTTCTTTTTGCATAAATTCTACTATTGCACCAGAAATTTTACCCGGAAAGGTTGCATATGTATTAAACAGAGCCAACATAGATAAAATTGTGCTACACGAATCGTCATGGAACTCCAATGATGCAATATAATCCTTAAGCCCCTCTTCTAACCCCAATTTACTAATCTCTATAATTGAATTAATACCATTCAAATTAACAATAAAATCACTTAGTGTACGAATTTTTCTATTTTTTAACATAAATTCATGTGGTTCAACGTGTTTACATAAATCATCCGCCCCTTTTTTTACAACACTATTAATTATTTCTTTTCCAGCTTTGGGTAAAGTGATTTTTTCATATTTTTGGGCAATTGCATTAATAATTTTACGCGCATCCTCATTAAATTCTAACTTCTTTAAATAATCATAAGTAGATTCCCACTTTTGAAACTCACTCCCCACATCACTTTGGATCATAGGTAAAGTTTGGATCAACTGAAGTACGCTATCTGTTGTCATAGCCAAAACATTTATTCCCATAAAAAAAAGACTTCCAATTAGTATTATTATTTTTTTGTTCATGGCCTTTCCCAATTCCTTTCTCAAAAATATTTTTTTACTAAAACTTCATATATTATGAAAATATACATAACAAAATAAAGGCATTAGATGCAATTAACTCAATTCTTTTCACCACAGATATCCATATTTACCTAGATAAACCATACATAAAATTCCCATACCATTATTGCATTATGGCTTGCGTATTTTTAATAAATAGTTTAATATGGACGGAATTGATAATTCTAGGCTTAAATAACCACATATAGCACGTTATAACGTTATAATATTTATCGCACCTGTCGTGGCAGACGGTGCACAGTTGATAGATTACACTAAGCTTGCTTCGATGTTCTGCCTAATAATTACTATTATTGCACTTTTTTCATAAATTCGTTGAAGCACATTTTAATAAAAGAAAGGGCCTGCAATGCCACTGACCCAATTTTTGCTCTCATTTTAATCTTGTGAAAATTAATCTGAAATTCTGAATTTTAAATTTCAAAAAAATTAATCTATCGCCAGTTTAATTACTTTAAGGCGACAGTTTAATGTAGTACAAATTTGCTTTTATAAAAAAAGAAAGGATAAGCAATGCAGTTAATTAAAATTTTTTCACCACAAACATTGGTATGGTTGGCAATGGCACTATATACATTGTCATTTCTACCTCAAATCATAGAAAACTATAAAATTAAATCCGGCACAGGATTAAGCGATTATTTTCTACTTGCCTACCTAAATACATACATAACATTGATTTACTATATATTTTGTTTAAACCTACCAATTGCATACAAAATCGCATGTCCGGCCCAGGGTATCGCAACATTAATCTTAATAGGACAACGACTGTATTATAATCATTCTTCTAATTCAACATTTTATGGATTAATTTATATTGCCAATTCTATTGGCTCATTGATTTTCATTCCACTAGCCATCATGAGTCCAACTAATATCGGGCATATTTTCGGATGGATATCGTTTATTTTAATACTTTTTAACCAAATGCCTCAGGTTTTAAGAGTAATTTCAACAAAAAGCGTAGCCGGATTCAGTTACATGTTTATTTTAATAATGGCATTTGCAGCCGCCATAGAAACATACACGGCTGTAGCGTTGGGATTACCAATGCAAACAATATTATCGGCGGCAAGAGGATTGGTCTACTTTGTAATTTTTAGTGTGCTGTTTTTGATGTATAAAGAATAATATGCTAGATCGAAATAAGATAGCCAAAGCACTTGAAAAATTAAGCAACAATATTTTCACCTATGACGACAAGCAGTTCAACGCTGCATGTCGTAAATGGGAAGAAATCTCACTAAAACCTGATTTTAAGAAGCAGGTCTTAACATCAAAAAGCTCTTTTTTATTACCAAGCTGGCACGGCAATCTAACGGATGTATTTGAAGTTAAACATGAACTTAAAAATTATTCTGTGTTAGCCGTTGACGGCTCACAGGTTTATCCGGATAGGCATATTTCCGGCATAAACTGTTTTTTGATTAACATAGGGCAGAGCCACATTGAGTATGGACAAACAAGCAAAGCAAATCTATCTTCACAACCGTATGTTTTTACGCCGGATAATGTGCTTGAGCAGACAGAGGACAAATCATTTCAGCAGGTTATTGATTTTGGGAATTTCTCATCTGATTTGGTCGATTTAAAACGCGAAGAAATTGAACTTGAAGTATCATTTAAAACAGCATGTGAATTAAATCAAAAATACTTATCTCAAAACACACCGTTTGCCGTTCTTGTAGATGGAAGTTTAATTTTTTGGCAGTTAGAAAGTAAAGCTCCTGAAATTAAAAAATATTTTTTGAACAGATACTTTGAGCACTTGAACAGTTTTTATGAAAATAATATCCCAATTGCGGGATATATAAGCATGCCCAAAAGCCGCGAGCTAATAAATTTATTAAAAATTGGACTATGTAGATTTGACATTGCAAACTGTATCTCGTGCCACAGCTTGCACAATACTTTTCCATGCAAAGATGTCGACCAAGTACTGGACACACAAATTGCCTCAACATTTTTGACCCAAAATTTTAGATCAACAATTTTTTATAGCAATTCAAAAGTTGTAGATCTTTATCCCGAGCATTTGAAGCCATGTTTTGTTTATCTAAATATAGGTAAAGAGATTATACGACTCGAATTTCCCATTTGGATGACCCAGGCGTCGTCCTCGAAGGACTACACCGGGCAAGGCCCAGCCTTAACACAAAACTTCAACGAGACAAGTGGAGCACGGCAAAAGTCAACTTATCTGGACCTAATCTGTAAAATTGCAATTGATCAGTCTATCAAAGGGCAAGGTTATCCTGTGGTACTTTCAGAAGCTCATGAACAAGCCGTTATCAAGGGATTTGACAAAGACTTTTTTTATCAGTTAATTTGTAAAAAAAGTGTTGAACAAAATCAACGAATTTTGCTTTCCCCGAAAAGTATTAAAAAACATAACGTCAGTATTTAAATGCCAAACATATTTAAATACCTAGCATCTTTGCATAAATTTTCGGCATAAATTGTTGCATTATCTCAGTAACTTTTTGATAATCTTCCGGATCAACTGGCAAGGCTTTATGCTTCTGTTTTGCCGAATGAGATTTATGTTTATCTATAAACCTACCCACTTCATCCAAAGCAAGTGGTGGAGTCTTCCAATAAGCACCCAAAATATCAATTCGTGGAACGTTATTATCGTAACAAAGCACAAAAATAACACGCATTGTTGGATCGTACGGTATGCCATCAGCAATAACTGTTTTAGACGCCATAAACTCTTCAACTAAACAATGATTACTTTTATTAGTAAGCCAATAAGATAAATTTTTATCTTTGGTTTTATTTTTTTTACCCTTTTTTAAGACAAACAACAATGTTTTTTGTAAATCTTTATCTTTTACAAATAAGATGCCTTGCCCCATTGTTCCATTAACAGGCTTTATAACATAATAATTAACATTTTTATCTGCCAAAATTTGCTCCGTAGCGCTTTGAACATACATCTGGTAATAATCGGTAACGTTTTGCCCATATGCACGGGAATATGGCGAAACAGGTTCCCTTTTAACAAGCCACGCTTTTGGTCGATACTTGGCAAGCTCATCATCTTCAAATAGGAGTGTAGTTCTATACTTGCTATTTACAAAAGAAGCTGCACCAAGATCCCAAATTAAAACATTTGGAAATTTTTCTCTAAATTCTTTAATTGGACTGCTAGAATTTTTCACACAAATAATAGCTTTATAATTTGAAATGGACTGCTTATTTTCCATGTAACCATGTTCAACCCAATTTAAAAAATTTCTATTTTTTTTAAGAGATGCAAAAGAATCAATAAATCTTCCTCCACATTTAACAAAGGTATCATAAGATATTTCATCTTTAAATTTTTGGTTATTAGGCGTTCCCACGTACCAAATTGGTAAATTAAATTGACTCAAATAGATCCAAAACAACTCCCACGCTTTACCCGTACCATATAATTTATTAAAACCACGAAATTTAGAGTGACACCCTTCTCCGAACTCGCAAATTTTTAAATTATGTCCATCAAATTTCAAATCCGCAATACAAAATGATATATCAACAGAAAGCGGCTCGTTAAGACCTAAATCAATACCACGAAAAGAAAAATCATTTTCGTCAAAAACTGGTTCTGAAAATGTGTCTGCTGCTAAACTGGCATAAAAAATTATTACCAATAAAATGCACTTACACTTCAATCTGCTATTTTTTCCAAACTTCATACTAACACACCCCCTACTTCCATTAACCCATAACATTTAAATAAAAATTAATTATCTTTTTAAGCCCAACTTCCGGTAAAAAATTTTCACACACAAAATTAAATGCATTATCAGAAAGTTGTTTTTGTAATTCAGCATCTTTTAATAATTTCTCGATTTTGTCAGCCAAATCTTGTACATCGCCTTTTTTAAAAAGCAATCCGGTTTTACCATGCTGTATAACATTTTCCATTCCCGTTCCGGCTGTTCCTACCAATGGACAATGCATTAAAGCTGCTTCAAGTAACACTATACCAAATGCCTCACTCTTACTGGCAAGCACTTTCATATTTGAATGATAAAATAGTTCAGGAATAAGATCTGTTCTACCAAGGAAATGAACATTTTTACTAATATTAAGTTGCTTGGCTAGTCCTTTAATTTTTTCAAGATATGGCCCCTGACCGGCAAGCATTACTTGAATATTAATATTTCGCTTATGAACAAGTTCTGCAACAGCATACAAGAACGCTGGATGGTCTTTATATTTAGAATCATCTAAAAAGTTCGCAACCATTGTTATAATTGGAGCATCTGTAATATCAATATCAAACTCTTGCTTAAAGAAAGATCTCTTATCACGAACAGATTTAAAATTAAAAAATTTTTCAGAATTAAAAAATGGGGCAGTCCATTCGATATTTTTTATACCAAGTTTTTTTGTTTTATTTTGCATTTCAACCCGCTCTGCAATATGAGGGCTCACAGCCAACACTCCATCTACTGACTTTAAAAATGAACTAACATATGAACTCTCAATATGCATAGTCAAAACGATTTTTAAATCAAACTCTTTTGCCAATAGGTTTGCAACCTTAACTTCAGAAATCTTATTACAATTAATTAAGCCTATATTCTGCTCTTTACAAATTTTTCTTAACTCCTTATAAACCGTCTCCCAAAAATTTTCATTTTTTGTATTTTTTTCAATATCACAAGCGTAGTAAGACAATCCAAGCCCATCAAGGTCAGCCCGAACATCAGGGTTATTTACAATAAAAAAACCAACATTAAAACCGATTTCTGTAAGGTTTTTGTATAGGCTTAGTTTATAAGACCTCGTTCCTCCAAGCGTGCCTTGGCCGGTATAAAGAAGCAACACTTTTTTATTATTAAAACTGGAACCAGATGATACAGAAAAATAAAAGCTGGGCAACGTCGCAAGCAAATAAAATAAAAATTTCAAACTAAACTTCACAACAAACTCCTTCAATTTTTTTTATACTATTACTCGAAAATAATATCACTTGAAAAAAGCAACTTTAAAATTTATCCTGAGTCTATCAAAAGAAAGGAGATCCATGAAAAAGTTTTTTTTGTTAGTCATAGTTTTTTATTCCACAATAGATGCAGTCACTATTCCAAATAAATTTGATGATGTTTCAAATTTATCCAATAAACTGTTTTTATCTGTTCTTAACCAAACAGTTGAAGTTGAATCTAATTCATACTCAAACCTTCAACCAAGCATCTCTTTTTTCTCTGCAGATGCAAAATTTGATGGTGAACATCTCAAATTCTGTGAATTAGGGAACGGGTTGTATGGAGTACCGGTTCCAGCATATGCACTTTTGAATGAACAAAAGGCAGTTCTCTATCCTCCATATTGGGAAATTTTATGGCTGTATGCATCACAATTCAACATTCCTGTTTGGTGCATAACTTATAAAAAAAGAAATGTCGCATATAAAACACTGCAAAAACTTGGAGGCAAAGCATTTGATGATATTGAAGAATTCGAAGAATACCTAAAAATAAATTATCCAGAAGAAAAACTTATAAAAGAAACACCAGATAAAATTGAAAATTTTATAGGAATCCTTGCTTACGCCGGAGCACGAATCAGCAACGATAAATTAGAAGAGTTTAAAGCAAGACATCCCGGCATACTTTTTGTAAATGATTTTCCGGCGCTTTATCAAAGACGTAAAGATAAAATTCATGAAATTTTCAACGACAAATTTTTAAGTCAATTCAGACCACGCTGGGGAGTATACCCTGCAAAATACAGTGAAAAACTCGTTGAACAAATTAAACACGAAATTGGAAGTAAGTTTTATATCATTAAACCAACCGTCGGCCGACAGGCTCGAGGAGTTATGCTTGTTGACGAAAAAAACCTAGATACAACGTTAAAAAATATTTTTAAAAATAATAAATCAAATAAATTTAAAAACAAAAACAACAAAAAAAAATCAACCTCTTTTGACTGGCAAGATTACGAATATGACAATTTTATTGTTGAAGAATTTGTTGAATCAAAAAATGTATTCAAAGATAACAAACCTTATGATCCAACATTACGGCTTGGACTTATCCTTAGCCAAAACAAAGACAAAATAAGCGTAAACGTCATAACTGCATTCTGGAAATTCCCTCCAAAATCACTTAATGACAGATGCGATTTACAGGAAAAGCATGTAACCAAACCAATGGTAGGAGCGCATGATCCGGCACTGAATGTAGACGCATCAGACCTGACAAAAATACGAGAAATTTTAAATACTATGTTACCTGAATTGTATGTAAAAATATTAAATACAAGTACGTATGAATAACAAGGGAAATCTACTCATGATAAAAAAATATTTTAAAATTAGTTTTATTTTATTAGCATTATTTGGTACTTCAAGTAAATTACTGCAACCAATAAATTACACCGAAGAAGATATCCCATCAAAAAAAATAGCTATTATTGGTGCCGGATATGTAGGATTGGTAACGGGAGCATGCTTAGCTGAAAAAGGATTTCCTGTCATTATAGTCGAAAACAACCCTGCAAAAATTGAAACTTTATTAGAAGGCAAAACTCCATTCTATGAACCCAAATTAGATAAAATCGTTAAAGACAATATTGATAATAAAAGAATTACCTTTGTAAACAGTATAAAAGAAGCGTTTAAACACAAACCAAATGTTATTTTTTCATGCGTTGGCACTCCTGCAAATGAAGACGGCTCCGCTGATCTCTCTTATGTTTTACAAGTAGCTTGCGAAGTAGGCAAGAATATTTCTGAATACTGTTTATTTGTTAATAAATCGACAGTTCCTGTAGGATCAGCTGAAAAAGTGAAAACCATTATCAACACAGAACTCAAAAATCGTAATATTTCGATTGTTTTTGATGTCGCATCCAATCCGGAATTTTTAAAGCAAGGCGATGCTGTTAACGATTTCTTTTGTCCGGATCGAATTGTAATCGGAGTTGAAAATCAAAGATCCGAAGACATTTTACGTGAAATATATTCACCATTTATGACGAATATGAACCAATTACTTGTGATGGATATTCCATCTGCCGAACTTACCAAATATGCATCAAATTCTATGCTGGCAACAAGAATAAGCTTTATGAACGAATTAGCTCTACTTGCAGACAAAGTTGGAGCAGACATAAATCAGGTCAAAACCGGAATGGCAACAGATCGACGCATTGGCCCATTTTTTTTAAATGCAGGAATTGGATATGGAGGAAGCTGTTTTCCAAAAGATGTTAAAGCTTTAATTAAAATTGGCAAAGAGCATGATCAACAAATGTCAATTATCCAAGCGGTAGAAGATGTTAACAATAACCAAAGATTAATGTTCGCTAAAAAAATAATAGATTTTTATGGCACGGAGATTTCAAGCAAACATATTGGAATCTGGGGCCTTTCATTTAAACCGGAAACAGATGACCTACGATGTGCACCATCCATCGAGGTAATAAGAATGCTACTTGAATATGGAGCCAAGATAACAGCTTACGATCCGGTTGCACAAAATAATTTTAATGCATTATTTGGTAATAAAATAAATTATGCAAAAACATCGCAAGAAATTCTCAATCAATGTGACTGTTTGGTTATTTTAACAGAATGGAAAGAATTCTTAAATTTTAATCCTACAGAATTCACCGCCCTGAGTGATAAAATTGTTTTCGACGGTAGAAATTGTTTTAATCCCGAAAAAATGATGCTTGCCGGGATACAATATATTTGCATCGGTCGTAATTCGTTATCCCAAATATCTTGATAAAACTAATTGGTAGCAATTAACTATCCATACATTAATTGCTACCAATCAAAATTAAATTTCTTAAATCCTAGACCTGTTCCTAGTCCAATAATTATAAATTCGTTAACCGATTTCAGTGCTCCAAAATTTCTTTCACCCAAGGCCGCACAATCCATATCGTTAGCAACATAAACCGGAAGCTGTATAATATTTTCTATTCTTTGCTTAATATCTACACATGTAAAAGGCAAATTATAAGCGTACAAACAAAAGCCATGCTCATTTATTGTACCTGCTGAGGCAATAGCCACAAACTTAACATTAAAATCTCTTTTGAGTTCATTAATAAAATCACAAATTCTATTTATTAATGAATCAGTAAGCACCTTATAATCATCCTGGGACGACTTATCTTTCAAAAAATAACTAAGTTCACACGGTTTAGAGTTTTTACTTTTATTACTTGATCTTAATGCAACTTTTATCTGATTTTTAAAAGAATACAGTTTATTTTTATCATCACAATTCACAAAAACAGGTTGCTTAAGCAATTCACCTACAAGTGAATGATTTTCCAAATCAACTAAGCCAAACCTTATGTTTGTCCCACCAATATCAAGACCAATTGCATATTGGCCTTTTGGTATTTTACAGAAATTCAATTTAGATTCAGCATACTTAACAACGCCAAGAATCGCTCGCTCATCGCTCATTTCTGAAAAAATAATTTCAATTTTTTTATTTGAACAATTAAATTGATTAACATACTGCAATAACAATTTTTTCAAAAAATCGCAACCACCTTGAAGAATCCCCCCAAAAATTAAAACCTTTATCTTATCTGAGTTAGCTACCGAACATTCTTTCACTATTTTTTTTGCCAAATGCCTTGCTGCTGATATCACTAATTTAAGAGCTATTCTTTCTTCTAATAATCGTTCTTCATTTTTTTTATCATAAGCATTTTTTGAATATTCTATGATTTCATAAGCAGAAAGATTTTTTAGGCCATTAGAATTAAATGCAATTATATCTGCATAAGCCTTTTCCAATGATTTTCCACATAAAAAAACACGCTTTTCTGAATTTTTATGTTTTCGTTGGGCGTTATAACGATAACATCGTAAATCAGAAAATAACGCCACAATAAAAAAAAGTGTAATTAACAATTTTTTATAAACATTTAATAATATATTCATTTCCAAATGCCATGATAAATATTCTTTACATTTTGAAGAGACACTTCAGTTGTAAATTTAGTACAGGCAAGATTATAGGCATTCATGCCAAACTTAGATGCCAAATCGGGATTTTGAATAAGTTTTTTAATTTGCAAAACTAAATCTGATACATCATCCGGGTCAATTACCAATCCAGTTGATTCATGATTAACCAAAATACCAGCCGCTCCGGAATTTTTTGAAACTATTATTGCTTTTTTCATTAAAGCAGCTTCTATAAGGACTATTCCAAAAGCTTCCCCCTTGCTTGGCAAAATTTTAAAATCTGAATGAAATAATAAATCCGGAATAAACGAAGTATATCCTAAAAAGAAAACATTCTTTTCTATCCCATAATAATGAACTATTTTCTTAAATTTTTCAGTCTCTTTATCAGTCCCTGCACCTGCCAACATGACCTGCACAGGGATTTTCTCTTCGTAAATTAGCTTATGAACAGCTTTAAAGAGTAATCTGTGATTTTTACATTCATAAAAATTTGCAATCATGCAGATAATTGGGCAATTTAAAACATCTATCCCATACGTATTTTTAAAAAAAGTTTTTCTATCACAAGTTGAAACAAATTTTAAAAATTTTTCATCATTATGAGGAGGACAAATAAACTCAATCTCTTTAATACCCAACGATAATTCTACATTCTTAATTTTAAGATATTCTGCCACAGATGGATTTGCCAACATAACAGCATCAAAACCTCTAAATTTTTCAGGATCTGGAAAAACAAAAGAGTGATAAAATGCTACGGCTGCAATATTTAATTTGTGCGCAACGCTCTTTGCAGCTTTATATTCCCAAGGTTTATGCACATGTATTATATCTATTTTATCCTTATGGCAAATTTCATCTAAAATATTTGTAAGATCTTCACTAAAAGTTGCCTTACTTCTTGTGGGCCAATGTACATCAATTCCATAACATGGAATTCCTCGTTGTTTCAATTCTTTGTGAAAATGAGAATTTTTTGCGGCAACAACTTTGACCGGATACCCCTGATTCAAAAGGTTAAGACTCAATGCAAAAACAACTTGCGCCGCTCCACCACAGGTTTGATCCGCAATATTAACATGCAAAATTTTTGGTAAATTTAATTTATTCTTCTTAAAATTTTCAGAAAATTGACTCGTTTCAAAATACTCCATTTTGCTATTTATATTACTGTTTTTAGCCAAAACAAAACTTGATGCTAATAAAAAAATACTTCCTATGTTTAAATAATATTTTAAAGATATCATAACACTCTCCATTTTTTAATTTTTGTAACAAATATATAATGCTCTTGTTCTATTAGGAACCTTATCATCATCAGATTGATTACTGAGTAAAATCACTTTTTTATATTTTTTATTTATATATTCGATTTCCTCAGCTTTAAGCTCTTGGGATCCATTTGCCTCAAACAATAATGTGTCAGATACCTTGTAAATATAATCAATTACATTACGCCACTTATTAACCCATCTACACATAGACAAAAAGAAGCATATATCAACTTTGTCCGTTTTTAGAAAGTTGTTAATCATCGAGTGTTGTTCTTTGTCCAAATCAAAAACATAAAAATCGACATTATTAACTTGCGAAAAAGACTTTATCCTATTGGCCACATTAACTAGTTTAGGGTTATAATCAACCCCAACGCCATACTTAATTTTGTCAGCAATTGCAAACAACATGCCGCCCTGATTTGTTCCAATATCTAAAACTGTTTTATTTGTAAAATCATAAGGAATCTTTTCGAAACGCTTCCCCATATCACGCTGACCAACAAGAACTGTATCACCTAGTTTATGAGTTTGATAACCCGCTTCAAACTTTTTTCCTGAATATGCATTTTTTTCTTTGGTGTAATCTAAAAGTTTTACGATTTTATTTATCTCCTTATCTTGCACTCCTGAAAAAGCAACGCTTGACGTAAAAAATAAAACCGTAAAAAATTGCAACAAAAACATCTCATTCCTTTCATTTTCCCAAAATTGGCTTATATGGTTCTATAGACTCTATATACTTTCCTATTATCTGATGAGGTAATTTTTCATTTTTTATATTTAGTTCACTAGCAATGTGTTCTCGCACTTTTTTAGAATTTCTATAACTATACTGATTCTCACGATTGTAAATATATAAAATTTTTGAAATAAATCTTGAATGGACGCCTGACATCTCAAGCATTGGATACATTATTGCCTTATCACCACAAACTGGCACAAACTTACCATCAAACATTATATCTTCAATTTTTATACGCTTATAGAGCCATGCATAAAAAGTTCTTAAGTGTGACGTAACCCACTTATATGTCCTAATTTTACGTTCTTTAATAATTATCTCAGGTAACGCTTCACATATTCCAATCTCATTTTTAGGATATGTCTTGTATTGGCCATAAGTCATCCAAACATCAGGATCTGAATAAACCTTACTCAAAATTTGCAACACATCGTTCCTGGCCAACCAATCGTCCCCATCGACTATCAAAACTATTTCATCATCATCACAGGAATGAACGGCATTATAAATATTTGCATGAGGCCCTACTTTCTCGCTATTTCTAATGATGCAAAACTTATCTCCAAGTTTAAATTTTTTCTTATATGCTTTAATAGCTTTATCCGTACCATCCGTTGAGCCATCATCATAATAAACCACTCGAAATGCAAACTTTTTTTCATCACATTTTTGAGAAAAAATAGAGTCTAAATATTTACCTACAAAATCAATATTATTATACGATGCCGTAACAATAACAAATTTTTTGGGACACCGTTTACTCTGCCCAGACACTTTTGCGAAAATAAATTCGCAACTAAAACATGTTAAAAAAATTAATATTATTGTACGGAACATAAATAACTCTATAATTTTTACCAATTTAAATCTTTTTCATAACCAAGATCAATTAATAACTGTCCAGCATATTTTTTAAATGCATTCTTATGTTCTTTTGTGAAATATTTTTTCCACCCATCAATCTGTCCCTCATTAAAAGTAGCTGTTCCTCCAAAAATATCTTTTGTAATAGCTTTGATTTTTATTTTATCAACTTTTGCACCAATAAAATTGGCAATATCGCTTACCGTTTTATACTGACTCTTCAAATCACCTCCACCATTTGGGCCAACAAGATCTTCAAACCGTATCGAAAGAAATTTAGAATTTAATGTCCATGGCATAAAAGATCTGTACAAATCAAAAATATTTCCGACATCTTTCCATCCGGTTTTGTATAAAACAGAATCTGTAATAAGAGACATAATCGTATCATTAAGGCTCATGCCAGCATTTGCATTAAATTTAATTTTCCATCTTGCCATCGAAACAACCTGGGCCCTGGGATCCCTGTAAATGAAAATAAACTTATATCCCTTTTTTATAACTTCATCTTCAAAGATTGGCGAATAAGTCAAATGCGATGATATAAATTCATTTTCTGATCTTTTTGAAAAAATCTGAGTCAGGGGCACAAGATCATCTCCTGAATAAAAATATTTATTAGGTAATACCGCTGTATTCCAACGAACATTATAACATTTTTGTCTCGTTAGCAATTCTATGCATTTGGACGCCAAATGCGTGCCACACTTCGGAATCGAATTCAATATTATCATTTCCCTTGGATATAAATAAGCAAATGAAATAATATAAATCGCAATAACTTTAAATATAAAAGCCTGCTTCATTAGACACTCCTTCAACTAACTAATCTTGTATATCTCTTTTCACACGTGTAAGTCACTTTTTAGCAAAGGCGCATAAGGAATTATCTCCTTACGAATATGTCGCTCAATAACTTGTCGTATTTTATCCATTTTCTTCAGATCATTAATTTCAGATACTTTACCATGCTCATTAGTTTTATCTGACTTTTTTAGCTTAATTTTTGTTTTTTTACTATGATTCTCAGTTTTAGCCTCATTCTTGCACTGCCCATTAACAACAGGATTATTAATTTTATAACGATTGCTCCAATAACTATTTGGATTACTACAATTGTAAATATATAAAATTTCTGAAATAAATCTTAAATGTGTTCCTGCCATTTCAAGCATTGGAAACATAATTGCAACATCACCACAAACAGGTACGAATTTCCCTTCAAACATTATATCTTCCATTTTTATACGCTTATACAACCATGCATAAAACGTCCTCAAATGCGAAGAGGTCCAAGGATAAGATCTGAATGAATTAGATTTTATAACTTCTTCAGGAATTTCATGACAGGTTCCAATTACACCGGATGGATATCTCTGAAGTTGTCCATAAGTAATCCACACATCGGAATTGGAATAAACCTCATGCAAAATTTCTAATACATCATTCCTTGCCAGCCAATCGTCTCCATCAACTATCAAAACTATTTCATCATCATCGCAGGAATGAACTGCATGATAAATATTTTCATGTGCCCCAACTTTTACACTATTTCTAATAAGAGAAAGTTTATTTCCAAGATTTAATTTTTTCTTATATTTTTCAACAAATTCCCCCGTTCCATCCGTAGAGCAATCATCATAATAAATTACTCGAAATGTAATTTTTTTTTCATCACATTTTTGGGAAAAAACAGATTCTAAATACTTATCCACAAAATCAATACTATTGTAGGATGCCGTAACTATAACAAATTTTTTTCGCACATCTTCAGACAAAGCACAATTAGCATAAATACATGCGTAATTAAAACATACAAAGAAAATTGGAATAACGATATTGAACATAAACTCTCCCTTTTATAAAAATTCAGTTCTAATTAAATCAAATTTATCAATGCAAAATATTAAGTAAATCATTTCTTTAGATTAAAAATAACATCAATTACAAATCAACCCATTTAAATTATAGATAAACAAATATGTTGATAAAATTTTTTTTATTTCATCATTTTGACTTAAAACATAAATTCATATAGCTTTTAAATTGTCGACTGGTTTTAGAAAGTAAATTCTAACATATACTTGAAAACAACCTACTAGACGTATAAAGGAGAATGTAATGATAAAACAGTTAATAACAATAACAGCGTTGTTAAATTTAACTATGACGGCTATATCCGCCAAGCGTATAATAGCACCCAAAAAATCAGAAACCATTTATGCGGTAATGATCACAGGGAAAGATGATTTTCACAAAAAATTAGCAGAAAAATCTATACAGTCATTTTTACAACAAACATACCCCAAGAAGCATCTAATTATTGTTAATGATGGAAATTATTCATTAGGGTATATCAATAAAGAACTTATCACTGAGATAAAATTAAATAAAAAATATGTTTTAGGGGCACTGAGAAACATAGGAATAAAACAAATTCCTGAAAATGGTATCTATTTCCAGTGGGATGATGATGATTGGCACCATCCCGAGATAATGAAAAAACAGTATGAATATATGCAAAAGAACTCGGCAGATGGATGTATTTTGTTAAGTCAAGTTATGTATTGTTTTAAAATTAATGCAGCATGGATATCAACACGAAAACATGGTAACGGCATAGAGGGTACAATTATGTGCAAGAAAAAAGAAGACATTTTTTATCCTGAAGATGCCAAGAGTGAAGACAGTGTTTTCCTTAAAGACTTCAAGAAAAAATATAAACTTATTGTGTGGGATAATCCTGCATTTTATTACCTTAGATTTGTGCATGGACACAATACATGGGACGATGAACATTTTAAACTTAAAAATTTTGAGAAAAATCAATGGCTAATATCCCAAGAAGCTATCCATTATTTATCTCAAATTGTTCCACTGTATGATGATACCGTGCAATAAACATAATTTAGTTGTTCTCATCCCGGTTATAAAATAAATAACAACCCATAATAACGAAGTATAAAATCGTGATTAAAAAAATAAAATTTGCCATTTTTGCACTTCTTGTCCCAATATTTTTAAATGCAGAGCAAAAGGTATCTCTTTTTTACTTTACCCCTGCAAAATTTTCATCTAATTTTGGAGATGCTCTTTCGCCAAAAATCGTAGAACGTATCATTAAAAAGCCTTTAATACAAGACAAAAAGTATACCCACCAACTGCTTTCATTGGGCTCAATTTTACATTTTGCCCAAGACAATGATATTATTTGGGGAAGCGGACTCAATGGTAAAATTCCACTTAAAAATCATAAATTCACAAATCTTGATGTTCGATCCGTTAGAGGCCCATTGACAAGAAAATTTTTGATATCAAAAGGTATAAAGTGCCCAGAGATTTATGGTGACCCAGCCTTATTAATGCCGTTATTATTCCCTGAATTAAAAGTAAATCCAACAATGGAATACATCGTTATTCCAAATATAAATGAGATGGATGAATTCAAAAATTTTCCAAACCTTGTTGTTCCAACAGACGATTGCATGGAGGTTGTTGAAAAAATTTTGAAAGCAAAATTTGTAATTTCAGGATCACTGCATGGCATTATTGTTGCGGAAGCATTCGGAATTCCGGCACGCTTACTGCGAATAACAAAAAAAGAAAATATTTTAAAATATAAAGATTATTATTACGGAACCGGCAGAAAGAATTTCTGCGTTGCTTATTCTTTGGAAGAGGCTTTAAAAATGGGGGGAGAACCTAAACCTATTATTGACTTGAATTTATTACTAGAAAGCTTTCCTCATGATAAATTTTAGTATCAAAAAGGAATTAAATCATGTTTAATTCCAAAACAATAAGTCTCATATTTTTTTTTATTTTACTATTTCCACTTGATTCTTGTTATGGTGAACCAATTTTTAATTTAGCCTCGATAAATCATGATTTTGTGCTTGAAACTAAAAGGATTCAAATTCCCGGTTATCCATACATTTTTAATCCTTCAATTGTCAGATGGAATGACTCTTATTTAATGACGTTTCGGATACATGATGGAAAAGCATTTTCAGAAAAACCAATAGGATTGATATGGCTTGACAAAAACTTTAATATAAAAAGCAAGCCATATATATTAGAAATACGCAATCAAAAGAAAAATGATTTTTTTGTTCATATAGATTCCAAAATCACAGAACAAGATCCTCGGCTCATTAATATCAATAATCGGTTGTATATGGTATATAACAATTTTCAAATTGGCAGAATGCTGATTGCCGAAATTCACTTTGACTATGATAGCATTTTCTTGGATAACCCTGAGTGTTTACTATATTTTGAAAATGCAAATCCAAACCGCATAGAAAAAAATTGGGTACCATTTGAGTATAATAACCAATTACTACTTTCCTATAGCATTTCCCCTCACAAAATTTTTCTTCCTATCGAAGGAACTGAGTCATGTACAACTTACGCCTATTCACCTAATAACATTTTATGGAACTGGGGTGAAATAAGAGGTGGAACACCAGCACTTTTGGTAGATGGTAAGTATTTGGCATTCTTTCACTCCTCAAAATGTATGAGCAGTAACTATTCAAACGGAGAAAATATTCATCATTATTTTATGGGAGCATACACATTTGAACCTCATCGACCATTTAATATTACCCACATTAGCCCAAACCCAATTATTTGCGATGATTTTTATACCGGTGAAGACTACGCAGGTAAAACATGGAAGCCACTTCGTGTTATATTTCCTATGGGTTTTGTTTTTGATGATGATTACATTTGGATCTCTTATGGCAAACAAGATTTTGAATGTTGGATTGTCAAAATCGACAAAAATAAATTGTTAAACAGCCTAGAGCCAATCCAATTAGTTCGAACTAAACAATTCCGAACAAAATCACACAAAAAAGCCCGATACTCACGTTAAAATTATTTGTGATACCTAAAATTAGATAATTGTTCAATAAAATTTGAGTTGAGTAGTAAATATGAAGAATCTATATCTTAAACTGTTTTTTACTTTAATCTTAATTTTAATTTTTTGCAAAACTCTCACTGCAAAGCAAAAAATATATCAAAGAAAAAACGCAATAAAGTTAACTTAGACAACATTACATGGGGTTACGAAGCACTTAATGGCATAAAATCCCCAAGTATTATAGAAGATTTTGACGCTATGTCGCAATTTGACTGCTTAATTCGTTCTCATTCAAATTTTTCAATTGCAGCATCGCTTCTGGGTAATCACAAAATAATAATAACACCCACAAATGCTCAGTGGGTTAATAAAGAAACATTACTTATTGATGATATAAGTATTATAGTTCATAACTTAAAATTAAATATAAATTAGGAAAAAGCCAATTTTTATAATGTTTTCTAAGATTATCGCAAACATATTATTGTTTTTACTTGGCAAGCAATGTTTGTCTTCCACTAAAGATAACTTTAAACCCATCCTTAATTGCCTGAGGAATAACCAACTTGCCTTTGCCACAATCTTTCAAATCTGTATCATCAATTAAAATAAGGCTTTTGGCATGGAGTCGTGGCTTCGCTTCTAAATATGCTTCTAAATGCTTCTCTGCAAATGGAGTTTTTTCATTTACATCCCATGCATCAAGAAATAATAAATCAATGGAGGATGTAAATGATTTAAGAAACGCTATTCCATCTTGCGCAATGGCATGAACATTTTTAAAATCCTTACACATATCACATGTTAATTTTATATTTTTTTCTGACACGTCAACAGAATATACGGTAGCGCCTGTTTCTGCCCACCACATTGTACTATGACCGTCCATACAACCATTACAATACCCCGTCTCAATTGGATGAGAAAGCCGCCCCCTCATTGACCCAATCTCAACAATTAATTTACCTTGTCACTGTTTAAAAATCTCTATGGCTTTTTTAATATATTCTTTAGGAAGCTCTCGTTCATTTTGTTTTATCGCTGGAATAATTGAAGTATAGAAACATAACAAAAAACTTGTCACAATATTGAACTTTAATATTACTTGTTTATTAAACATACTTATTTTTTATCCAAATATGTATGACAAGATATATAGTGATATCCGTCATTTTTAAAAGGTTCCAAATCTTGTAATTTAGCATTGGCCCACTTTAATTTTCTAATTTTACACTGGTCTGTTCTTAATAGGGTAAAATTAAAATAAAGTTCATATTCTGAAACACATGACCTCTTAACATCATTTAGATCAATACAATCGCAAAAGGCTCTCCAAAAACTTGTTTTAAATATTTTTTCTACTGTTAAAAACATGTCCTCCAAAATAGGTCGCTGAACAAGCATATGATGTGATATTCCAGAATAATCTGGATAAAGTCTCCTAAATCCAGGTATTAATTTTTTTCCATGATTAAAATACGGGACGTGATACTCTTTTCCCGGATTAAAAAATCCAGCTCCGGAATCCTCATCGTAAAAACTTACTTTATTTAAAAAAATTGTATCTGCATCAAGTAAAAGAATGTTGGAAGAAATATTTGGAATAACAAAAGATGAATAAAGTTTCAATAATTGCTGATAAATCCATCCAATTCTTCCTAATTTATAATTTTCATCTTTAAAAATTTGTCTAAGTAAATCTTTTTTAGAAAATGGAAATTTCGCTTCATCAAACCATTCTGCCTTGGATGTTAATTTTTCCGGTGATATAACAATAACGCGTCTAATACCTGAAGCATTACGCTTAATACCGTCGATACACATATCCAAGGTTCTTGCATCCTTGGCGACACATACGATTACAACGTCAATAGGATCCTTATCAAACTTGTAAATAACTTTTTCTGTAAACAAATCGACAGCAGCATGTTCTGCTTTATTAGAACATATATGCAAAACCTGTTTCTTGTTTTTATTAGAAACATACGTTAGAACTTTATTACCGTTTACAAAAAATGGTTCCTTTGTGATATCCAATATTCGATAACCACCTGTATCAATATCTTTGTTATCGCTTGTTTCTATCTTAAAATCAACATCATTTGTAATAAGACAATGCTTAAATCTACCAAGCTGCTTTAAAAATTGAAAAATATTTTCATTAGATAAATGCTGTAGGACGTCTTTACAAATTAACAAATCTGCTCTTGGTAAATCAATTTGTGTTGCGTCCCCAAAAATAAACTGGCAGTTTTTATTAGAAAATTTTTTATTATTTTCGTCAATCACTGATTTGACAACATCATATCCTATGTAGATTATATCGCTCCAATCAAGATATTGCGAAAAACGCCAATCCCCACACCCAACATCAACAACGCTTTTTATATGATTTTTTTTCAAAAAATCTTGTAAAAAAATCATATAATTTTTAGCATTTTTTACCGAAGACCCACCACCCGAGGTTCCATTGCCTTGCGCATCCTTTCCCCACACACCATTTTCATAGATTTGGGTAAAAGCCTGCGTTGCCGTTTGACCTTTAGCAGGACTGATTGATAGTAAACAAACAATAAATAAAAAAACTATGAAATTCCTCATTACAGATCCTCTCTCCCAAAAATTTTATTTAAACCAAAATCAATCTACCAAGGCAAAAATATTAAGTAAATAAATTTCATACATATTGAATTAAAGCGCATTTTATTAATACTTTAAAAGCTAATATTGACTTCATAATCCAATCAATGTAAATATCACAATCGTATATGCTAATTAAATTTCTATGGTTTAAAATCCAAAAGAATTCTTACAAGCAAATAAAGGATAATAGATGCTGCGTAAATGTTTTTTCTGGTTATTGTTTCTTTTACTTAGTTCGCCAAGTTTTATGTTTTGTGCACCGCATCATGCATTAACATATAAATTAAATGGTGGCCGGTTTGGAGATAATATTGTTTCATATTGTAAAACAAAATGGCTTTCATATAAATACAAAATCCCATTATTTTTTAAACCATTTGGCTACTCAGAATGCCTAACTATGTCAAAATTTGAGAGAATCATCGGAAAAGACGATAGAAAAAAAATTAAAAAAATAATAAAGATCTTCAGCGAATCAGAGCTAAATTCACATTTAAAAGAAGCTAAGGAAGATACACTATTTGTCGTAGTGTGGGAAACATCCATCTCAAAGGAACATATTTATTTATCAACAATCCGCAATCAAAAATTTGGAACAGAAATAAAAAAAATGTTACAGCCATTATGTATCAAACAAAAAATTAACTTACCTCAGGATAGAATATCTGTAGCGGTACATGTAAGAAAGGGTGGAGGTTTTAAAGGTGATGGGGAGCTTCATTCCGATCAATATTTTGATACTACAAAACTTTTGGTGAGTTATAGAATTGTTGAAATCACAAAATGTTTAGAGCATATAGAACCCAAACTACAAGGCCAAACTGAAACATTAAACCCCTGTTTGTCACATGATAATTCTGGATTTTGGATGGATTCTGATAATGATAATCCACCCAAAAATTCATTAGACATAAGCTATCCTACAAAGGCACCGCCAGAACAATATTATGTCGACCAAATAAAGAAATTAAACGCGCTTCTTGGATTTGTTCCAATGTACATTTATGTGTTTACTGATGATCAAAAACCACTCGAATTAGTGGAAAGATTTAAGAGATGTTTAAATGCATCCAACGTTCTATTTGAAACTAGAACAAGTGAAAATTCACATAAAACCAATATAATCGAAGATTTTTACGCAATGTCTCAATTCGATTGCTTGATAGGATCATCGTCACATTTTTCTTGGGCAGCGCAGATGTTAGGGCACCACAAAATAGTAATAAAGCCAAAACATACTCGTTGGGTTACACCTAAAAGATTGTTTATTGATGTTGTTAATATTTTTTTTCGATGACCTAGTAAACTTTGAATTTTAGATGGCATCATTCATATTGGAAGTTAACACCAATATTATTACTTATACTGATAAAAATTTTTTTAAATCTTTTGAGTGAAGATGTAAATTATTAATTCGATACCGCTCACCATTGAAAATCATAAAATGAACATTTCTGCCCTGTTCATCTTTTTCCCATCGATAGGTCAATAGTGATGGATTAAATAAATGATGAAAACAGTCATACTTTTTAGAAAATTCATTTGAAAACTCCGTAAAAAAATAAGGAAAAACTTAAATGTTATTAATCAAATATTTTTTTACAACACGATTAGTTTTTCAAGTAATATGATATATACATAAAAAAGTACTGCGATATCAACAATCATCAAAATGTAAAAAGATCATGCTTGCTTTCACGCCCAATATATGAATCTGACAATTTTAATAACTCACATAATACTTGTGAATATTACTTTGAACCGTTTTTTGACGCCAAATATGTATAATCTTTTATTAAAAGATACCCTTTAACGTTAAATCTAACATTTATGCAATCACCATCTTGCACAACGTAGTCTTTGCCCTCGACACGAAGCTTACAAACAAGCTTGAGTTTTGCCTCACTACCAACTTCGAAAAGATCTTCACAATTGCAAACCTCAACGCAAATAAAACCACGCTCCAATAAAGCACTATTAGAAGACTTATTTGCACAATATTTTTAAAATATTCCATAGCAAATAAACCATAATATAGACTGTTTTATGGGGAAGAATTTAGGATATTAGTGAGAATTGCGGGGGATCATGAAAAAGTGTAATCATTTATATTTTGGTTTAATTTTAAACTTAATTTTTTGTTCACTACTTTTTGCAAAACAAATAACGTCTTCAGAAACTCATACGTCTAAAGAAACGCCTACCATTACCAGGGCAAATGAAGTTCTACAACTTTATCAATTAATGAAAGATGTTCATGAGGTTTTAATATCAAAAAATATTCAATATTGGGTTATGGGAGGAACACTTTTAGGTGCAATACGCCATAATGGCATCATTCCATGGGATGATGATTTGGATATTTGTATAGACAAAAAACAAGAAGCAGATTTTATTTCTTTAAAACCAATCTTCAAACAACTAAAATGCAATGTAAGCCAAGGCACCTTTGGATATAAAATTTCACAAAAAGATTCATATTTACCATTCATAGATGTTTTCCTATATGAACAAAATGGAAATGATATTACATATAAGTGGAAATTTAAAAATCCACGCAACAATAGAAATGTCCCAATATATGCGAATGAGTTATTTCCTATAAAGGATTATAAATTTGGTAACCTTTTCGTAAAAGGCCCAAAAAATCCACACCCATACCTTATTTGTTGTTATGGTGAAAAATATATGGATGAAGCAGTCTATGGACACGCTCATGGTAAAAATAAAGGACATGTAAAAAAAGGAACAATGACGCTAACAAAAAAAGATAGAATTCCCGCTATGCCAACTGGACCGCTTCAAGATAGGGTTTCAAAAATTCTTGCAAATGACCAATTTACTCTAGAAACAGTTAGAATATCAAAAAATAATTTAAATGAAACAATCCCTCTTATTGAAAAACTTTGTTCAGTCTATATTGAGGCATTTGAAAAGGAATCAGAAGCTCAATTACAGAAAGAACATCCTGAAGAATATAACGAATTGCAACACAAAGGGTTAACTATAAAAGATGTTTTATTGATAAGATTTAATAAAATGATTGATGTTTTCATCTCTAAAATTGATTCAGTTAAAGAATCATATATCAGCGTAGCTAAAGATGATAATGATGAAGTAATTGGTTATAATATCTTCACCCAAGCCCCAATTAGTCAAACAATAAAATCAATGATATCAAGAAATTACATAACTTCTGTAATTTCTCTATCAGAAGAAATATTAAATCCCAATAATCCGTATGATGATTTATACATACTTTCACTAGCTGTACATCCAGCTTTTCAAAAACTGGGGTGGGGTAAAAAATTAATTTTTTCTGCACTAGACCAATGTTCACAAGCAAAAAATATTTATCTTTTAACCGCTGCATCAGAACAAAATATGGATACACAGAAATTCTATGAGCATATCAACTTTAAACCAAAAGGTTTATTTTTAACCGGTGACAAAAACGAAAAAATACTTTACTGCCTAGATACCAAATCATCAAATACTTTAACTTCAGGAAACAATCATTAACATAGCTCAGTAAATTTAAACGTTAAATCTAACGTTGATACAATCGCCATCCTGCACCACATAGTCTTTACCTTCAACACGAAGTTTGCCAACAGGCTTGAGCTTAGCCTCACTGCCAACTTCGAAAAGATCTTCGCAGTTGTAAACCTCAACGCAGATAAAGCCACGTTCCAAATCAGAGTGAATTTCACCTGCTGCTTTTGGTGCAAGTGTGCCTTTGCGAATACTCCAGGCGTGAGCCTCTTTTGGACCAACTGTAAAATAAGATATTAAACCAAGATTTGAATAAGCTTTTGAAATAATATTATCAAGACCTTTTTCTGTTATCCCTAGGGATTCAATCATTTCTGCTGCATCTGCATCACCTAACTGAGCCAATTCTGCTTCAATTTTTGCACAAACCGGAATGACTCTTTCAGTTCCAAATTTTTCAACCAGGCTTTGATAAAAAGTATTAGCCTGATAATTTTTCCCAACATAATCATCTTCAGACAAATTTGCAATTATGATGAAATTTTTGGCTGATAAAAATGGAATCATGTTGATTCCCGCTTCTTTGCCTTGCAGGTAAATTTCGCGAACCCTGTTATAATCTCCGGCATTTAATGCATCTTTAATTTGAATAACAGTATCTCTTTCAAGTTCTAATAATTTTCTTTCTTGAGGAGACATGTTCTTTTTGAGTTGTGATAAAATTTTTTGTTCGCGTTTTTCAGCAGAATCCAAATCCTTCAACATTAATTCTGCAATAATAACTTCAAAATCATCAATCGGATTAATTGCATTGTTTACATGTGTTACATTTTGATCTTCAAAACAACGTAAAACATGTAAAATCAGATCAACTTCCATGATGTGTGATAAAAATTGGTTACCAAGACCTTCACCTTTTGAAGCACCTTTTACAAGACCGGCAATATCCACAAATTTTACTGTGGCCGGAATAAGTTTCTGGGAGTTAAGAATTTTAGCAAGTCGTTCTAACCGAGCATCAGGAACATTTGTTATGGCCATATTTGGGTCAACGGTACAAAATGGATAATTTTCAGCCGGAATACCCGCATCTGTCAATGCGTTAAAAAGTGTCGACTTACCAACATTTGGAAGACCTACTAGTCCAGCTTGAATTGCCATAACAACCTTTCGTAAAGAAAATATGATGCCCGCGCATAAAAAATGGAAACTTAGCTCTTATTTTACACGTTTTTGGGCTCAAGCCAAGAAAAT
>CAZMQG010000006.1:22156-23252 GCA_964568625.1 uncultured Pseudomonadota bacterium | reverse complement strand
CTTTTACAAAAAGTTGCTCTGCTCGAAGGTGATTTTTGGGTGCGGTTTATAAGCCCTCATCCACAGGATATGACAAAAGATTTATTTCAGGTTATGGCAAACTATAGGCCAAAATTAACATCTTTTATACACTTCCCATTGCAATCCGGATCAGACACAATTCTAAAAGCCATGAACAGAAATTACACATCTGCAGAATTTTTAGAAAAAATAGGCTGGATAAAAGAATTAATGCCGGATGCAGGCATAACCACGGATATAATTGTCGGCTTTCCGGGAGAAACTGAGCAAGATTATTTGGCAACAAGAGAAATCATGGAAAAGGTACAATTTGACCAAATTTACTCATTTATTTACTCTAAACGCAAATTTACCAAAGCTTATAACATGCCGGATGATTGTCCTCAAGAAGAAAAGGCAAGACGCCTAAGCGAGCTGCAAATGCGCCAAAGGGAAATATCTTTGGAGCAAAACAAGAAAAATATTGGTAAAACTTTGAAAGTTCTTGTTGAAAAAGAGCTAGAGCCTGGTAAACTTTTAGCAAGAACAGAGGGAAATGCACGTGTGCTTATAACAAGCAACACTGCAAATCTGGTTGGCAGCTTTGTAGACGTCAAAATTGAAAGCACTACAGTTGTTAACATGTCCGGGACCCTAGTTGTGTCATCCTGAACTCGTTTCAGGATCCATGTATTAGCAAGTTCCTTTTAATAGATCTTTGAATTTTATGGCGGCATAGCCAAGTGGTAAGGCAGCGGTCTGCAAAACCGCGACCCCCGGTTCAATTCCGGGTGCCGCCTCCAATCTTACAAACCCAAATTTATCAACATCAATCGCATCAACTGTTGACATGTAAGATTGTTCATATTACTCTGCTTATCATGTGTGCCGGGGTGGCGAAATTGGTAGACGCAAGGGACTTAAAATCCCTCGGGTGTAATCCACCCATACCGGTTCGAGTCCGGTCCTCGGCACCAACCTACGCCCTTCGTGGCTACGGTTGGCAGGCCATCCTAATTAAAATACCCCCCTTATAGCTACGTAAGAAATCAATTACGCTCGAAAACCTTATTCCTAATTGCTTAAGGCATTGGAA
>CAZMQG010000006.1:0-22056 GCA_964568625.1 uncultured Pseudomonadota bacterium | reverse complement strand
ATGGAAGCTTATATGTTGGTGTAGCGTTATTATTTTCTTTATCGTTTTTGTTACCCAAGGGTGGAGGGGGCGGCGGAATTTTTCTATTCTTTTTATCTTTAGGATCTTCAGGATCATTTTCATTTGAATTTTCATTCTGGCTAGCACGTTCAAGATAAAAAGTTCCATCTTTATTTTTATCTCCAAAGAAATACTGATATCCAAAATATCCTACACCAAGCGTAAATCCAGCAGCCCACCCGTAAGATCCAAATTTCGCACCGATTCCTCCTGCTGTTAATGTTGCCTCTGCAAATGAAACTGATGCCGGGGTTGAGCCAAAAGCAAAAGATAATCCTACGCCAAGCACTGGCAAACCATAGTGCTATATCCAAAATTCACATATCTTCAAGTATTCGTTTTGCTTCCTCGCCTGACATAGGCTTAGCTGAATCCTCTGCAATTATTGTTAAATCTCCACTTCTGCCAAGCGGGGATTTATTAGAAATACTTAGGTGTGTATGATCCACTGGCGCATATGAATCCCTGTAATATTTCAAAAGAAATGATATGATATATTGCAATCCATTCTGAGTAAGCCTAATCTCATATTTGTTATTTATGGAATTAACATAAATTTCTTCTAAATCACCAAAAACACATATAGACAACGTTAATGATGATTTATATGATTTCACAGTTAAAATTTGAGAGTGTTTATATTCGAGAAGATATAACTCCATAAGAACCAAAACTAAATCTTTTCGATTAATTCTAATCATTATTTCCCAATTATTAGAATCATAACGTTCAAATTCAATATTCCCATGAATTTTAATAAATCTATTTAACATTTTATTCCTATTATTTATTCCAAGTAAAATGCCAATTATCCAATACTTCGCCAGTTTTTTCATCAAGTTTTTCAAGATGAATATGGGAATTTCCGTCTGAATGTTTTCCACTTAAATCATCTGGCTTTGCTCGATATTGCCATTTTCCATCTTGACTTCGTAGTTTATTATCGCCTATATCAACCGGATCTTTTCCAACTTTTTTTCTCGCCAAGCTTCTAGCATCTCCTTCACTATTAAAAGTCGCAAAATGATCTTCGGTTTTATTTGTTGGTTTGTCCCTTGGATATTCTCCATTTTTTAAATTTTTATTTTCCTTATTTTTATCATTTTTATTACCTAAGGGTGGTGGCGGCGGAATTTTTCTATTTTTTTTATCTTTAGGATCCTCAGGATCATTTCCATTAGTGTTGGCATCCTTATTCGCACGCTCTATGTAAAAAGATTGTTGCTTGTTATCTTTATTTTTAAAAAAAAGCTCATACGTCAAATATCCTAATCCAACCGTAGCTCCAGCCGTCCACCCATAACGGCTAAATTTAACACCTAAGCCACATGCCGTTATTGTCGTATCAACAAAAGAAACGGAGGCCGGCGTTGAATCAAAAGCTAAAGAGACACCCAAGCTAAGTTCCGCTAAACCATTGTGTGCTACAAATAGATGGTGATTTTTATTTTTCGCAAAATATGATTTGTCTGCAACTAAGAATGTATGTGGTTCTTCAACTTCAATTGAATAGACATCAACATTTACCATTCGTTTTTCTATAACTACAACTTTATTGTGCTTATCTTTTTTAATTTTATCTGAATATTGTTGCGCGGGAGTTCCGTTTAGTTCTGTTTTATTTATTTCAATAATAGGAATGCCTGACATATTAATATCAATAAGCATATCTTTTATTGTTAAATTCTGAGCTTGAACAAAATCAACAATAGCAGTGTTGTCTGATTGATTATCCGCAGGTTTGAGAGTGAAAAATAACTGTTGTGGTGATACATCAAGCCAGTTCTCATTTTCTGTAATTATACCGAATATAGTATCTGCTATGTGCTTATCTATTTTTGTTATGACGACTTCGAATAATGCATCGTCAGGATTTTGTATACTAATATCACAACTTAATACTTTGTCGCCAACATTTAACTTTTCGACTGGAATTAACCCACGAGTTGTTGCAATCAATGTTCCGGATACAAGGCCTGAGAATCCATAATTAAAGCATGAAAAAATAATACTAAGACATAATGATAGAATGCGAAGTTTACTTTGGCTACTCATTGTACACACTCCTTCTGCTTAATTAAGTAGATATTTGAAGAATGGTACAACGTACTTTTTTAAAAATCAATTGAAAAAAGTTTCGCACAATCTCAATTAAATCCCTAACTCTTTACGCAAATTTGCAAATTCAATTCTAAATAATTTATCTAATTTTTGTTTTTGATCGACAGGCAAAAAACTTGCATGCACACCATTCAAACTAATTCGTTCAAGATCATTTATATCAAAATCAAAATAATCCACTAAAATTTTGTACTCGTTGTTTAAATCTGTATCAAATAATGCAGGGTCATCGGAATTTACAGTCAACAATAATCCGGCATCCCACAACTTACGTAACGGATGTGATTTAAAATCAGGAAATACACCCATGCAAATATTACTAGTCGGACAAATTTCTAACGGAATTTGCTTTTGTTTTAAAAATTCAATTAATTCAGAATCTTGAATACAGTTTACACCATGACCTATGCGATCGGCATGAAGAAGTTCTATTGCATCACAAATACTTTTTGGACCGGCCATTTCCCCTGCGTGAATTGTTATGCCAATTTTATTTTTATGCGCAATATCAAATGTTTCAACAAAAGCTTCTGTATTAAAAAGAACTTCACTTCCGGTTAAACCCAACCCAATAACACCTTGATCTTTTGAATTTAAAACAGCATCAAGAACAAATTTTTGTGATTGCGGTTCGTCTCGCAAAATATCAAATATCCACTTCCAATTAATATTAAATTCTTGCGCAGCACGCAATCGACCTTTATTTAATGCATCAAGAATTTTTTGCCAGGACAAACCTGTTAACCTACAATTTGTAAAAATTGAAAAAGTTACTTCTGCATAATAAATATTTTGTCGCGCACATTCACATCCAAATTGATATGAAATTAATTCATAGTCATCAACAGTTTTAATACATCCGGTAACAATATTATAAATTTCTACAAAGTGCTGAAAGTTTTTAAACTTAAAAAATTCTTTTAACTCTTTTTCTGTTTTTGCAGGCAGATCCATGTTATTCCGCTCTGCAATCTCAAATAACGTATAAGGTTTAATGGTCCCCTCCAAATGCACGTGTAACTCAGCCTTTGGCATACGTTTAATAAATTCATATAACTTTTCTTTTGCAATATTTGACATAAAAATCCTAACTCAAAAAACAAACTTTTTTCCTTGTAGTGCAACTATAACAAAATGACTTCAATAATTTAAAGTGTACAAAAAATTTTGATTTTAATTTTTTGCTTCATTCAACGTAAAAGAATTATGTAGATCACCGTTAAATTTAAACTTTATAACAAAGACTACTTGACAAATCTGACGTGATCAGCAATTATGTGATATAATATATTTTAAGTATGGTGAAATCGTAAGTGTAACAGTATTGATATCCTAACATTATGTTGGATGGGAGATTTCTATGAATAAGGCAGAATTAATAGAGCATATGGCGAAAAGCACAAAGCTTTCTAAAGCCGCATGCAAAGGTGCAATCGAAGCTTTCGTTGAAGCAGTAGAGTCAACCTTGAAAAAAGGTAAAGACGTTGTTTTGACAGGCTTTGGAACGTTTACCGTTATCAAAAGAAAAACAAGAATTGGCATCAATCCTGCAACAGGAAACAAGATGACAATCCCTGCTAAAAAAGTTCCTAAATTTAAGCCTGGTAAACAGCTTAAAGATTCAGTTCTCTAAACAAGAGCTAACTGATTTCAATTAGTAAAAAAAGGCGCAGTAAAATGCGCCTTTTTTTATGTACATAATTTTTCGGCAAGGTAGATTAACAAACAAATTTATATTAATAAGATGGTAATGATATGCTAAAAAAAATGTTTTGCGTAATACTAATTTCAATCAGCTCAAATTTATTCTGTATGCAAACTCCACCCAAGCTTCCAATTATTTATCATGAAGGATATGAAATATGTAATCCTCAACAACTGGAGAATAGAAGTTTTTATTTTCCATCATCAAGAGAAATTTATAATAAACTACTTGCGCTTGGGCTAAATAAAGAACAATTTTATAAACATTGGATGGTAGATGCTAGTGACATACACGCAGTTCATGATGCCATGTACATGGAAGAACTTGAAAATAAAAAGATTGTTAATCCCTCTTTGCTAAACGCTCAAAAATTTATTACCGGAGGAACCATTCTAGCATGCAATCTAGCTACAAAATATGGATGGGCAATAAATTTAGGGGGAGGCTTTAATTTAGCATCATCAACCTATAGCTGTGGACAATGCCTCTTATCTGACATAGCGATTGCCATTCATAGATTTTGGAATGAAAACCCTTTTACATCTCCACAAATTTTAATAATAGACCTATCCGCAAAGCAAAACACATCTTTAGTAGAAATATTCCAAAATAAAACTTATCCATCAGGAGAAAGAATTCATGAATTAAATCCAAGCATTCAAATCTTTCAAATGTATAATTCAAGAACATTTCATACTTATGACGAATCACTAAAAGATTTGATCACATTTAATTTTCCAATAAATCCCGAAATGTCGGGAGAAGAATATTTTTGTGAATTAAACCGACATTTAACAAATGCACTTGAAGCAATAAAAAGAAATCACATAAAATTTCCATGTTTTTATCCGGATCTCATAATTTATATAGCCGGAACAGATCTTAACCAACCTATGGCCAATATTACTCAGGAAGATATTGTTAAACGTGATTTACTGGTATTTTCGCTTGCCGAACAGTATAAAATTCCGATAGTAATGACACTTGGACCAAGCTCTTCACAAAATGAGGAAGAAACAATATTTAAATCAATTTTTAACATTTTAAAGTTGAAGAAAATTTTACCACAGTAAAGCTCGCTTATTTGAACAACATTTTAGACAACTTTATGAAATTCTTTGCAAAAAAAGCCCTCCGCAAGTTAGACTTCTATGAATGTTAGACACATTTTCATTTTTTAATTGGAGAGAGGATCAGAAATATGGAAAGCAATACACTCACAAGTACCATGGATAAAGTAAAATCAGCATGGAATGAATTTGACTTAAACAAGTGGTCAAATGAAGTCGGGGGAAGTTCACCTGTAGCAGAAGCAATTCAGGCAGGAGTATATTTTTGTATTAGTTTCGGAATTGGCTACATCTTAAAAAAGCACTTCAAAACTATTATATTAAGCCTACTTTTAAGCGCATTAATAATTAAGGGTATGGAATATTATAAGCTACTTGAGCTTGATTGGAATGCTATAAAAACATTATTCGGAGTATCTGCCGATAAACAAGACGTAATGACACCCTTTGTGAATAAGGGAATTGAGTGGATCAAGGCAAATGTAATTGTAGCAGTAGCATCACTTATAGGCTTTTTACTTGGATGCAAACTAGGATAAAAATATGGATGACGGCACACAAATCACCTCATCCACATATTCATTACTAAATACCGAAGAAAAAATAATAAACAACATGAACTCTGATCCCGTAATCGATTATGTTGATCAGATTCTTTACAACGCAATTACAATGCATGCATCTGATATCCATTTTCAACCGGAGGAAAATGAAGCCCGTGCACGGTATAGGATTGATGGAACACTTTATGATCAAGATTCAATAAATCCGGAAATGCTGAAACTTGTAATTTCTCGAATAAAAATTATTGCAAGGTTAGATATAGCCATTCAACGTCTTCCACAGGATGGAAAAATTAAATTGAATACCAGAAACAATGATAATAACAACCAAGTTATTGATCTTCGAATCTCAACATTTCCATCAACATATGGCGAAAAAATGGTTATTCGAATTCTTGATCGATCCCATAATCTTTTAAATCTTGAATCTCTTGGCATGAATTCAAAAATGCTAACACATATTCAAAGTTTAATTAAAAAACCTCATGGATTTTTCTTAGTAACGGGACCAACAGGATCCGGAAAAACAACAACTTTGTATGCAATTCTTTCTGCACTAAATAAACCAGGTCGAAACATTGTCACAATGGAAGATCCGGTAGAATATGCTGTTCCAGGCATTACACAAAGCCAAGTAAATGATAAGGCGGGTTTTAGTTTTCAAAATGGCCTGCGCTGCATGCTTAGACAAGATCCTGATATCATAATGATTGGTGAAATACGTGATAAAATTACAGCACAAATAGCCATCGAAGCATCACTCACCGGCCATCTCGTATTTAGCACACTACACACAAATGATGCTGCAGGAGCAATTACTCGACTGCTTGACATGGGAGTAGAACCTTTTTTGATCAATGCAACTTTGACAGGGATTTTAGCACAAAGGCTTGCGCGTAAACTTTGCAGTAAATGCAAAAAAGAGGCTGCGTTAAAAAATCCTGATTTGAAAAATATAAAAACTAATTTTGAAGCACTCGGATGCTCCAACTGTTTTAATCTTGGGCACAAAGGACGGCTAGGAATCTTTGAACTTCTGGTTTTGGATGATCAGATAAGAAACTTAGTTTTACAAAAAGCAGCAACAACTAATGTCGTACAACAAGCAGTACAAACTGGAATGCAAACACTTATGAGTGATGGCCTGGAAAAAGTTAATACCGGACAAATTTCGCTTGAAGAGTTATATGCAACTGTAACGATTTAAAATTAAAGCACAAAAAAAAGGACCCATATCGGGTCCTTTTTTATTAGTACAAATTTGTGTAAAAATTTTAATAAACGGTTTTTGTCCATTCCATTGGATCAACCGAAATATTTCTTACTCGTAATTCCCAATGTAAGTGATATCCATTTGCATAGCCTGTCATACCTAATCGTCCTACTGGATTACCCTTTTTAACAATATCACCAACATTAATATCTGCAAAGTCTTCAAGATGGAAGTATAACGTGAATACACCGCATCCATGATCCAAAACAACTGTATTTCCGGATATTAAAAAGCGATCTTTTATAATAACTCTTCCTACCTGACTTGCCCAAACTACAGATTTAGGATTATCTATTAAATCAACACCACGGTGCATATATCTACCCAACTCTGGAGTCATTCTTATTTCACCAAAAGGAGTTGAAATTCGTTTGACATTTACAGGCAACTCAAATGGGCCATGCCACATTTTCTCTTTAGGAGATTGTTCAAGCCAACGAACAAGAGCTTCATCTAATACTTTGGCACTTGCGCTAATCTCTTTTTCTTCCTCTAGTTTTTCCTTCTTCACTGTAAAACCGCGCTGACGAGGAAACTGAACTTCAAGAACACGAACTTGTGCATTTAATTTTAAGTTATTCATTACCGTATCTTCCAGATCCACTGTAATCGGATAATCAGCAACTCCTGCCTCAGCTTCAATTGGAATAAAACATTCATATGTCATTGAATTTTTGGAATCAGGAAAACATTCATATTTTACTGATAAAAAATCAACCTCAGCCTTTGCCAATTTTTTGTTTGACTGAATTTTAATATGTAAAGTCTTACCTTGATCAACTTTATAATCTGATTCAGTAAAAGCTGCACGCAATGGACTGTTGTCCACACAAAAATTTATTGCTTGTATTGATTTGTTTCTATTAAAACTTGAATCTATTGCATAAACCTCAAGCTTATGAATTCCATCAGAATATGTTGTAATATCAGTTGAAAATGGAGTTTCAAACTTCTTGGCACCAATTTTTGTGGTACCATTAAGATCAATCTCTTTCCCATCAATCAAAGCACCAATCTGGGAAATTTTATATCCACTATCTCCACAAATTGAAAATTTAAGCTCTTTTGCAAACGAAGACTCAAGCCCTATTCCATTTATAGAAAATTTTGGAGAAATATTGTAAGAAAAATATGAATAAATCGAGCTTGTAATCCAACCTATTACACAAAAAACAACAATACCGCTAATAACCAACGGAAAACGTGATTTGCCAAACATACCTTACTTTCCAACATAAATTTAGATAATAAAATTAACACAGGTATTTAAAATACATCATTTTTAAAGCACTTCAAACAAAATTTTGTAATTAAATGGCAAATTCACAGTTTTTGCACAAATTCAACGAATTCATGTAAAAATAGCTCGTTAAAAGCGAAAAGTATAATAATTTGAATAATAGAAAAAAACACACATTATTTAAACTGATAACTCACGATATGTATTTGCCCCTACACTTCGCAAAAACTTAATCAAGTCATCCAAGATAGGCTTCACAATTTGCAACTCCTTCTCCTCTTGTCGATAAAGTAAATCCAATGCAGTTAAAGGTGATCCATCTGCAGATATGCCTATTTTATTTACAAAATATTTAACAGATTCAGATCCACCACAAGTTCCTACAAAATTAATTAATTCGTTTACAAATGGAGGTAACCAATCAACAAACCGTCCATGTACAACTAATGCACTATGAATAACTTCAAATAATAGATCCTCATTAAATTCGGTTAAAAGCATTAATTCGGCCTTGTTCCCAGCGTCTTGAGAATAAATTTTTGTAGCAATATCTTTAAATTTATTAACAAACAAACGCAAAAAAAGAATTTTTTCATTTGAAGTAAGCACAGAAGAATAAGAAATACAAGTTAAAATACACTCATTAGATTCATTTTTGAGTAACAAAAAATTTATTAGCTCTCTAGGCGTAGGAGCAAATCTACAAATCTCATTAAACATAAACTCCACACATTTAAAATTTTTTGTAACACTCAAATGGTGAAAAAAATTCAAATGAAAACTATCTAACATAGACATTTGCTGCCATACAAAATTTTTCCCGCCACACCATTGCATTTTTTCTACTATCCATGCAAAATCATCCATATTCTCAGCATATCTGGAAAATATACGAAACACACTTTCACCACGAAGATTTATAGAAAAGCATTCTTTTACCAAATTTTTGTTAGAACCAATGCTATCTAGAAAAATTCTAATTTCTTTTACCAATGCAGAATTCTGCAATTGCAAAATGGTTTTAAATCGCTTTAAAACATCTTGCTCTACTTCATGATGCTGCATTCCAAAAATACGTTCTCCCAATTTAACCATTGGGTTAGCATATTGAAAAAGTAAAAAGATACAAATAACTCCCATCTTCATAACACCCCCCTAAAAATAATTTGTATGCTAAATTTTGATAAAATTAAAATATCAATTAATCCCAAATGATACCCCAATTAAATTTAATATGTGAAAATATATACCCATAAGGCAATAATTTGATTTTTTTGATTCAAATATTACAAAAACCAAAGTTTATATATATTTTAAATTCATGTGTAATTAAGGTAAGTAAACTGGTTCGAAAAGTTACCACTATGACAGAAAATATTAAAAAAAACCTAGAAAAACAGATAAAAAGTCTTCCCAGAAATCCCGGTGTTTATCTTTTCAAAGATTCTAGCGATCTTGTTTTATATATAGGCAAAGCCAAAAATCTAAGAAGCCGGGTAACCAGTTACCTAAAAAATGATGACGTGAAATCTTGTTCTTTAAGGGAAATCAGTAATCAAATAGATTTCATAGTAACAAAAAATGAACTCGAAGCCATGTTACTTGAGGCAAAACTAATTCAAACACATCAACCAAAATTCAATGTACTTTTAAAAACCGGACAGCCATTTTTATGGATATTAATAAGTCAGGACACGTTACCGGAACTTAAACTTGCTCGCAGCCAAAAACAAAAGGGTACATACTTCGGACCTTTCTTAGAAAAAGATTCGGCCCGAAAAGTTTACGATTTTTTAATCAAAACATTCAGATTAAAATTATGTAAAAAAAATATTCCATCGGGATGCCTGGCATATCATATGGGAATATGCGCAGGAAAATGCAGACCAGACTTTGATGAAAACAGTTATAAAGAAAGAATCGATCTGGCAAAACTTGTGTTAAAAGGCAATCACACTGAATTTTTAAAACATTTGCAAAACCTGATCAAAGAGCACAACAAAAAAATGGAATTCGAAAAATCCCGACAACTTCACAATTACATTCAGGCATTTGAGAAAGTTTTTGATGTTATTGAAACTAAAGCCATATCAAGATTAAAACTGGATGAAAAGGATATCTGGTTTTTAACAGAAGATAAAACAACACTTTTTTTATTCAAGGAAAAAAACAGCGTTCTTATAAAAAAAGAGATATTTTACATTCCAGCAGACTATGAACCAATAGATTCTGTAATATCCGAACAAATGCATCCAATGGATTCAATTAATGAAAATATTCTCAACTCCAACTCCTACCAAACACCTTGCCTTGATTTTTTTGAAAGTTATTATCGAACCTATCCAGCTCCGGCAATAATTTTAGTTAATTTTGATATTGACCAAGCAACCCAAAAACTTTATCAAAAATTTATAAAATCTTGGCATAATAAAAGTTATGATACCTCAATAGTAACGCGTCCAGAGTCAGGACACTTTGCGGATCTAATGAGATTAGCCAAAATTCATGTTGATACGGAGATATCAAAACAAACTACACTTCCTAAGGCGCTAAAAAATTTATTTCAACTTCCAACTGAACCACATACCATTGATTGCTTTGATATTTCACATAAACAGGGCATGTACATGGTTGGCTCATGTGTTCGATTTACAGACGGTAAGCCTGATAAGAAAAATTTCAGACATTTTTATATAAAAAGCATTGAACAACAAAATGACTATGCAGCACTTCATGAAATTGTTCAACGCAGATACAAAGACGTAAAAGATCTTCCTGATTTGGTCTTAATTGATGGAGGCAAGGGACAACTTAATGCCGTACAAAACCTTTTTCCGCAAGCGGAATTTGCAAGCTTAGCTAAAAAAGAGGAAACCGTTTTTTCTAAACGTATTCCTGAAGGTAAAAAACTAAATTTAAAAAGTTTTGTGGGGCAAATTTTAACAGCAGTTAGAGACTATGCGCACCACTTTGCGATAAGTTTTCATCGCAAAGTGGAACACAAAAATTCATTTGATGAAATTTAATTTGATGAATCTAATTTTGCAAGAAAATCAACTGCTTTTGATATATTTTTTTTCAATTTTTTTTTACAAATTTCAATATTACTCAAACAAATTGCATGCTCGGGATTGTACTCAAGAGCTCGAGTGTAAGATTTAATCGCTCCTTGGAAGTCACCTCTTTTTTGAGAGAAAAGGCCTAAATCAGAATAAATCTTACTAACATCTTCATTAAATTCATTAATCGTATAAAACGAATCATTTTTTTTGAATAAAGGCATAAAAAGAACCGCACATCCCAATAATATAGAGGCCCAAATAACCGACCCCCGTACCTTTAAATCCATCGTCATCTCCACCAAAATATATAATCCAATAAAACGCTTATTATTTCTTACCAAAAAGTTCTTTAATCGTCGAAATTGACCCCATTAACGCCGTAGCCTCATAAGGCATCATTATAATCTTATCATCCTTGCCCTTTGTAATTTCAGGCAATGTTTTAATGTAATTAATAGCAACCATGTATGGTAAAGGATCAGCGTTAGGAATAGCTTTTCTGACAACTTCAATAGAATCAGCCTCTGCCTGCGATAAAATTAATCTTGCCTCAGCTTCTCCCTTAGCTCGAGTAACTTTAGACTGATAATCACCTTCTGCGCATAAAATAGCGGATGTTTTTTGACCTTCTGCCTCCAAAATTAAAGCACGACGATCTCGCTCTGCTCGCATCTGTTTTTCCATTGCCTGTCGTATATCAACCGGTGGCATAATTTCTTGTAGTTCCACCCTATTAATCTTGACGCCCCATTTTTCAGTTGCATCATCAAGCACATGTCTTAATTTTTCATTAATTCTATCACGTGATGTTAATGTTTCATCCAAATCCATTGAGCCGATTATATTTCGCATTGTAGTCTGAGTCAATTTTTCAATAGCAAAAGGAAGATCTGCTACTTCATAAATTGCAGATTTAGGATCTGTAATTTGGTAATATAGTAAAACACTTATTTCAATTGAAACATTATCTTTTGTAATAACACTTTGACGAGGAAAATCATAAACGGTTTCACGCAAATCAATTCTATCAATAAAAGAATTGTAGCGATAAACAACCTTACCTCGAGGATCATCCTTTAAAAATGTCCAGTAAACACGTCTAGGTTGATCCATAAAAGGTACAACAAAGTGTAATCCTGAAGTAAGCATCTTATGAAAACAACCAAAGCGTTCAATCATAACAACTTCAGCTTGCTTAATGAGATAAGTCGATTTCAAAAGAGCTGTAATTAAAAATATGAACAACGCAGCAAAAAATACGGTAATAATAATCGTAATCATTATAAACTCCTCACAACAAGCTTATTACCTTGAATATCAACAATTTTAACGATCGTACCAATTTGCAACATAGAACCATCTCTTAAAATGGCTCCCCACAACTCTCTTTTTACCCTAATCGCCCCAGGTTGATTAGGACCAATGGCTTCAACAACTATTGCCTCTTCCCCAATCAACGCTTCAACATTTGTTTTACTATCAAAATTTTTTGTTTTATGTGTTGCAAAAAAATACTTAATGGCAATAAAACAAAGTGTTGAACTAATAAGAGCAATACATATTTGAGAAATTATTGATAAACAAAGAAAAGCCGCAACAGCAGCACATACCGCTCCAAATGCAAAAGCTATGAAAAAAAACAAACCTGGAGTTGAAAGTTCAAGAAGAAGAAGCCCCAGAGCAACCAGTAGCCAAGCATAGGCCGTATATCCGAAAATAAGTTCCAAAATAAATTCTTTCATAAAAATCCCTCTTCTTTCAGGAACGCCTCCAAATAGATTAATTTTATAATTAAATTTTATCAGAACCCCACAAAATCTAAACAAAAATCTGGCCTAAATACAAAATATCTTTACCCACTAAGCTTTTTCGGTATCTTAATGCTAAATATTTTCAAACAATCAAATAACATTAATAAAATTTACATATTTTTTCAATCATAAATTTTACCATGCCTACACGGCATATTATCTTGATTATCATGTAAAAACATGCGAAGCTAAACATATATGAATAAACCTAACTGTCAGGCTTAATTGATCATACAAAAATCTGGACTTTAAAAAATCGTACAATCAACTAAAATGGTAAAGGTTATCAAGAAGTCACTGATTCTCAAAAAAGTTAGAATTTTATTATAGTCTAGAAAATTAAGGATTTATTTATGAATAAAAATTTTGCTAAATTTAAAATAACTATTCTAATCTTATCTTTAGGCGCAGCGGCATTTATGTGCGGATGTAGCAAACAAAAAAGCCGCAATGAACTTAGTTATGAAGAACTCAAACAACAAGCTTATGCAGACTTAAGTAATAAAAACGAAGATTCAGCATCAGAATATTTGGAAGAAATCTTAACACGTTTTTCCGATCAACAGGACATTTCTCAGCACAAATTGGCACTAGCTGAAACATATTTTAAACTTGGCAAATTCCCATCAGCTTATGAACTTTACAATGATTTTGCACAATTTTATCCATCCGATGAAAATGCAGAGTATGCAAAATACCGCGCAATCCTTTCAAAATTTTACCAAACATTAAATCCCAACTGCGACCAGACCACAACAATTGAAGCAACAAAACTCTGCCAAGAGTATTTAGATACACCTACATACAAAAAGTACTCATCTGACATACGCGATATACAGCATACATGCGAATTTAAGCTTATAGATAAAGAAGTTTATGTTTTCAATTTTTACCTAAACCAGAAAAAATATACTGCCGCACAAAATCGAATAAATTCGTTAGAAAAAGATTATTTGCCTAAGAATCCAAGCCTCGAAGCACGTATTCTTTACCTGAAATGTCAGTTAGCTAAAAAGCAGAAAAAGAATTCTGAGTTTAAGCAACACCTCGAACAGTTATTAATAAAATTCCCAGATTCACAATTTACACAGCTAGCAAGTGGAATTACAAATAAACCTACTGACATTTTTTTTTAAAACAAATCTAATTACTCGACAAGAAATTATCGTATAACGCAAGTTTTTTTTACATAATTCATGACAATTACAGACAAAAAATTAGTTGGAAATACCGGAGAGCAAGCCGTTGAAAAATGGCTTGCTCTTAATAGTTTCAAAATTCTTGCTCGTAACTATAGCACCCGATACGGCGAAGTCGATTTAATAGCTCAAAAAGATGACGTCATTGCTTTTATTGAAGTTAAAACACGAAAAACCGAATATTTTCCAACCTCTCTTGTGGTTAATAAATCAAAACAGCTCAAAATCATAAAAGCCGCAAAACATTTTATCTTGCAAAATCAAATTCGAGATAAAGTCTTACGCTTTGACATTGCAACCGTCCATTTAAAAGATAATAATAAGCACGCCGTTACTTACATTCCAAACGCATTCATAAGACCAGAGTAGCTTTATTATAACATTATTTCGCACTTATCCGCAGATTCATAGATCAACATACGTTCCGCCACTCGTTGAAAAAGTGGCGCCGCAACTTCAGATGCCCACAGATGAGTTTTTTGTGGCCGATTTATAAACGTAACAATAACGCGTTTATAATCACCTTTTTCTACCATTCCAGCAAATGTATACACGTGTTCTTTGTTTGAATAACCACCATGTGAAGCACAACGGGCGGTACCTGTCTTCCCCATAACCGTACAGCCCTTTATTGGATGTAAGGCTCCAACCCCACTCAAAATTTGACGCATTTTAGAAATCACATCATCACTGTAAAGTTTAATTTTTTTAGAATAATCTTTTTTTATTTTTGGCTCCATCAAAAGCGTTGGATTTACAAGATATCCACCATTGGAAAAAATACAAAATGCACGACCAAGCTGCAAAAGCGAAGCCATAATCTCATATCCAAATGACATAACAATCGGAGATGATCTGCTCCAATTTTTTGGAGGATTCACAAAACCCTCTCTCTCTCCTGGAAATTCTATTCCAGTTTTTGTACCAAACCCAGTTTTTTTGAGGTGATCATAAAGCTTGGGACCTAAACGCATTGCAACTTTCGCAGTTCCAACATTACTTGAAAATTTAATAACATCAGCAAAGCTCAACTCACCTAAACTTTTCCAATTTTCAACTTTCACGCCGTTAACATATGCAATTTTACCCTGGCAATCAAAAACTTCATCCAAAGTAACAACTCCTTCTGCAAGCGCAGCAAGAGCAAGAAATGCCTTCATAACAGAACCAAGCTCAAAACATTCTGTTACTATAAAATTTTTTGTTATATCTAATTTTTGAATATTTTTCTGATTTGGATCAAACGACGGATAATTTGTCATGGCAATAACATGCCCCGTATCAGGATCAAGCACTAAAACAGATCCGGATACTGCTTGGTAACTCTGAACAGCACTTTCCAACTCATCAAATACAAGATTTTGAATATTCTTATCAATCGTTAATCTTATTGGCTTACCACAATATCCCTCTTTCTCTATCTCTTTCCCAAAATAAAAATTCTTAGATCTTGCATCCTTTTGAACTGTTAACTGCATAGGCTTTCCACCCAACCATTTTTCAAACTCAAGTTCAATTCCAGATATCCCCCTACTGTCAATGTCAGTAAACCCAATCAAATGTGCAGATGCCGGAGAAAAATAAAAACGACGCGGTTCATCGATAAACTGAACATCACTTGTCCCATTTTTTTTCAAGGTTTCAACCTGATCAGCAGTAAGAGCACGATCAAGCCATAAAAAATGCTTATCCGGGCGAGCTTTCATTTTTTTGTAAACAACAGGATAGAATCGCTTCAAAAAACTTTCTGTTTTTTTCTGTTCCGTAAACTGGTGTGGCAAAATAAATGCAGATGGTACAGATCTATTAAACGCAAGTAATTCATACCCTCTTCGATCAAAAATCTCACCACGAGGAAGATTAACTTTTACCGTAAAATTGTACTGTTGGGATGCTAGGACTCTAAAGAAATTTTTTTGATAAATCTGCAACAAAAAAAGTCTTATTAAGATTATAGAAAAAAACAATCCAAATAAAATTAAAACAACGCCAAGCCGAATTTTATAATCTCTCTGTTTTTTTATCATATCTTAAACTCGATTTAAAAACCCGTAAATGTAATCACCTGGGCAAACTTTAATTTTTCCATACCCCATTTTTCATGCACAATTTTTTTTATATATTCAGCATTTTTTAATCTGCATAATTCGACTTTTAGATTACTACAGCTCCTATTTAAATCATTTTTCTTCAACTCTAGTCGCTGTTTTTTGTAATTCAATTTTATTATTTGGTTATGTTGATAAATTTTTATAAAAACCAAACATAAGGCAACCGCTCCAATAACGCGGCCGAATCTTAGTGTTATCATAATATTAAAAATTCCCACTAAACTTTTTAATAAAAACTGATATAATACTATACTGCTTTAATTAAATAGTATCTGTACGAAATTGATTTTTCTAGATATTATACAATTAAAGTTGTTTTTATTTATTTTATTAGCATTATTAATTCTATATTTTTCTTTTTTGAAAGGACTTTTTTTATGATGAAAAATTCATCATGGTTGCTAGGTTTATTGACATTGGTAGTTTTTACAGGTTGTGACTGGTGCAAAAAATGCAAAGAATGCGATGCACCTAAAACAGAACAAACAGCAACCGATGCAGCTAAACCAGTTGAAGCTGCAGCAACTGCAGTAGTTGCAGTTGAAAATAAAGAACAATTCGAAAATGAAGTTCTAAAATCAGACAAACTCGTAATAGTTGATTTCTACGCAGATTTCTGCAGCGTATGCAAAGACATGAAACCAGTATTTGAAGAAGTTGCAAACAACATGAAAGAAAAATGCAAGTTTGTAACAGTTTGCAAAGAAAAAGCTGAAGACGTATTTGCAACACAAAATCTTCAAGGCGTTCCAACATTTATCATTTTTAAAGATGGTAAAGAACAAGACAGAGTTGCAGGGGCAATTTCTAAAGAAGATCTTTCTAAGAAGATTGAAGAATCTCTCGAAGATCATGAATAAGATCTAAAAGTTAGAGAGCCCGCTGAAAAGCGGGCTCTTATTATTTTAAGACCCTAAAAGTATAAAAAGTGTAAATTATGCTAAAAATAAAATTAACTAACACTCTAACCCGAAAAAAAGAATTCTTTACTCCTCAAGAACCTAACCGTGTAAAGATATATGTCTGCGGCATCACTCCATATGATTATTCACATCTTGGGCATGGAAGATGTTACGTTAATTTTGATGTTTTAGTCAGATTACTTAAATTTCTGGGATATAACGTAAATTATGTTCGTAATTTTACGGATATCGATGACAAAATTTTAAATAAAGCCATAGAGCAAGGTGATATAAATTTATATCCAAAGATAGCCAAAAAATTTATTGAAGCTTATCACTTAGACATGAAAGCTTTAGGAAATATATCTCCTGACCATGAACCACGTGTCACAAAATATATTCCTCAGATCATACAATTTGTTGCCGATTTAATAAAAAAAGACAAAGCATATGTAATAGACACCGACGTGTATTTCGATATTTCAAAATACAAGGAATATGGAAAACTTTCAGGCAGAGAATTAGATGAACAAAAAACCGGAGCTAGAATAGAAGTTGATCAACGCAAGCGTAATCCTGAAGATTTTGCATTATGGAAAGGTAATTCAGAAGGTCAATTTTGGAACTCCCCTTGGGGATTCGGCCGCCCTGGTTGGCATATTGAATGCTCCGTCATGGCTCAAGAATTACTTGGCCAAACGATTGACATACACGGGGGAGGCATGGATTTAATTTTCCCTCATCATGAAAATGAAATTGCACAATCAGAAGGGCTTCATGATCAACCATTCGCCCATTATTGGCTACATAATGCATTTATAACAATTAATAAAGAAAAAATGTCTAAATCATTAGGTAACTTTGTAACCCTAAAAGATATTTTTCAACATTTTGATCCAATGGTGCTACGCTATTTCTTTTTACAACATAATTATAGAACCCCAATAGATTTTTCCGATGAAGAATTAAAAGCTAGCCAAGTTGCATATAAAAAACTAGTTAATTTACTCGGTATAAAAAAATTGAACAAAAGCTCTTCAACTCAAGAAAATACACAAACCCTAAAAGCTTGTGATATTTTGAAAAATCCACTGGCACAAAAAATTATTGCTGCTCTATGCGATGATCTCAATACACCTAAAGCATTGGGCCTCGTATTCGAAAACTTTTCAGAAATCAAAGAAAATGATCAAACAAGGCTTGCTATTCAAGCCATAATTCAAAATATTTTAGGACTAACTTTATATCCAATTGATGAAGAGCAAACACTAGTCACGCCAGAAATACAGACATTAATTGATCAACGGGAACAGGCAAGAAAGGATAAAAACTGGCCACTTGCCGATCAGCTCCGTGATCAATTAAAAAATCTTGGATATGACGCCAAAGATAAAAAAATTTAATATTTCAGGATATTCACCTAATAAATTCTTTACGTACTAGGCAATCTTGCTATAGTAAGAGTCCATTTTTTATTTTTTACTTACTCACAATAGTATATCCAAAGGCTTCATCGTGAAATTTAACAAATATTTTTTAACTATTTTAATTTTAATTAAACTAATTTTAAAATTAAATGCAAATATTCCATGTACTAATACTAAACTACATATAAATAAAACAAATCCCAACTTAATCGGAATTACAATTTCAAAGGATAATCGCTTCGTCTTAGGAGTTTCGACAGAAGAATGGCTTCATGTATGGGATCTATATAAAGGAAATAATGCAGTCCTTAATTTGGATATTACTTTTGATGATCAATATACAAACTTAGATAACATAGTAACATCTAATACGTTTGATGATGGAACCATTTTGTTTGCTATAAAAACTACATGTTACTTAGACGAAAATAATGAGCTAGTAACCTCTAAAATAAGAATCATACAATATAATTTTATTACTAAAGAAGTAATTTCTGATTTTTATAACTATCAATGTCCAAATGAAATTTTGGATATGAATATTCAAGACAACACACTAAATATTGTCACAACAAAAGGATCTCTAATTCAAATTAATTTAACAACTCATAAGGAAGAAGTTACAAATTTATTCGAAAACCTTCCCGATGCAATTGGATATAAAGTTCAATTCTGCCAAGATAAAATCCTAATTATCGCAAACAAGTACCATTCACCATTTAAACCCCATACCATAAGTTTTTATCATGACAATAAACTTATATCTCGCAGAAATATCCCATGTAAGTGCAAATTTCAATGTATGTTTTCAAATGGATCTCTTTTTTTGCAAAGACAAATCGCATCTCATTCCCAAAATTCAGATTTTTTTCATGTCGCAACACTCTTTGTAACAAATGCCACAGCTATTAATTGCAATATTGAAACCGGTGATATTGCATGCATAGAATATCAACAAAATGATCATACTTTTGTAAAATTAATTAACAATCACACTAGAAAGCATATTTCAATTGAAATACCAGCTACTCATGAATGTTTAGTCACGTCACTTACTGATGATGGTAGAAGCCTGAAGTTAATTTTAGGCGACTCAAATTCAACGTTATTCGTTCTGGAAATTAGTCTATTTAATGTTTTAAGTTATATAAAAAATCATGAATTACAGCAATCAAGAAAAGGTACGGAGATGTTGACCGGTGATTATAAAATAACTTACAATCCGAAAAATAAAGTGTTTGAAATAAACAAAGCCAACGAGGAAATTGAAGCAGATGTTCAACCTACAACCCCTCTGTATGCTCAGAGTTTTTAAAAACAATACCCATAAAATCTCAATTCGCAAAATCATTGTGTACAAAATAAAATATACATACAATAGTCTATAAGTATTACAGGAGAAAGGATTGTATATGATGTCTTATTTCGAACGAAAATTGAAACTTTCCAGAAACGTTATTGTAATGGGCTTTGTAAGCCTATTTAACGACACTGCGTCAGAGATGATTTATCCATTAATTCCAATGTTTTTAACAACATGGCTGGGTGCACCCGTCTACATTATGGGATTTATAGTTGGACTTTCAGAATCACTTTCAAATATATGCAAAGTATTTTCGGGATGGTTGTCGGATAAATTAAACACACGCAAACCATTTGTAGTATTTGGATATTCACTTTCTGCAGTATCAAAAGCCATGATTGGGCTTGCATACAGCTGGCCCATGGCTATGGCTGCCAGAGTTGCAGATAGACTAGGCAAAGGGATAAGAGTCTCGGCTCGTGATGCCTTAATTGCAGATTACACAGAACCAAAATACAGAGGACGAGCCTTTGGTTTGCATAGAGGTTTTGATAGTGCAGGGGCTGCAATTGGCCCAATTATAGCTATTGCTCTTCTTTCGATTTTAAATAATAATTTGCGAACAATATTTTTGTTAAGTCTTATACCTTCGGTTATTGGAGTCTTACTTTTAATGTTTTTAACTGATGGAAAAAAGCTAGGGCAGGCAAAATCTTCAAAAGAATTTTCTCTTGACACTCCACATGAAAAAGTTGCACTAGTAAGCATATCACCAACGTTTAACAAATTTTTATTAATCACAGTACTCTTTAATATCGGAAACAGTTCGGATCTGTTTTTAATTTTAAGATCACAAAATCTTGCTCTTTCTCTCACGTTAACAACATCTGCTTATGTTATTTATCATTTAACTCACTCGATATTTGCACTTCCAATCGGAATTCTTTCTGATAAAATCGGAACTGAAAAAATTTTAATCTCAGGATTTCTAACATTTGCAATCTCGTTTGCACTCAGTGGTTTTATTCAAGATGGGGTCTGGATGTGGCTTGTGTTTATTCTTTATGGCCTCTATATGGCTCAAACCGACAGCATAGTCAAAGCTCACATCGCCAACATTGTTCCATCAAAAATGTTTGGAACTGCATTCGGTTTATATCAAACCATAGTTGGAATCTGCACATTCTTTGCATCATGCATTGCAGGTCTTTTATGGACATATGTCGACAGCACGGCACCATTTTTGTTTGGAAGTATAATGGCAGTTATCGCAACAATTTTATTTGTACAGCAACTTTATTTACCTAAAAAAGTATGATTATTAGTTAAAATCAAATTTAATTAGTGGATATTTTTTAATAAGTTCATCCGCTAATAACTTCGAACATCTTATTGTCACATTATTCAGAGCTAAGCAACCACTCAAATTCAACGATTTTAAATTAGGACAATCAATCTTCAATTGCTCAAGTAATTTACACTTCGAAATATTTAACTCCGTAATATTTTGATCGATGATAGTTAAATTAGTAACATTACATTCGATCAAATCCAATCGGTTATTTATGAAAGAAATTTTGAACAATAATTTTGCAAAATTATTATCCACAATCAATGTATCCAAAAGCTTAATTCTATCGTAGATATACATCAGCAAACGACATCTAGCAGATTTACCAACTTCTCGTTCAAGATTATCTAAACCTTCTAATAATTTTTGACTAGCAAAAGAACGTTTAACATCGTCTTTATCTTTTAATAAATCAATATTTTTAAACATATACTCATAAAATTGAAAGACTCCTTCTGCTTTTTTAGGCGGTAATTCATCACCCCAAAACAGTTTATTAAATTTACCAAATGCACTCCTTTGTTCATAGAAGGGAGCAGCACTTGGTAATGGTTGAGCCTCAAACCACAGTAAATATAATCGGTGAATATCGTCAAGATTCTCAGAGTTTATAATAAAAACAGCCTTCTTGTTTAGATCTATAACAACATTCTTTAAATCTCCAAACTTCTGAATAAAAAATATTTTTCTTTGCATATTATCAAAATTGAGATGTCCCACTCTTTCACCTACAACGCGACTCAACGACTCCTCTGTAACTTTGCCTAAACCGCAATGTGTCACTGAAAATGATGAGCTCCCCGTACTACTACTACTACTACTACTACTACTACTACTACTACTACTACTACTACTACT
>CAZMQG010000005.1:74131-90950 GCA_964568625.1 uncultured Pseudomonadota bacterium | reverse complement strand
ATCATATCCTGTGCGTCAGACTTTTCTTGATCTTCAGCCTTTTTATACCACTCAGATGCTTTCGTTAAATTTTTTTCTGTTCCAGCGCCATATTCATAACAACACCCTAAGCTATACTGCGCTTTTGCATATCCTTGTGCAGCAGCTTTTTTATTCCATTCAAATGTTTGCTTCAGATCTTTTGTTGTTCCCATTCCGAGAAGATAACACTCGGCTAAATTATACTGTGCTTCAGCATATCCCTGGGCAGCGGCTTTTTGGTACCATTTAAAAGCTTTTTCAAAGTCTTTATTGGTTCCAACACCACGTTCATAAAATCCGCCTAAATCGGATTGAGCCTTTGCATAACCTTGCTTCGCAGATTTTTTACACCATTTAAATGCATTATCAATATTTTTATTTGTTCCAATTCCTGAAAAATAACAATATGCCAAATTATGCTGAGCCTCGGCACATCCTTGCTCTGCAGATTTTTTAAATGACTGGAAAAAATCTTGATTTGTATCATTACTTTTGCTCTTACTCAAAACAAAATTGCAATTTAAGAGTATGCAAGAAAATAAAAATAGAACTAATCTTTTTGAAAAAGTTAACATGTTAAATGCTCTTTCTTTGCAAAAATTGAATATAAAAAAATCAGACAACTTAGAAATGAATTGTACTGATTATAAAAGTAAAAGCAATGTGCTCAAAAATAAGTATTGATTTTTTGTGAAACAAATTTGAAGTACAAAATTCAAATATCTGTTTTTTAAAAGTAGCTGCAAATTTTATTTCACCAACTGGAATCTTCTTTATTTTGTTCTTTATAATATTTATCCAGCATATCCTGTGCATCAGAAGACCCATTGGCTGCAGCTTTTTTAAAGAATTCATATGCTTTTGAGTGTTTACCCTGTTCAAAATAAAGGATCCCCATGGCATATTGTGCACAATTGAACCCTTGCTTAGCAGCCCTTTGATACCACTCAAAAGCCTTTTGTAAATCTTTTTTGACCCCGACACCGAATTTATAGAAATATCCTAAATTATATTGTGCTACTACATCTCCCTGCTCAGCCGCCTTATTAAAACGTTCAAACATATTTTTTAAATCATCATCATGAAAGTAGTAGAAATAATTTTGTGCATTTGTATTTCCTTGATCCGCAGACTTTTGAAACCACTCAAATGCTTTATCAAAATCTTGTTTTGTTCCATATCCGTTGTAATAAGAGCAGCCTAACTCATATTGAGCAGCGGCATGTCCTTGCTCAGCCGATTTTTTGAAGTACTCAAATGCTTTTTCTAAATTTTGCGTTGTTCCTGTTCCTTCAAGATAGCAGCAACCTAAATTATATTGAGCATAAGCATATTCTTGATCTGCTGATTTTTGAAAACACTCAAATGCTTTGTCAAAATTTTGCTTTGTTCCATGTCCAAAATAGTAACAAGATCCCAAATTATACTGAGCCCTATAGCATCCTAATTCGGCAGCTTTTTTATATGATTCAAAAGCTTTTTCTGAATTTTTTTCAATGCCAATTCCATATTCATAACAATATCCTAACTGAGTTAGCGCTTCAGTGTATCCCTTCGCATAAGATAGCTTGTACAGATTAAAAGCCATTGCCATATTTTTTTCTGTTCCCGTTCCATGTTGATAGCAAAGCCCTAAATTATATTGTGCACCCGCATATCCTTGTGCTGCGGATTTTTGGTACCATTCAAATGCTTTCTCAAAATCTTTTTTTATTCCTATTCCGAGTTCATAACAATATCCCAAATTGCATTGGGCTTCTGCATATCCTTGTTCAGAAGATTTCTTATTCCATTCAAAAGCCTTTTCAAAATTTTGCTTTGTTCCATATCCATAATAGTAACAATACCCCAAATTATGCTGAGCTCCAGCATGTCCTTGCTCGGCAGATTTTTCATACCACTCAAATGCCATTTCTAAATTTTTTTTTGTTCCCACTCCATTTTCATAACACCATCCTAAATCATATTGAGCAGCAACATTTCCTTGTTTAGCAAATTTCTGATTCGATCTAAAAAAAGCCTGTTCTATCTTGAATTTTTTGCTCTTACTCAAAACAAAATTGCAATTTAAGAGTATGCAAGAAAATAAAAATAGAACTAATCTTTTTGAAAAAGTTAACATGTTAAATGTTCTTTCTTTGCAAAAAATATAAAAAACATACAACTTAGAGATGAATTTTACTAATTATAAAAGTAAAAGCAATGTGCTCAGATTTATGCTTTAATTATTTAAAAATATTGCTATTCTTCAACAAAGTAATTTCATTTAATTAAAAAGGATTTTTATGGTTAAAAATAATTTTAAATTACTACTTTTAATGACTTTTATTGCCGTATGTTTTTCAAATAATTTGTTAGCTATGCAGGAATCTGTAGAAAAACAAGCAACTGAATCATCTCCATTATTAAATGAGTCTGAAGACGCATTTATACGGGAATTTGTGCAAGCAATGAATAATCCAAACGTTCAATATGATGGTAAAAAACTTATATTATCATGTGACATCAATAATAAAATAGTATCAATTATTGCGGGATGTTTTTATGGGGCGCTGTTGCTTTTAATTTTATCCATATACATGGATGACAAAAATTTCTTTAAAGGAATGGCAATAAGCGGAACTGTTGCCATTTTACTAGCATATTTTTTAAATCGTTATAGTGAAAAATATTATAAAGAAAACCCATTAATTACAATGGATAAAAACGGAATCTCAGTAGAAGGAAAATTACTAAAATGGGAAAATATCGATTTTCTTAGAAAAGAATATAATTCCACATTCAGTCATAGTAGGTGTGTGTCCTCACTAAAGCGATATAAATTTTTTGATAAATTTATGACTCTTCTACTTGATTTAAATAGTGATAAAGCATTTTTACCTATAACTTTTAATAATTTACAAGTGGTACTTGACCATTATATAAAAATATATGGTGAGAAAATTAAAATGGAGTACAAGGAAAATACTTTTAATGAGGTAAATGTTACTAACGAACATATTTACTATCCGATTCTACGGGTTTAAATTTGGACTAGAAGTAAATATGGAGTAAATAGTTTGATGCTTTCATTTAACTTGTTCAAGTGTATTTATTCTGAAATTGGATGTTCTTGATCAATTAAATTTCATATTGAAATGAATTTTATGGCTATTCTGACCAATGCAAGCATAACTGAAACAAAAAACTGCTCAAAGCTACTGTTTTATATCGCAATGATTTCAAAAAATTATACAGGGCTTATGCTTTGGCTCAAAGGTGGGGTTTTCTTTATTTTTAGGCAGTTTTTATTTATAATGAAACTGTTAATATTAATTATATATATGTGAACGTATTAATTCATGGATCCTGAAACTAGTTCAGGATGACAAAATAAGATTTTTCAGGTTGAAAAGGGCAAATAAAAATGGATAACAACAAAAACGAGCAAAATAACTTCAAAAATCAAGAGACTCAATCTCAACAAGAAAGTCATGCTCAAACCGGAGAGCAGTCCGAACATCACACTGAACCTGTGGTCGTAGAAGAACCAAAACAAGAAAAAGTTGAACAGCTTGACTACAAAGATCTATTTTTACGTGTTACTGCCGATTTGAAAAACTATCAACGAAGAGTTGAAAAGCAGAAAACCGAGTGGACCGGAATTGCTCAAGAGTCTATAATTTTAAAATTAGTTCCTGTTATTGAAGATTTGGATAGAGCATTGAGTGCTTCAGTTTCTAGTGACCAGCCTGCCGTTACCAAATGGGTTGAGGGATTGGCTGTCGTACAAAAGAATTTTAAGAAAGCTCTTAATGAAATAGGCGTTGAAGAGATAGCTCCTGTTGGTAATTTTAACCCAGAATTTCAAGAAGCTGTTGCGCAAATTGATTCAACAACACATCAGTCAGGTCAGATTGTTGATGTCGTATGTAAGGGTTATAAGTTCAAAGATAAGGTTATTAAGTACGCGCAAGTGGTTGTTGCAAAATAAAGAATAAGTAACAAAAACCATGGAGGGTTTATGGCTTTAAATCTTCGATCAAAATATAAACATACATTTGGAAGACGAGTGAATGGAATGCGTAGAAAAAGATTTAAATTCCCTCGAATTTCATTGCACAAAATTCCATTTCGTAGAGGTTTAAACATTCTTCCAAATATCTTTACCTTGGGGAATTCCTTTTTTGGTTTTTGTTCTATTATTTCTGCAACTCAAGAGGCTTGGGTTGCAGCATCGTTTTGCATTTTTTTAGGGGCTTTAATGGATGCACTTGATGGGCAGGTTGCTCGTTGGGTTCGGTCATCAAGTGAGTTTGGTTTGCAACTTGATTCACTGTCTGATGCCATAACATTTTGTCTTGCGCCGGCATTTTTGATTTACTGTTGGCAACTTAAAAGACTTGGCTTAATTGGGGTGGCAATTTGTGGGCTTTTTCTTGCATTTGGATTATTACGTCTTGCAAAATTTAATATTACTCACAACGAGCAGTCGCATGCTTTTATTGGAGTTCCCACACCATTTGCAGCCTGTTTCATAGCATCGTTTGTCTTGAATGCACACCAGCTTGCATTTAGATCATTTTTTTCTTTAGTCTCTTTAGCATTTGTGATGATAGTTCTTTCTGCTCTCATGGTTTGTTCGGTTAGAATTCCTACATTCAAACACATTAGAAAAGGCTTTTACGCTTTGGCAACAGTAATTTTTGTTGCATTTGCAGTTGTGTTTGGATTTGTAAAAGTTTTATTTTTTATTTATGCGGCTTATATAGCATTTGCTTTGGGTAAAGCTATTTTTTGTAAAGTGATTCAAATTTTTAAATATCTAAGATTTAAATTTAGGCTTCATGAGATACGTGTGAACGAAACTCATGATATTCTTCGGGAATCTATTATTCACAAGTAATATAATTTTTATATTTTAATTCATAAAGCGTAGTGTTTTTCTTTCTATTTGCTAAAATGATATCAATAAATCATTGATTGGTTCTAGAATTGAAAGGTCTTTTAATGCAAAATTTAAAAAGGCGCGTTCTGTCAGTTTTCTTGACACTTATTGCAGTTATTTTTGTTTATGTTTTATATACAACTTTTATGAATAAGCTTGCATTCAGAAAATATAGGCAAGTTGTGAACATAGAGAAGGCTGTGGATGCGAACAAAGAGGTAAAGGTTGTTCCATCAAGAGTTGTTTCGCAGAAGACAGGGAAAACTTGGCTTGATGTACAAAAGCAAGTGAAGGATACCGTCGTACAAGTATTTTCTCAAACATCTGAATTTAACTGGACAGAACCATATAAAACTCCAAGTCAGGGTGAGGGTGCAGGCAGCGGATTTTTTATTAATGAAGAGGGTGATTTGATTACAAATTACCATGTCGTTGCACAATCTATAAGTGTTCAAATTCAAATTCCATCATTTGGTATGGAACGTTTTGATGCCCAAATTGTCGGAGTTAGTCCGGAGCGAGATATTGCTTTGCTTAAACTTACTGATGAGGCTAAAAAGAAAATTCATACTAAGATTCCAAAAATTTCATATCTTGCGCTTGGAGATTCAGATCAGATCCTACGTTCACAAGAGGTTCTTGCTCTTGGCTATCCTCTGGCTCAATTCAGATTAAAAAGTACTTTGGGAATTGTTAGTGGTCGTGAGCGTCATGGTAATTTTGGATATATTCAGATCACAGCTCCGCTTAATCCCGGAAATTCAGGAGGGCCTTCTCTTAATGTTGAGGGTGAGGTCATTGGAATTAACACCTGTATGGTTGCAGATGCTCAGAATGTAGGATATATCGTTCCAATAAATGAAGTTAAAACAGCGCTTAAAGATTTATATAAAGTTAAATTGCTCCGTCGTCCAACACTTGGATGTCTCTTTACAGCTTCAACTCCTGAGCTTGTTGATTATCTTGGTAACCCGGAAGAAGGCGGTTGGTATGTTGCTAAAGTTTTTGAAAATACTTTGCTCAATGGCGTTGGTGTAAAAGATGGCGATATGCTCTATGAGATTAATGGATATAAAGTTGATATGTATGGAGAGATGAATGTTCCTTGGAGTGAAGATAAAGTTTCGTTATTTGAACTTTTGAATCGAATGAAGGTGGGAGATAATCTAAGGTTACTGATGTATCGCAAAGGGAGTGCAAGGGTTTTTACGTTCCCACTTGAACATAAATATATTCCTTCAGTTCGTGCTGTTTATCCTGAGTTTGAACCGGAGATGACTGATTATGAGGTTATAGGTGGAATGGTTGTTATGCAGCTTACGTTAAATCACGTGCAAAAGTTAATTAATGGGGCTTCAAATTTAGTCAAATATATGCGTGTTGATCTTCAGCATGAACCTGCAATTATTATTTCACATATTTTGCCAAATTCTCAGGCGCGCAAAACTAGAATTTTACGCCCCGGTGATATAATTACAGAAATTAACGGTGCAGAAGTTAAGACCCTTAATGAATTTAGAGAAGCAGTGCGCAAGAGCAAAGAAAGTGGATATATAACAATTACAACGGATGATAGATTGTGTGCGGTACTTTCAATTGAAAAACTTTTGAAAGATGAAGAGATGCTTTCAAGCCGCTTCTTCTATAAAAAATCTAAACTATTGGAGGGGCTTGCATAACTGTTATGCAAGCATAAATTTATGGCAGAGAAGAAAAGACTGGACTTGATTATTCAGGAAAGATATCCGAATCTATCAAGAAATCAGATACAAAGTTTTATTTTGCAGCGCAAGGTCAAAGTTAATGATCAGATTGTAGATAAGGCCGGAACGCCGGTTGTTCTTGATGCAAAAATTGATCTTGAAAATGAGACTCCAAAATTTGTAAGTCGTGCAGGTTTTAAAATTGAAGGTGCTTTGGACAATTTTAAAGTCGATGTCACAGGCTTAGTTGTTCTTGATGCCGGAATTTCAACCGGAGGTTTTACCGATTGCTTGTTGCAGCGTGGAGCTAAACGTGTTTATGGAGTTGATGTTGGATTTGGAATTGTTCATGAAAAACTTCGCAGTGATCCGCGTGTAATTTTGTATGAAAAGACAAATTTACGGTACCTTGAGTCTTTGCCTGAATTAGTAGATTTGGCAACGCTTGATTTATCTTTTATCTCTCTTCTAAAAGTTATGCCTGCGGTTTGTAATTTACTAAAGCCGGATGCAAGAATTATCACACTAATTAAGCCTCAATTTGAAGCTGAACGAGAAGAGATAAGAAGAGGCGGAATTGTTAGAGACGAGGAAGTTCATAAAAAAGTTATTGAAAAAATTAAATCCGGCATGGCCGAGTTTGGGTTTGAGATTTTTGATTTAATGGAATCTCCGATCAAAGGTGATAAATCCGGGAATAAAGAATTTTTAGCAATATATAAAAGAGTTCAGATATAAGAGAATTACATGAAAAAAATTACAAAATTATTTGCGTTATTATTATGTTGTTTTGCTATTGCAGTTGCTTTTTATAAATTTAAGGGTTTGTCTATAACTTCTCGTACGCCTTCGATTACGTCTTTGATGGATGTACTTGCGAATACAACGGGAGATGCATTTGTCCAGATTGTAGAAAGTAATTCAATTCAAGACGTCAAAAAATTTATTGAACCGGACACTCTATTTATTTTTGATTACGATAATGTGCTTGTCGAAGGTAAAGCTGATTATGGTTTTGATGCCTGGTTTTGTGCAATGCTTGGCAAGCTTGAAAGTCATGGATTTTCAATTGCAGAAGCAAAGGCTAAGCTTCTTCCAATTTATGAAGAAATTCAGCGTTCCGCTTTGGTTCAGGCTGTTGAGCCTTGCTCAAAGAATTTAATTGAAGATTTAAAAAATGATGGATATAACGTAATGATTTTGACTGTCAGATCTATTTGTTTGATAGAGAGTGTTTTTAAGCAGTTAAAATCAGTTGAAATTGATGTTGAACGAGGTTCTATTCCTGAAAATGGGATAAATTCAACTCTTTCCAAGATGGGGTCGAAGTATTTAAATGGAATTTTGTTTTGTGATGGGTACTACAAAGGGCCGGCACTCAAAGCCTTTTTGTTGGGACATCCTGAATTAAAAATGAAAAAGATTGTTTTTGTTGATGATAAACTAAAGAATCTTGAGTCGGTAAAAGTTGCTGCACAAGAGTTGGGGATTAAATTTGTTGGGCTTCGGTATGCATGTACTGATGCGAGAACAAAAGCATACGCTCTTGATGAAAAATCTTTAATGTTGGCAGAATCTTTGGCCGGACAAGACAAGTCTTGTCAAGATTTAACAACAAAAAAACAAGTCAATTTATTGCATTCTCCATCTGTTTCATAAAATATTTGCCTCATGCGCATATTTCATTATGTTTGCATGAAAGTCGGTATGGTTATTTTGCGTATATTGCTCGACAGAAAATAAAACCTGCAGATGTGACAGATATGGCCGAAGTAGATTGTTGTTCTTTATTACAAAAACTTACGTTGCATTAAAACGAGTAGCTACTTACTCGATACAAAAATTTAAAGTGTATTTTTTTGAACCTGTTTCATAACGTTATGATAAATTATTTGTATCTCTTCAATTGAGGTTCCATCTTCCAATGTTGACAAATCGCCTATGGCTTGACCTTGTATTACAGCTTTGAGTAGGCGGCGCATAATTTTTCCGGAACGTGTTTTTGGTAAACTTTCAACAAAATGAATCTCTTTGGGGGTTGCAAAAGCGCCAATTTGCGTTCTGATTTTTTGTAAGATTTCTTGCTTAAACACATCGTGTTTGCCATTCGCATTTTTAATATCTATGGAAAAACTTGTTTTGAGAATCGAGAAAATAATAATTGCCTCACCTTTGATCTCATCGGGGATTCCGATGACAGCAGTTTCCGCGATTGCTTCATGTTCAAGCGTTATACTTTCAATTTCTGCAGTTCCGATTCTATGTCCTGAAATTTTTAAAACCTCATCAGCTCGGCCGAGTAACCAGAAATAATTTTCAGAATCTTTTATTGCATAATCACCTGAATAATACATGCCTGGAAATTTTGACCAGTAAATTTCACGAAATGCCTCAGGGTTGTTATGAATCCCGATTGTCATTCCCGGCCAAGGCTTTTTGATTACAAGATAGCCTTTGTTTTGTGGAAGGACCGATTGCCCATCTGAATCAACAATGTCAGCGTCAATGTTTGGCAATGCAAAAGTTGCAGATCCGGGCTTAAGTTTTACCAAATCAAGTCCGGCAGCTGGAGCAATCATGAATCCGCCAGTTTCAGTCTGCCACCATGTGTCAATAATTGGACACATTTTTTGTCCGATTAAATCATTAAACCAGTGCCAAACTTCAGGATTGATAGGTTCACCAACGGATCCCAGCACTTTTAAGCTGCTTAAATCATGGTTTAGAATATTTTCATTTCCCATCTTCATGAACATACGAAGTGCTGTTGGTGATGTGTAAAAAATTGATATTTTATGCTTTGCAATTGATTCCCACCAAGCGTCTTGGGTTGGATAATCCGGAGCGCCTTCTCGAATGTAAATGGCTGCGCCATGCATAAGTGGACCGTAGACCACATATGAATGTCCCGTAATCCATCCGATATCTGCCGTGCACCAGTAAATTGAATTCTGGTTTATATCAAAAGCCCATTTAATTGTTGAATAAACGTAGGTTAAATATCCTCCTGTTGAGTGAACAATGCCTTTAGGTTTACCGGTTGTGCCGGAAGTGTAGAGAATAAAAAGAGGATGGTTGGACTCGACCGGTACTGCAGGAACGAATTCTGAATATCCATCTTTTGGCTGCGTAGATGAATTTTGGGGATCGTAAATGACATCAAGACCGGGAGTTATGTTTATTGGATTTTCTGTTCTTTTAATTACAATAACTTTTTTAACGAAATTTTCTTGTGATGCATCTTTGCCAATTTGGTTGATTGCTTCAGAGACAACATTTTTGGGGACAATATTTTTGTTTCTATAAAATGCTGCGTACGTTGTAATTACGAATTTTGCTTGAGTGTCGATAATTCGGTCTTTTAGAGCAGTTGTATTAAAACCTGAAAATACCACCGAATGGGTTGCCCCAAGCCTTGCTACTGCTAACATGGCTGCGATTGCTTCGGGAATCATGGGAAGATAAATAATAACAATATCACTTTTTTTTACACCCTGTGCTTGTAGGAAAGAGGCAAATTTATTTACGAGGGTATAAAGTTGGCCGTATGTGAAGTTTTGAGAACTGCCATTCTCACTTTCCCAAATTATTGCTGTTTTATCTTGCAGGCCGTTTTGAATATGAATGTCCAGACATGCATAAGATGCATTTATTTGGCCATCTACAAACCAATGGGCGAACGGTTCATTCCATTTTAAAACGCTGTTCCATTTTTTAAACCAAGGTAAATTCTGAGCCTGTTTTGCCCAAAACTCCAAACTGCTCTCTTTCAATACTTCAGACATTTGTTTCCTACTTATATTTTTTAACATTTGCGATGATGATAGAGTATATTTTTTGTTTTTTAAGTTTGCAACCGGGGTGGGGGGCTTTTTATTTTGCAATTTTTGTCTCTTGAATGGTATCTCCGACAAGAGTTAATGAGTAGGCTCCGTCATTTTTGTAAAGCATATAAGTGCCGTTTTTTTCTTTAACAAGTTTTATAAGTCGTTTTCTAATTTCAGGGATATCATCAAAACCTTTTTTGAAAACAAAATTATTTAGAGTAACCTCTAGCCCGCTATTTTCCAAATTAGGATTTTTAACAGCTTTTATAATAGCTGCGTCAATCCACTCCTGGTCGTTAGCAAAAGCTCCTCCCCCAATCCTGGTTAAAAATACTTTAATTTTTCCAGTGCCATCACGTTTACCTTTTAAGAATGCAGATTTTAACATTGCTTCGTATGTCCATTCCAAAATTAGTTTGGCTCTTTCGTCAGTAGCTTCATCCAATTGGTCAGATGTTTGTTGATATGCATTTTTGGTAACTAAAGCCGCAGCAAAAACCTGATCTATAATTTGAGATGGATCATAAAAAAATTCTTGGGTTCCAGATTTGCCTCCATATGTGGCACCAAAAGCAACCTGGATTCCGGAATGATATCCGATTTTAAATTTTGAAGCATTTTCTTCTTTTATATTATCAATATTACTAGGGTTTGTGTGTTTTTTATCGGGTATTGGCCCAAATTTCCCTTCGATAAATCCATCGTTGCCCCAAATATATCCATTCATTGTATTGATGGGTAAATCTTCCAAAAAGTTTATTTGGAATTTTCTACCTTGATCGTCAATATTGTTATTATTTGTTTGTCCGCGTTGTCCCCATAAGTTGCAGGCGAGATCTTTACGATCTGGATAAAAATAATAATAACGGCGATAAATCAGTCCAGGTAAGGCAGAGATTGACGCCCTTGGCCCTTGTGTGTTATCTCCCCAGTAATTCTTAACTGTATTAACGTTGCCATTATCATTGTGGCTTGTAGTTTCTAGGGCATTAAAATTTGATGCAACTTGAAAAACAGCATTTTTGTTTTCTGGGTCTCCTTGTAATTTGCCGATGTCTACGGGGCCGGAACAATTAAAACCTGATGCTTCAATAACGTTAAATATTATAGTTTTTTGGTCTTCAGGCTTAAGTGATTTTGCTTTAGCTTTAGACAGTGTTTTCAATTCTCCCAGGCTTATTTGCTCTAAAAATCCGCATTGATAAATTTTGCCAGTGGCATCTTTGATTTTAAAATTAGGTTTTCCATCTGGTCCGCTGTGTTCTTCAAAGATTAGTCGATCGTTTATATTTTGCGCATTAAAGTCAGCCTCTTCAATTCCCATAAAATCGCTGAAAAACGATTGTCTGTTCTTTTTTCCATAATTTATTCGTGCTATGACAATTTCTGGAACAACTTTTTTGTACTCTTCAATAAATTCGTTAATCCATGTTCCGCCAGTTTGTTTAGATTCTTTTTGTGCTTCAGTAAGAAGCTCTGTTGCCTTAGCTTTTAGATCATCTTCAAACTTTAAAAAATCTGCATAGACTTTGTTGTCTTTTAAAAAAGCAATCGATTTTAGTGCTGTTATGGCATGGGAAAATTTAGTGCCGTAAGGGTATTTATCAGCCCATGCTTGATCTAAAGCTTTTCCCGTAGTCTGCTGCCCTAATATATGATAGAGGTTTAACTTTGTGGCTTTGAGTGTTTCATTATCAGGGTTTCTTTGAATTTGCATATCTAGAGATTTTAAGACTAAAATTCCGTCTCTTATACTTGCAGGATATTTTATCCACGCAATAGCTTCAGCAATTACCTTTTCAACAGCAGGATCTGATTTTTTTTCAGCTGTTTTACTGATCTTTGATTTCAAATTTTTTAATTTTGCATCTAAATTGCCTAATTTGACCTTAAGAGAAGAGAGTGAAGTTTTAAGTTCATTTAAATTGGATTGAAGTATAGGGTCCTGTTTAATCCCATTTAATCCTACAAAACCCAAAAACAGAAAAAACACCATTTTTTTCATTGTAAAACCCCTTTTTACAGCATCTATGTGATTCAGTCTATACCCTGAAAATACGAGCTCTATTTCGATGAGAGCTATATTATCTCTAACATTTTTAAATTAGAGAGTCATTATTTTAGTTAAATAGGGCTGGGGCTTTTGATTTTAGTACATTTGCCTGCTAAAATAATATTACAAGTTATAAATTTTATTATAAATTTATGATTATTTTTTATTTTTATTAAATATGGAGGTTATCATGAAGAAGAGGTTACTTCTTGGATTATTTACGATTATAACTTTAGGATTTGGTTTTTTTGGGTCTTCTTTAAATGCTATGCAAAGAAGAAATCCAATGGATATAGAAAATTTGATAAATCATGATGAGCGACCAGCGGCTCCTGGTGTAGGTGTGCCTGCAGCTCAAGCCCCTGCCGTAGCGGGGCATCCTGTGGTGCCTCCAGCAAATCGCCAAGCTGTTATAAATGTTTTTAAGAAATTATTAGCGGCTCCTTGGGAATTGGGTGCATCAATAACATCGTTTATTCATAATACTACCACCAATGTTGAGCCTGCAACGAAGGTTTTAATGCGATGCGTTTTGGAAGGCGTTCTATGCGGGGTATCATTATATTTTGCTTCGAGCGATGGACTTGGTTTGGCCGCAAATAGACGTTTGGAACTTGCTGATTTTGCATTGGAAGATATGTTTTCTGCTACTCCGTCTCACTTTGCCGTATCAAGGCTATGGATTGCAATTTCCGGATTACAGTACTTTGTAACTTTTCTTGGCTTGTCTGGGTTGCGTCTGTATGCATGGGTTTTTGGTGTAATAATTGGTTTGCGTTGTGCCTATGATTCACTTATCAGGCTACCAATTAGTGTCGTAGCGGGTAATTCGGAGGCGCAAAGAAGAAGAATGGCCTACCCATTTAGGTTTGGGCTTGACGATTAAGTTTCATTAATACTTAGATTAAAAAATTAGTAAATTTTAAGTAAAAGATTTTTAGGCGGTAGATTTTTAGAAATCTACCGCCTTTTTGTTTTCTATTAAATAATCACACTTGATGAAAATATTTTTATCTGTAAACTCTAAAAGCTTCCATCCTATTCAATCTAAAAGATGAAGATGCTTAGTTAAAGCTGCTTAAGTTAAGCTTTAAAATTATTTTGAAATGCGATTTTGGAAAGATTAAACAATGTTTAAAATTAGTGAATCTGAGATTCCAACTTGGGGTTTTTGTCGCAAAGTGTTCTTTGTTGCAGTGATTTCAATTAGTTGTGTGGCCAAATTATTCTCTGAAATTCCAATCCAGACGCAAAATGTTGCTTCGAACAAATTTGTTATGATGAGCGATGGCAAAGAATCAAAAGCTGTTTCGGTTGAAGATTTTTTTAAAATTGCTTTAAAAGATGCCGGAAAAAAGAACAATAAAGAAGAGTTTGAGAACATTCTTCGTATTAAGCAGAATTTGGATCGAGAGTCTTTGCTAGTTCCAAGTAATAATTCTGGAGGGAATGGCGTTTCCAGTACGAGTTCTATGCGAAAATCGATAAATTCAGCGTTTAAAGATTCTTTTGTTGTAGAGACTTTGACTGAATGTTTTAAGAGCTCTGGGCAAGCGGTAAAAGCTGTTGCGAAATCTGTCATTAAAGGAATTACGGTTGGGGCAACAATGGGAGTTGTTTTGTTGGTTGGAGGTGCAATCGCGTGGCAACTTTTGGTTATTCCTGCTTACTGCAAAGGTCCCGGCCCTATTATCGCCGATTGGTTGCCAGTTTCAGACTATTGGGGTTCAGGAGAGGATGGAGTTTGTAAGAGCTCTGTTCAGTCAAATAAAATTTTAGCTCAAGAAATCAAGCTAAAGCGAGCAGCTGAGATAATTTCGAACAGTATTCCTGCAGTGGTTTTACCTGATGGAAGCTTAAATCCGGATGTTCCTGGTTACTGCAAGGTTAATAATGGCAAGGTTATCTGGTGTGATAAGTCCCTGTGTGAGATTGATAAAAATATACGCGGTTGCTAAAAGAGCCAAGTAGTCACTTCAATTTGTATTCAAATTTAGTTATAAAATCCAAATCTTTTCACATAGAAACATTTAATATAATTTTCTATTGTTTTTTACAGTTTTTAATCGATTGGCATGCATTTGACTGTTATGCAATTATTTGAGAAAATATATAATACAATAAAGAACATTAGTCTTTAAATATGTGGGGTTATAGAAGAATTATTTTTAGGAGGTTATAACATGAAAAAGCTATTAGCTTTTGCTTTCACGATTTTATCATTAATTTCAGTGAATTTATTTGCCGTTGAAATCCGCAATGTTGTGGATCATGGTAATGGTGAATATACGATCCAAAGAACATCCCGCGGCGTTGAGCATACGTTTCATAAAGGTGTAGATGGTTCTTGGACGGAATTAAATGGTGATGGTTCGGTTCCAAGTCCTGTTAGCCAATCATTTGCTAAGGCTTTGGATTCGGCTTTATCAGCTTATATCATAGGTAAAAACGCTTGTCAGCAACCATCGCTAACATCTCAAGCGCCACAGCCACTAGAACATCTTGGGGAAGACCTGTTAGATGAAGATGATGGCATGGGTGTAGGTGTTTTGGGCGATGAAGAAGAAGGTGATATACAAGATCCGGACGCTGCTGCTAGATTGGCATCAAGACCTGCGCATAAAAGAGATTTTAGTGGAGAGTTGGCTGCGGATGGTTCTCAGTCAAGTGAAATCCAGCCAAAACGTAAGATTGTTATCGATTATGCAGAGATTGGTCGCATGGCTCGAGAGCTACGTGTTTTACCAGGAGTGCAACAGCAACAACCGGCACCTATGCAAGTAGCGCCGGTAGCTGAAGCTCCAGCTGCGCAGCAAGGTCAGCAACAACCAGAACAGGAGCATGGAGTACCTGCTGTTGTTGTTGGGCAACAAGTCCCACAGGGTGTGCAACCAGCTCAGCCTTTACAAGCAGCGGGTCAACCTGAGTTTGATTGGACTAGTTATAGCCAGGCTCTGAGTGGTAATACAGGAAAAAATTGTTTAATTATGTAAGAAGGTGTTTTTAGTTATTATTTTAGGTAATGGAAGGTTATTTCATGAAGAAGATATTTTTAGGTTTAGCGTTTGCTACGATTTCATTTTTAAGTTCAAATGTATTTGCAATGGGACATGAGCATCCTGTGAGAGTAACAGATGTTTTTAGACAAGGTAATATGGTTAACTTAACTTTCAGTGATAATGCACACATTCGATATAATACTACTGATGGTAGTATGCATTTTTTTGCGCCAGATGGGCGCGAAGTTAATCCAATTCCTGGGAACATTGTAGGTTTAGCTTTGCGTAGAATTCATAACAATGGTGTTAATATTCCACATTTGGCCAGAACGGCAGGGGCTTCAGCTGCTGCATTTATTTCATTTTTGATTGCTTCAGGGTTATCTTCCAAACTAAGTTGGATGGCTAATTTTGATCAGGACAATTTTTTTGGAAATTGCGCAAAAGTTGCATGGCAGCATCACAATTATGGAAGGGGTGCAATTTGTTCGACTGCAGACATAGGATCGGACCTAATTACAACGATATTCCCTTATTTTATGGGAGCTATTCTTGCAGTTATTATTTTTAAAAAAATTAATAGCTAACGAAGAAAATTTGTAGAATTTGTTTCGTTATGAAAATTTTATTAACTACCCAGAATATACAGGCTTTCAAGCCTGTATATTCTGGGTAGTTAATTGCCTTTATACGAGGCGTAGCATTGATATTAAACAAATTTACTATACAGAATACGAATTCTGCAGTTTATTAAAAGTCGTGGTGATTTAATAAATAATTATATATCTGAATTAATTATTAAGCTTCGATCTTATTATAAAGCTATGTTTTTTGTTATATAGTTGCGAAAACGCTTGTTATATATAAAATAAAATTAGGGTTTATTTATTGGGGAATATAAGATTTTAGGACTTAAATTTGACGTTTATTTAGCGTAGGGGGGATTCTTATGAATAACGTGTATACTTTTAAAGGTAAAGTTTTAATTTTAAGTTTTGCCTTTTTTGCATTGAATTATGCATTAACAGATACTGTACATATTTTTGCAATGGCTAAGCACAACGTTGCTCTGTTAGACAGCCATGAGGCTATTCCAGTAGTTGTTTTAAGCAATGGTGAAAACAAAAAAATAATGTCAGTAAATGAGTTTTTCAGATCTGTTTCTTCAAATCCGAATCTAACAGCAGAGGATGTTGCAAAAGTTGTTAAGCTTAAAAATGAAATTGACTTAGGGAAGGCTCAAATTGATTTATTTAGAAAATTAACAGAAAAAAAAGAAGAAAAAAAAG
>CAZMQG010000005.1:0-74031 GCA_964568625.1 uncultured Pseudomonadota bacterium | reverse complement strand
GCTAGAATAACCACATGAAGATATTTAAATCAGCTTTAATTAAACCAATTTTAATTACCCCGATTTTAACGGGGTTGTTTGCTTTTAATGCTTTCACCAATGCTCCTTTTCTCGATCCTTCTCTCAAAGGGGAAAAGAAGGTTATAATGATCAATCCTGCTGGGCATGCTGGGGAGCCGGGACGAAGTTTAAGCGGTTTTGAGCGTGCTGCAACATTCAGGTTTGCTCAAGAGCTCCAAAGTGCTTTTGAACGAGGTTTTGACTTCAGAGTTGTATTGACACGTGTTCCGGGTGAAAAGATAGTGGATTTTCAGAATGCCTCATTTGCCAATCGTTTAAATGTTGATCTATTCGTAAGTTTGCATATTTTTAAATTGGATTCTGGTAGGACAAAGGTTTATGTGTATCAGCATGTGGCAGATCCGATTGGGGATTTTGCGAGCAGAAGCTTTTCTGCTCTTAAAATGGTACCGGTTTTGAATGCCCATCAAGTGAATATATTCAAAACTAAAAGTATAGGCCAACGGCTTGCTGGAACCTTTTCAAACTCAGATAATCAAAAATTGTTTGATTTTGGAGGTTTTTATGGAATTCCGCTTAAGCCTCTTTGTGGGGTTGTAGCTCCAGCTATTTTGATTGAAGTTGGGGTTAACCAAGATGATGATTGGCATGTTGTTTTAGATGCAATTGTGCAAGGAATTGGCGGAGCGGTTTGAGGCTTATTTTCCCATGGATCCAAGCCTGCGCATATGGCAAACTGTGGGGCCTAGGCTCTATACAAAAAACTAGCTTGATGCGCTATTCTCTGTTAAAATCTAGTTTTCTCGTTAAAAAAGTGTATTTATAATTAAGGTAAGGACAAGTTATGATAGATAAAAAGTTTTTTCTGGCTTTATCACTTTCATTGTTAACCGTTTTAGGATTACAGTATTTTTTTAGTGGTAAAGGTGAACAGAAGCCTGAATCTGTAGAAAAAGTTCAGCAACCTGTCGTAGGTCAACCAATAAAAGTAGCGGCAACTCAAGAGCTTTTCCGTCCATTGAATATGGATGTTAAGTTTGAAGAAAAGCAACCCGAATCGCAGGATGATTCAGTTGAAGTATTAACTGATGTACAGATGCCAAAATATAAAGCTGTATTTTCAAATTATGGTGCAGTTTTAACATCATTTGAGTTTAATGACCATAAAGGTAAAGATGGATTACCATTAAAGACCATCTCAAAAGATTCTAACAAATGTTGTGGAAATGATGTTGCAGTGGATGAACGGGCAAGTGGATGTTTCTTGTTAGCCCTTGAAGAAAATACTCCATTCAAATATAAATTTTTGCATAAACAAGATAGAACAATCGATCAACATAATGTTGTAGAAGTTGCATATCAAACAGAAACTGAATTTTGGATCATTCAGAAGATTTATTCTCTTTATCAGGACAGCTACAAAGTTGATTTGACGATTAAATTTGAACCAAGAAATGCCGCTGGATTAAAACCAATAAGGGCAAGAATTTTGGTTTCTTCTCCTTATGTTAGTGAAATCGAAAATGATTCGGTAAATGTTTTTGTATTTAATGAAGCAAAAGATGCTGTAAATAAGCTAGACATATCTGCCACACAGGATTTGGCTTGGCATTGGGTTACTCCAAGGGTTATGTTTGGAGCCGAAGATAAATATTTTGCTCATTCTATGGTTAATGATGCTGCGAAATTTGTTCAACGTGCTTACGTGAAAAAAAGTGGTACAAAAATAGTTTCTACAGTATTTGAAGGTCCAGAATTGACAGAGGCAAAGAGCTTTAATTTGTCTTTTTACATTGGGCCAAAAGTTTTAGAATCCATGTCTGTCGTTGATAATCGTTTGGTTGATTTATTGGCTTTCGGGTGGCTTTCTTGGCTGTGTAAGTTGTTATTAAAATTGCTTTTCTGGGTATTTGGATTGATTGGTAATTACGGTTGGGCAATCGTCATAATGACCATTTTAATTCGTCTTCCATTTGTTCCGCTTTCAATTTTTAGTAGAAAAAAAATGGAAGAATATCAACGCTTTCAGCCAACAATTCAGCGCATTCGTCAAAAGTATAAACATGACTTGAAGATGCAAAATCAGGAATTAATGAAGTTTCACGTGGATCATAATTTATCTACGGCAACTCCATTGTTAGGTTGCTTGCCTTTGTTGATACAGATGCCTATTTTATTTGCCTTATACCGTGTTTTGGGAAATTATCTTGATTTATATCAAGCTCCATTTTTTGGATGGATTATCGATCTTTCCGCTAAAGATCCATATTATGTAATTCCTGTATTAATGGGACTTACAATGCTTTGGCAACAGGCAATGACACCATCAAGTGATGAAAAACAAAAAGTAATGATGTATTTTGTTTCGATTGTAATGACAGTACTTTTTGCGAACTTCCCGGTTGGATTGGTTTTGTATTGGACCATGAATAATGTTATTACATTGATGGAAGATTATTTCAGAAGATATGTTTTGAGATAATAAAATATCGAAGACATTAAAATAGGTTTTTTACATGTTTGCAGATTTACCGACTTTTCAGAGACTTATTCGCCAGTTGCAACGGGTTCCATTTTTGGCCTCAAAAAATGTTTACAGAGTGGCTGTTTATTTTTTGATGTGTGATAAAAAAAATATTGAGCAATTTTGTCAGGCATTGATTGACGTAAAGGCATCTGTTAAATTTTGCAAAGAATGTTTTAACCTATCCGAAACAGCACAAAATAATGATGCGCTTTGCTCGATTTGTTCATCAGCAAAGCGCAATAAAAATGTAATTTGTGTTGTGGAGACCTTGCATGATCTATTTGCCATCGAAAATAGCGGGGGATTTAATGGGGTTTATCATGTTTTGGGGGGAGCGCTTTGTCCTTTGGAAGGTGTTGGGCCGGATAATTTAACCGTTGATGCATTAGTTAAGCGGTTGAGAAATAACAAAATAGATGAACTGATTTTTGCAACCAATCCTACCCCTGAAGGTGAAGCTACCGCAAGTTATATTTTTTCTAAAATAAAAGATTTATCGCTCCCTGTGTCTCGATTGGCTAGTGGTGTTCCAATCGGGTCAAATCTTGAATATATGGATCGAGTAACTATTTCTAAGGCGTTGACTTGTCGAAGACCATTTTGATTTTGAATCGTGTGTGATTTAGGATTTAATTTTTAGGGGACAGCTACATGATTCGACATAATTTTCTAATTCAAATCAAAGATTTTTTAAGACGAATCGGGTTATTTGTTGTTTTCACATGTCTCTTTTTTAATTTAAATTCTGCGATAAAATCTTCCACGGCAGGTAAATTTTTGCGTATAAGCAGTTTAAAACAGACTGTTATTGATGAAAACAGGATAATTTTTGAAGGTGCTGTTGACGCAATTATAGATCAAAAACTCCACCTGTCAGCAGATAGGGTAGAGGTTGATCGAGGTAATCAAACACTTATTGCAAAAATGTCTGACTGTGGCCCTGTAAAAATTGAAAATAATGATTTTGTCATTTTAACTGATTATATTTTTTTGAATCTTGAAAATAAAACAGGTTATGCTGAAAATATAAAAATTCATATGGATGAAGGTTATATTTCTGCCAAAAAAGCGCAGAAACTAAATGATTTTAACTGGAGAATGGAAGATATTTTATTTTCCGCTTGTGATCAGGATGATTTGCACTGGTATTTTAGTGCAACAAAGGCTGTTGTTCATGGAAGTTATTTTATAGATGCATCAAATATTATTTTTAAAACAGGTGGAATTCCGGTTTTTTATTTGCCAAGGATGGCTTTACCAATTCAAGGGCATTCAAAATCTGGATTTTTAATTCCAAAATTTTCATTTGATTACGAGTTTGGATTTGGTATGAAAGTGGAGTATTACAAGTATATTAATCGACACTGTGATACTACATTTGGGTTAGATTTTAAAACGCAGCGCGGGGCTGTTTTTTCAGATGAATTTAGATGGGCGCGATCGCCTGATTCATTTACGAATGCTTGTGGGCAGTATGCAATAGTTAATGATTCATATGCTTTACAAAACAAAAATATTGTTCAAAAAACAGAGCATAGATATTGGATTCAAGGCAAAGATTATACCTATCTTACGCATTTGGGGAGTTTTGATTTTAGGAGTTTGATTAGAGCCGATTTTGGAACAGATAAGCAAATTGGTTACTATTTTTCCAATAATATTGAATCTGTGGATGATACATTCTTTAATTCGATTATTTTTAGGGGGCACTCAGATAAGCATTTATTTGAATGTAAGGGAGACAAGGACCGTACGATTCGTAAGCAATTTATAAGTCTTACAGATGAAGATATTGGTTTTGCAGAAAAATTTGCAAATGACAACAAAGATAAAGTTGTTGAATTTAACAATGATTTAGTTACTAAAAAAGAGATTGAAGATAGGTTTAAAACATTAAAGCTTCCTCATTTTGAGTGGAATCCTTCATGTTGGAATTTTAATAATTTACTATTTTATCGACAAGATTTGTTTTTTGATCAAATTTTTTATAGGCAGGTTGAGATTGAGCGTCTTTTTGTTAATTCAAGAATGATTAAAGAATCATCCTTAATCCCGCTTGAGAAGCATGATGTATTTAGAGCAGGCTATAAAGGAAATATACACTCATGTTTTAATGCCAAGAATTGCAAAATTAGGCTTTTCGTTGAACCTGAGGCTCAGTTCAGAAGTAATACACAATCAAGCGATATACATAGAAAAAATGTGATAGAGGATCATTTATTCGGGAATGGAGCATATCGAATTTATTCAAAATATGGAGCAGAAATTGCTTTGCCTGATGCTACAATTTACAGTAATGATTACAGTTGTTCTAATTTTGTGCAACCAATGCTTAAGTGGACATATTTGCCAAAGTTTTACCAGGATAATTGGTATTATATGGATTTATGGGATCGTGCATATCCAATCAATGAGCTGGCTGGAAGTATTTCGAATAATTTGAATTGGAAAAATTGGAATATCGATTTAGATATTGAGCAGGGGTATGATTTTTATAGCCAATCCGATATTTTTTATTTACGTCGTGGTGTAAGACAACGACATATTTTGCCACTTAAATATGATTTTAGTATTGGTTATAATATTTTAAAATTTTCTGTGGATCAAGAGTTTGAGTGGGGGCGATCACGGTTGTTACAGTCACAAATTAGTGCAGGTATTTTTAAAGATAAGCTAAATCTTTCAGTTGGATATTTTTATCAGCATCCATTATTGCAGCAATCCCGTGAGCTTTTATCAAATGTTCCCCACTTTGTTTTTGTGAATGTTGCAATTCCTATCAGCAAAGAGGTAGTACTTTGTTATGATGGTCAATTTTATGACGAAAAGGGCTATCATTTTGCTGATTTACAGGGATTAAAACCCTTGCTTCATAGAGTTAGAATGGAGCTAAATGGACACTGTTGGGGATTTTATCTTGGATTTGAAGCAAAGAAATATCGCGATTGTGGCAATAGTAAGGCAGAGCATACAGTGGTTTTTTCTTTAAGATTAGATTCATTAGGATCATTTGCTAAAAAATTTAGGCGTCAGCCTATAATTCACAGGATAGAGGAAGAGTAATTGGAGAAGAGATGTTTTATACTCATGAAAAAAAATTGGATCGTTTCAGAGCTCGACGAACAAAAGTTATAGATCAAATCAAATTATTAAATCCGAAAATTGAGTCTGGAGTCTTGTTACTTATTTCTGATTTTGAATCAGCTCGATATTCGTTTAAGCAAGAATCGTCATTTTATTATCTAACGGGAATTACAGAACCGGCCGTTCTGATGTGTTGTTATTTCGATGGAGATGATATTTTATATATGCCTTTTTACGGACAAAACCGTGAGCAATGGGTTAAAACTGATATTTGCTTAAAAACTAAAGTATCGGATATTGCAGTTGATCAAATCAAATATCTTGGTTCTGAAATCAAGGGGTATTCAAGTGCTCCGTTTTTTACACCCGAGCGATACAGTGAAGTTATTGCTGATATAAAGAAAAAATTAGGGGTAGGTGGGGTTATTTACACATTAATGGATTCTACTAGTTCAAGATACTTTACTCAAATGCAGTTTGTGGCATGCCTTCAAGATTGGATATATGACCAAAAAATTACGATTGCAGATGTTTCGGGCATTGTGCACAAGTGTAGGCGAACTAAAGAAAATCATGAAATAAATTTAATTTACAAAGCGGCACAGATTACATCACTTGCCATTCAAGCGGCTGCAAAAAATATTGAGTCAGGTAAATACGAGTATCAAATCCAGGCATTTATTGAATACGTTTTTAAAGAGAGCGCAAATGCAGATCCGGCGTTTGCAAGTATTGTTGCAACGGGAAAAAATACAACGATTTTGCATTGCAATGATCGCAATACAAAATTGCACGCGGATGATTTGGTTGTTGTAGATATTGGTGCGGAGTATGGGCTTTATTCATCAGATTTAACGAGAACTTTTCCTGTTTCAGGTAAGTTTTCAGCAAGACAGAAAGAGGTTTATGATATTGTGCTTCAAACACAGAAATATGTCGAATCCCTGGCTGCTCCTGGAATGTATTTAAATAACCATAAAATACCAGAAAAATCTTTACATCATCAAGCGGTTAAATTTTTAAGTAAACATGGTTATGAGCAGTATTTTGTTCATGGAATTGGTCATTTTCTTGGTCTTGACGTTCACGATGTTGGAAGTAATGAGCTTCCTCTTCAGCCGGGTGATGTGTTTACAATTGAGCCTGGGATTTATATTCCTCAGGAAAATATTGGCATTAGAATTGAAGATGATTATGCTGTGGCTGAGGATGGGGTTGTTTGTCTTAGCGCAGATTTACCTAAATCTGCTGATGATATTGAAACCTTAATGCGTGGATAATTCTAAAGATCTAATTTTATTTTAAAAACTTATTATATTTAAATAAAAAATTAGATATAATTTGTGAATATTTTATTTAATAAAATCAAAATTGCGATTTAATAAAATTCTTGAGGGAGAGCTCGTGTGTTTCAATGAAAAATTAAAGACTGTTATTGATAATGGTACAAAGTTTATAACTGTGACCGGTGGCGTTTGTTCATCAATCGGTAAAGGAGTTTTGGTTTCTTCAGTTGGAGTACTCCTTAAGAATGCTGGTTATTCAGTTGCTGTTGTTAAGTGGGATCCATATCTTAATGTTGATCCCGGAACCATGTCTCCTATGGAGCATGGCGAAGTTTTTGTAACTGCAGATGGTGCGGAAACCGATCTTGATCTTGGGCATTACGAGCGCATAATGCAGTTGCATCTGACCAGAAAATCCTCAGTTTCATCAGGGCAAATTTTTGAAGAGGTGCTTCAGGGTGAGCGCGAAGGGAAGTTTTTAGGTCGCTGTATTCAGTTGGTTCCTCATGTAGTTGATACGATTAAAAATCGTTTATTAGATTTTGCAATTGAACAAAAGACGGATTTTGTACTTATTGAAATAGGTGGCACAGTTGGCGATATGGAAGGTAATACGTTTTTAGAAGCCATACGTCAAATTAGTCTTGAACTTGGGCATCATAGACTATTTCACTTTCATCTAAGTTATGTTCCATTTTTAAGTTGGGCAAACGAGATAAAAACTAAGCCAACTCAGCATAGTGTTTATACTTTAAAGGGTCTTGGCCTTATTCCTAACAGCTTGGTATTGCGTGCAGAAAAATCTATTGAGACTAAGCCTCGTGAAAAGTTGTCAATTATGTGCGGGGTAGACAAAAATCTTATTTTCCAGGTTTTGACTTACAAGCCAATTTATAAGTTGTTTTTAGATTTGGAAAAACAAGGGTTATGTGAAAAAATCCAACAATACTTTGGAATTTCAAATCCCAGACCGACAAATTTATCGCAATGGCGAGAATTAATTGAGTTAATTGAGACTAGTAAAAAAGATGTAAAAATTGGACTTGTTGCCAAGTATGTTGGAAGTAATGATCCATACATAAGTGTTATTGAGGCAGTATCATCTGCGGGATATTGGAATAAAGTTAAAGTAACCCTTGAAGTCATTGAGGCTGAAAAGCTTGAAAAAGCCAAGGATGATTTTAGTGCGGATATATGGAAAACGATGGCAAGTCTTGATGGCATTATTGTGCCTGGCGGTTTTGATAATCGAGGGGTTGAGGGTAAAATGTTGGCTGCAAAATGGGCGCGTGAGCATGATGTTCCATATTTGGGGTTATGTTTAGGAATGCAGGTAATGCTTATAGAATTTGCACGTAATGTGCTTGGCCTTAAAGATGCAAATAGCACAGAGTTTGATAAAAACACGTCCAATCCGGTTATATCTTTGCTTGTAGAACAGCAAGGAATTGAGCGTAAAGGTGCAACTATGCGCCTTGGGACATATCCTTGTAAGGTGTTGAAAGGGTCAAAAGCGCATAAAGCCTATGGAAAAGACTTGGTTGAAGAGAGGCACCGACACCGTTACGAATTTAATAATTCCTATAAAGAAAAGTTTGAAAAGGCGGGCGTTGTCTTTTCGGGAATTTATACTGAAAAAAATTTGGTTGAAATATCGGAAATCAAAAGTCATCCATTTATGCTTGGAACACAGGCCCATCCGGAGTTTAAATCGTCGCCTTTGGATGTAAATCCTCTGTTTATGGAATTTATGAGTGTGGTTGTTGAAAGAAAATTAAAAGGAAATATCAACTAATTGTTGATTTTCGACACGGCAGATTCTATTTCCGCATGTGATTTTTGCTAAGTGATTAAATTGTCGAAAAAAAATACAGTCCCAATTTTCAATAAAGCGATTATCTCTTAAATTTATGCGTTTAAGTGTGTTTTTAAACATTGGAAGAAAAGATTTAAGTATTTCTTGTGATTCGAAATTTCCGTCATATGAAAGACTTACTATGTTGTATTGGGTTAAAAAATTTATAAAAAGTCTGAGATTTGTAAAATTTAAATCGGCGTTTTTACAGGTTTTTTGAGCTAAAGTAAAAATTGAACTTAAGGCTATGTGAAATTCGTCTTTAGCCGTTTCGAAAACAAATACGCATTTGGCGATCTCAAGAAAGAGTGGTGAAATTTGTTGGGTGAATGTTTCAATAAGTTCTTGTGCCATGAGTAGATCTTGTTTTGTTAAGCTATTATACAACTCTCTGAATTCAGGGGAGATGAATAATCCAAAAGTATCTATTGGATCACAATTTTCAATTAAAATATTAAAAGAGTCTGAGAGTATACAATTTTGTGGAATTCCGTTGAGTGTTATGCCAATTTTTAGAATATTCATTGCCATAAGTAATTCAGTTACAAAGAGCCATGTTTTGGCTTTTTGTAACTGAAGTTCACTTACAATTTTTAGATGCATGTATTGGTTGAAATTAGTTATAAAAAAGGCCGTAATATCTTCCTGCCGATTGTAATTTTTGAAGGCTATGTACATGTAAGTCATAGCTTGAAGCAATGATTCAGTAACATTTTCATTCAAATCATTGAATATATTGTTAATGTTCGTGATTTCATCGTCAGCGTTCAAAAAATAGAACGACATTCTTAATATACATTCTGGAACATTAAAATTTTTTCCACTTTTACATTTGATTTCTATGTTAGTTGAGTGTGATATTTCCGCCTCAAAATCAAATGTTTTGGGCTCAAAATTGGCTTGATTTTGTGCCGGGGAGATGATAATAATTTTTGGTGATACAGAATTAGAGGATGTTTCGTGATTGGGTTTTGTAGAGGTGTGACAAGAATGAGATTGTGGTTTGGTACCTGATTTTGCTGTTGAGCTGCCAGCTCCAGCAAATATTATTGATTGAGAATGGTTAAATAGGCTAATTGAAAAAAATATGACTAATCTAAAAAACTGTCTATTATTCATGTACATAAGAACCCCCAAAGGTTTGTAGTTAAATCTAATAGTAATTACTATTAGAATAGTATAATTATAGGTATTTTCAAGTTTGATATAAGATACATATTAAGCTTTAAACTAACACTTTTATGACTTTGAAATGGCATTAATAGATATTGTATAATCTAAATGGGTAGAAAATATTTGACCATAATTGTTTTTTGCCATAGAATAGAGAAAGTCATTTTTATTGAATTTTAGAGCTAAATATCGGTTTTAAATACACAAATTAAATAAATCATATAATAGATTTAGGGTTATCAGCCATGGATATGAATAAAAGTTATATTTTGAAGAACGAAGAACGCGAGCCAAAGTGGCGTAAAATTGATGCATCAGGACAAGTGTTAGGCCGTTTGTGCACGCAAATTGCAGATATTCTTAGAGGAAAAGATAAGGCCACCTATACTCCTCATACCGACTCCGGCGATTATGTTGTTGTTACCAATTGTGAAAAAATTGTGTTGACCGGAAATAAATGGGACGACAAAATTTACGCCAGATTCTCAGGTTGGAGAGGTGGTTTAAAAGAACCTTCAGCTAAAGAAGTTTTTGCAAAAGATCCATCCAGGTTGATTATGCAAGGTGTAAAAGGAATGCTTCCAAAGAATAAGCTAAATCGACAAGTTCTTAAGAAACTTAAGATTTATGTAGGATCAGAACATCCTCACCAAGCACAGCTAAAAGATTAATTAAAGCTTACGCAATAAATAAGTTTTGTAGCAGGTTTACAGGTTTGTAAGCCTGCTACAATTGTTTAAAGGGGTTATTTGATTAGGCATTACATGCAGCAACAAAAAACATTGAAGAACGAGGTTGTTTTTGAGGGTATAGGTGTTCATTCCGGGCAGTTGGCCAGGGTTGTCTTAAAGCCGGCACCCAAGGATTTTGGAATTGTTTTTATAAATTCAGCTTTTCCTGATGCTTTTTTCAAAATAGGCTCTGTTATTCCTGAAGTTGCAATGCAGGCAACGGTTTTGAAAAATAATATCTGGACGTTGAGTACGACTGAACACCTTTTGGCTGCCGTTGTTGCAACTGGACTTGATAATGTTTTGATCGAAGTGTTTGGTTTTGAAATTCCAATTATGGATGGGAGCGCGGCGCCATTTGTGCAGGGGATTTTGGACTGTGGATTTCAACTTCAGAATGCTGCTAAAAAGTATATTACCCCAAAAGAAAAGCTTCGTTTTGAAGATAAAGCAGGACGCTTTATTGAAATTTATCCCGCGCAAGATAATTACTCCGCAGAAATTAATCATTCAGTACAAGACAATTATTCCAAACAAAATAATTCTACAGAACTACACATAAGTTATACGGCGGACTTTGCCAATAAACTTGTGGGCAGCAGTAAATTTGAATGTCTTTTAACATCCGAATTTTTTGCCCAAAATATTGCTCCGGCAAGAACTTTTGGTTTTCTAGAGCAACTGCCGCAGATGCGCAAACTTGGGATTGCAAAAGGAACATCTCTGGGGAACACAGTTGTTTTAAGTCACGAGGGCTTTTTGAATGAAACCCGCTTTGAAGATGAATGTGTCAGACACAAGGTTCTTGACTTGATCGGTGATTTAAGCCTCTTGGGCTTATCATTGGCTGGAAAAGTAATCGCGGCGAAAACTGGTCACAGCTTTAACCGCGAAGTTGTTGTTCACTATATTTCTAATCCTGATAAATGGCAGGTTTATTAGAATTTCTTGATAATTTTTTAATTAAATAATTTAAGTGTTTGTTTTGCATTTTTATATTGTTTTGGTTTGGCATTTGTTGGTTTTGGTAAGATAAAATTGATCTTGATTTACATGATGATTGTTTTCCAATTTGGGTATTTATTTTTTGAATAAATTGTTCAATAGGTCTTACTGTAAGATCGTAAAATGAGTCATAAAATTGTTGAGCAAGTGTAGGGTTTGAGGCAAGTAAGCTAGCTGGTGAATTATTTCCAAGACGATCTACTGACGCAAGCATTAGTGAGCTTGCATTAGCCTTGAATGCTGCAAGTTCTTCGAATTGTTTAAGTTTTATTTTGTTGGATATAATTAGTAACTTATCTAGGTCTTGCAATAAATAATTATTAAGCGAGATATCCAGTGCATTTTCTAAGCAGTGTTCTATTAATATTTGCGCTATTTCATTGTGATTATTAGTAATGGCAGCATACAACGGTGTATTTCCGTTAAAATCTGTTTTAGTAACCTGTGCTCCTGCAGAGATGAGAATTTCTACACTATGTTTATTTTCAATACTTCGCCAGTTCGAAATTGATGCGGCTAAGCACAGTGGAGTATAGCCATTACATTTTTTTGCTCGTTTATTAATATTGGAACCAGCAGTGATAAGTAGTTTTAAACAGTCGGTCTTCCCAAAGCAAACCGCCCAATGTAGAGGTGTCCATCCCCAAAGAAGGTCAATCTTTTTAATATCGGCTCCTGCGTGAATAAGTAACTCTACACATTCTACATTTTTACAAGCTGCAAGATGTAAAGGTGTTGCTCCATTATTGTTTGTCAGGTTAACATTAGCTCCGGCTTCAAGTAGCTTTTTGGTAGAAGCAAGATCTCCCTTTTGAGCAGCAATATGCAGTTTTGTATTTCCACAACTATCTATTTTATCGTTAATATCAGTAACTAAATCCATTGAATAAGTTTTTACTGTTGATAATAGAACAAAGATTATTGCATGTAAGATTTTTATTCTTTTCATAGTTCCCCATCCCCTTAATTTTTTAGTTATTAATAATCTTTATCAGAATATTCTATTAATCGAAATAAAATCAATAATTTATGTGTGCAAAAAAGCCCCAGCATTTACTGGGGCTACAAATTTTAGATCTGTTCTCAGGTTAACGGTTTAGGTTAATGAAAAAATCCTATAATTTTACAGATCAAATTTTTAACACTTGGCCAAAAGAGTTGTTTTAGTTCTTGTACTGACAGGTACAATGCAAGGCCAAGAATTAATACCCAAGATGCAAGATTGATAACAAGTTTAATTGTCTCTGGAATTTTACGACGAATAATAGCTTCTATTGTTGCGAATAAAAGTTGGCCGCCGTCTAATGCGCCAATTGGTAACAAGTTCATAACGGCTAAGCTTATGCTCAGCAATGCTAAGAACATTAATAAGGCGAGTATGCCGGCTTTTGCAAAATCTGCACCTTGCGAAATAATCATGATTGGGCCCATCGTGCCTTCCAAGCTACGCGATGTAAACATTTTTTGGATTCCTACTATTAACCCGACGATAACCTCATTGGTCCGCCTAATTCCCATTTTAATTGATTTAAAAAAGGACATTTTAGGCATTTGAGGTTCAAACGATGCACCCATCTTTCCGATATCTTTTCCTGCTTCTTGTACTGAATTCAAAATGATGTCTAAATGCTTGATTTCTTCGCCTCGTTTGACGAGTAACTCAATTTTTTGCCCAGGGTTACTTCTTATCTCTGTAAGTAATTTTTTATAATCTTCAAGAATAGTTTCTGGATCTTGTTGATCAAGCTTAATTTGGTTTATTCCAACAACCATATCGTTAATTTGCACTCCAAATTTTTCGGCAGGAGCGTCTTTTACCAATTGTGTAATTTTTAGGCCGCCATAAGTTGATTTTGGTGTAAAGAATATAAGTGTACAAAATATCGTGTATGCAAATAGCAAATTAAAAAGGATACCACCAATAAGTATAAAAAATTTCTGCCAGTACCATTTTTTATCAAATGAATTGTCACTGGTATCATTTGCGTGTTCTTGTTCTCCTTGTCCGACTTCTGCTAGTCCCGCAATTTCTACGTATCCTCCAAATGGGATAATTGCTAATCTGAAATTTGTATTTCCAATTTTCTTTTGAAAAATTTGTGGGCCAAAGCCGATCGAAAATGTTGGGGTGTTTACTTTGAAAAGTTTACAAAAGAAGAAATGTCCAAACTCATGGATGGTAATCAGTAATCCTAACCCTGCTAAAGAGAGTGCTATTGGAATAATTTTTGAAATAAAATTTGCAGAAAAATCTATTAAATGCATTTTGGGGCCTTTCAATTACTAGAAAAATCTAAAATATTTTTGAATATTAAGAATACAAAATTTGATATAAAATTTCTAACAGTTTTAAAAATTAATAAAAAGAGTCTAAGGGTATAGGTAATTTGTTTTTAAGTTTGCAAATTCAAGTTGTAAATGAAGAGTGGTGAGATATGTTTTTTTAGGAGGCATAGAAATTTTTTGATTTTTCTCGGGTTAACTTTTTGAATGATTTGATCTGATAAATATTTTTTAGTTGGAAAAACTTGAAAAAAGTGTAGAAAACTATACAATTATGCCTATCACGTATCGCTCGTATAATGCACATTTTTGTAGTGATTGCTAGCCAAAGTGGTTATTCTTACGTGGCTTTTGCCATAAATAAAAGCTATTTTGGGATTGAGTGTGAAAAAGTTTGTTAGTTTTGATTATTTATAGGAATAGAAAGTATGCCAACGATAAACCAGCTAGTACGTAGTAGCCGCAAAGGTACGAAAGTAAAGACCAAGGCTCCTGCGCTTGATTCATGTCCTCAGCGACGAGGTGTATGTGTTCGTGTTTACACGCAGACCCCTAAAAAACCAAACTCTGCATTACGTAAAGTTGCTCGTGTAAAATTAACGACTGGAAAAGAAATAACAGCTTACATCCCTGGAGAAGGCCATAATCTTCAAGAGCACTCAGTTGTGCTTATTCGTGGTGGAAGGGTAAAAGACTTGCCCGGAGTAAGATATCACATTATTAGAGGTACGCTTGATACAGCTGGAGTTACGGGACGTATGCAATCACGTTCCTTGTATGGTGCTAAACGTAAGAAGGGTGCATAAAGATGCCTAGACGTAAGTCGGTAAGAGCTCAAAGAGACATTGGAGTTGATGAGCGCTTTAAATCATTTTTAGTTCAAAAATTAATAAATACAATTATGGAGCGTGGAAAAAAGGATACAGCACGTCGCATTGTTTACGATGCATTTGATGTATTGAAAACGAAAAACAATGGGGATGATATAAAGGGATATGCATTGTTTGAAAAAGCGCTATCTCAAATCAAGCCTTATGTTGAAGTTAAGGCAAGGCGTGTAGGTGGTGGTGTGTATCAAATTCCTACAGAAGTTCGTCCAGAAAGAGCGCTTGCGCTTGCTTTGCGCTGGCTTATTGAAGCTGCGGCAAGTCGTTCCGATAAAACAATGGGTGAACGTCTAGCGCATGAGTTGTTGGATGCTGTTCAAGGGCAAGGCGGAGCTCTTAAAAAGAAAACAGATGTGCACAGGATGGCAGAGGCTAATAGAGCCTTCTCTCATTATGCTTGGTAAGGTGGGGGATTATAATGAGTAGCGATTTAACAAAATATAGAAATATTGGAATTATGGCGCACATCGACGCCGGAAAAACTACGGTTACAGAACGTGTATTGTTTTATACAGGTGTTTCCCATAAGATCGGTGAGGTTCATGAGGGCGAAGCTACCATGGACTGGATGGAACAAGAAAGAGAGCGAGGCATTACAATTACCTCAGCTGCTACAACTTGTTTCTGGCGGAATCATCACGTAAATATTATTGATACTCCCGGTCACGTAGATTTTACAATAGAAGTTGAACGATCGCTCCGTGTTTTAGACGGAGCTGTTGCTGTTTTTTGTGCAGTAGGAGGCGTGCAGCCTCAATCCGAAACGGTTTGGAGGCAAGCTGACAAGCACAGAGTTCCTAGAATTGCATTTGTTAACAAGATGGACCGTATCGGTGCAGATTATTTTTCAGTAGTTAATGAAATAGAAGAAAAGCTGCATGGAAATCCTCTTGCTATGCAAATTCCGGTTGGACAATCCGAAAGTTTTTATGGATTGATTGATGTTTTGACTGGAAAAATGGCGACATTTAGTTCGGATGATAAAGGCGCAGAAGTTATCTGGGAAGAAGCTCCAGCCGAATTTCAAAATAAAATTCAAGAATTGCGCACAAAAATTGTAGAACGTGCATGTGATTTTGACGAAGTTTTAGCAGAAAAGTATTTAGACGGTAAGCCATACTCTATTGAGGAAATCAAAGCAGCTTTGCGTAAGGGTGTTATAGCTCAAGAAGTTACGCTTGTGCTTTGTGGTTCTGCCTTTAAAAACAAAGGTGTGCAATTAATGCTTGATGCTGTCGTTGATTATCTTCCATCTCCATTGGAAGTTCCTTGTGTAAAGGGAACTAATCCAGTTACAGGGTTGGAGGAAGAGCGAAAAACCAGCGATAAGGAACCGTTCTGCGCGTTAGCATTTAAGATTATGATAGATCCATTTGTGGGTTCTTTAACATTTGCTCGAATTTATTCTGGGCATCTTGAATCTGGTTCATACGTTTACAATGCTTCCAAGGGCAAAACTGAGCGAGTAAGCCGTTTACTTAAAATGCATGCAAATAAGAGAGAAGAAATTAAAGAGGTTTCCGCTGGTGATATCTGTGCAATAGTCGGAGTAAAAGACGTTGTGACAGGTGATACGCTTTGTGCGGAAGATAAACCTATTTTACTTGAAAATATTACATTCCCTGATCCTGTTATTGATATGGCAATTGAGCCAAAAGGTAAGGGTGAATATGAAAAAATGGGCGTTGCATTGCGCAAGTTAATGCAAGAAGACCCTTCTTTCAGATTTACATATAATCCAGAGACAAATCAAACAATTATTTCTGGAATGGGTGAGTTGCATTTGGAAATTATTGTTGATCGTTTGCTCAGAGAGCATAAGGTTGAATCGAATGTTGGTAAGGCACAAGTTGCTTACAAAGAAACAATTCAACGTTCTGTAGAATCTGAAGGAAAGTATATTCGTCAATCAGGTGGACGCGGACAATATGGTCATGTCTGGTTAAAGATTGAGCCACTTGAAAGAGGTGCTGGAATCCAGTTTGAAAATGAAATTACTGGTGGTTCCGTTCCAAAAGAATTTATTCCTGGAATAGAAAAAGGATTTAGAGATTCCGTAAATTCTGGCATTTTGGCAGGATATCCTGTTGTGGATGTAAAAGCCACAGTATTTGATGGATCTTTCCATGATGTTGACTCCTCTGAAATGGCTTTCCAAATAGCATCATCTATGGCATTTAAAGACGGATGTTCAAAAGCATCCCCTGTAATTCTTGAGCCTATAATGAAGGTTGAAGTTTTTACGCCGGATGAAAATATGGGTGATGTAATTGGAGATCTCAATTCACGAAGAGGTAGAATTTTGGGAATGGAGAGTAAAAAGGGAATCCAAGTTGTATCCGCAGAGGTGCCTTTGGCAGAAATGTTTGGTTATTCAACAACCTTAAGATCTCTGACAAAGGGTAGAGCTAGTTATAGCATGCAGTTTGAGATTTACCGAGAAGTTCCTAAACATGTACAAGATCAACTGGTAGTTAAAAAGTAGGTATTGATTTTAAAAGAATAGAAGGAATATAACGATGGCAAAGGGTGTTTTTGAGCGTAAAAAACCTCACTTAAATATTGGTACCATTGGACACGTTGACCATGGTAAGACAACTTTGACAGCAGCAATTACAAAAGTGCTTTCAGAAAAAGGTTTTGCTGAATTTAAAGCATATGATCAAATTGATAAAGCTCCAGAAGAAAAGGCTCGTGGTATTACAATTAATGCAACGCACGTTGAATACGAGACAGATACCCGACACTATGCTCACGTGGACTGCCCAGGTCACGCTGACTATGTTAAAAATATGATAACAGGTGCGGCTCAGATGGACGGAACGATTTTGGTTGTTTCCGCTGCAGATGGACCAATGCCTCAAACCAGAGAACACATTTTGTTGGCTCGCCAGGTAGGTGTTCCAGCAATTGTAGTTTTCATGAATAAAGTTGATATGGTTGATGATTCAGATATGGTGGATCTTGTTGAAGAAGAAGTAAGAGATCTTTTATCTTCATATGGTTTCCCAGGGAAAGATATTCCAGTTGTTCGTGGCTCAGCTCTTAAGGCATTAGAAGGCGACCAAAGCGAAATTGGTGTTCCTGCAATTTTGAAACTTATGTCAACTGTTGATAGTTATATTCCTCAACCAAAACGTGAAATTGACAAACCTCTATTAGTACCTATCGAAGATATCTTCTCAATTTCAGGTCGTGGTACCGTTGTAACAGGAAGAGTTGACCAAGGTAAAGTCAAAGTTGGCGACAACGTTGAAATAATTGGTTTTACCGATACACGTAAATCAACTGTTACCGGCGTAGAAATGTTTAATAAAGAAATGAAAGAAGCCGAAGCTGGCGATAACGTTGGATTGTTACTTCGTGGTATCAATAAAGAAGACGTTATTCGTGGACAGGTTGTTGCTGCTCCCGGAACAATCACCCCTCACAAGAAGTTTAAAGCTCACTTAGTTGTATTGAGCAAAGAAGAAGGTGGACGTCATAGCCCATTCTTTAATGGATATCGTCCTCAATTTTATTTCAGAACAACAGACGTTACTGGAACAATAACTCTTCCAGCTGGTCGTGAAATGGTTATGCCTGGTGATACCGTAGACGTAGTTGTTGATTTGATTAGCAAAATTGCTATGACAAACGAATTGAAATTTTCTGTTCGTGAAGGTGGTAGAACTGTTGGCGCTGGTGTTATTACTGAAATCATTGAATAAATTGATAGCGGCATAAAAGATGAAAAAACAGAAAATTCGATTAACATTGAAGTCTTACGATTATCGCTTATTGGATAATGCTGTAAGACAAATAGTTTTGACGGCAAAAAGAACTGGTTCTCAAGTGTTGGGACCAGTTCCATTTCCAAATGATAAAAAGGTTTTTACTGTTTTAAGATCTCCTCATGTTGACAAAAAGTCTCGTGAGCAGTTTGAGATTATTACACACAAGAGAATCTTGGACCTTGTATCTCCGTCGGAACAAACAATGGATGCGTTGATGAAACTTAACATTTCAGCCGGCGTTGATGTGGAAATTAAGTAGATAAGATGAGGTATAGCAGCTATGTTAAATAGTGTGTTAGGTAAAAAAGTTGGAATGACTCAGGTTTTTGACTCTGAAGGGAACGTTGTTCCTGTTACAGTCATTGATACAGGAAATCTGTATGTGACACAATTAAAATCCGCTGCAAAAGATGGGTATCTTGCTTTGCAAGTGGGTATGTTGAGAGAAAAATACTGGGGTAAAGAGTTTTCTAATGATTGGCTTAAAGCTAAAAGTAAGTTTTTTTCCAATATTAGAGAAGTTCGTTTAGAAGACGGGGCTGGAAGTTTTGATTTGGGACAGCGCGTTGCTTTTGATCATATTGCTTTGCAAGAAGGTCAAAAAGTTGCTGTTACTGGTACAAGCAGAGGCTTAGGTTTTCAGGGTGTTGTGAAACGTTGGAATTTTGGTGGTGGTCCAAAATCTCACGGTTCTAAATTCAATCGTAGACCTGGTGCAATTGGTCACATGAGAACACAAGGTGAGGTTATCAAAGGTAAAAGATTTCCGGGACACATGGGGTGTCGTCAGTTTACAATTCGTGGATTAGAAGTTGTAAAAATTGATCGTGAAAATTGCTTTGTGTTAGTAAAGGGCTCTGTTCCTGGTAAAAAAGATTCTCTGGTTTTGATTAGAAAGCAAGGGAAATAGATATGTCAGAAATAATAGTTTACGGTTTAGATGGAAAAGTTCAGGGCTCTGTTAGTTTTGACATAACCGAAAAGACCTCTAATCCATTCGCATTTGCACGAGCAATTCGTGTTTTGCGTCAAAATTGGAGACAGGGTACATTAGGTTGCAAAACGAGAGCTGAGCTTGCATTTTCTAATCGAAAACCTTGGAAGCAAAAAGGTACCGGTAGAGCAAGAGCTGGATCTCTTAGATCTCCACTTTGGAGAAAAGGTGGTGTGATATTTGGTCCACAACCAAGAACAAGAACTTTGTCAATGAACAGCAAAGAGATGGATTTGGTTTTTAATAATATTTTATTTTCTAAATTGGCCGAAAAGGCAGTTGCCTGTCTAGATTTTAGTACTTCAGCTGAAAAGCCTGGTACAAAGTTAGCACAAAAGATGTTGAAGGCTGCAGATTTAGACAATAAAAAAGTGTTGTTGTTTTTGCCTTTTGATGATATAACAAGCATTGCATCTTTTAGAAATATTCCTAATGTTCATATTGTTTCATTTGATCAGCCAAATGCGTTTGATTTAATGAACGGTGGTTGTTGGGTATTTTTTAAAAAAGATGTGGATTTATTTAAAGAAATGATTTCACGATGGAACTAAAAGTTTATGATATTATCAAACAGCCTATAATGACGAGCAGAAGCTTCGAATTATATCGCAAGTTAGGTAAGCTCACATTTGAAGTGCATACAGAAGCAAATAAATGTATGATAAAAGATGCCGTCCAGAAGATTTGGAATGTAAAAGTTGCAAATGTTTGTGTGATAACGGTGCCAGCAAAGCTTAAGACTTTTGGTAGAAGAGAGTTTTTGTCTTCAGCTAGAAAAAAAGCAATTATAACACTTAAAAAGGGTTATAAGATTGAAATACCTGGAATGTTTGAATCCATGGGTGCGGCAGCTGAGTCTTTTGGTGCACAGAATGTTAAGGATGTACAGGCTGAAGGAAAATAAAAAATGGCTATTGTAAGTAGAAAACCAAGAAATCCTTCTTTGCGTACCCAGCAGTACATAAAGTATACTGATTTGAGTAAAGAGCGTCCTGAAAAATCGCTTGTTACTCCATTGAATAAAACTGGTGGCCGTAATTGCTATGGACGCATTACAACTCGTCATCAGGGTGGTGGAGCAAAGAGGCTTTACAGAATTGTTGATTTTAAAAGAGTTGTTAGAGATATACCAGGCGTTATACAAGCGTTTGAATATGATCCAAATAGAAATGTGCCAATCGCTCTAGTTTATTTTAAGAACGGAGCAAAATCTTATATTTTAAAGCCTGAAGGGTTGGGATTAGGAAATGAGGTTTTGGCGAGTGATAAGGCCGAGGCAAAGGTTGGTAATTCTTTGCCATTAAGGAATATTCCTGTTGGATTTTTCATTCACAATGTTGAACTTAATGTTGGTCGTGGTGGAAAGTTTGCAAGAAGTGCTGGAAGCGCGGTGCAGTTAGTTGGAAAAGATGGTGAATTAGCTGTTCTAAAAATGCCTTCTGGAGAAATGCGAACAGTAGGACTAGATAATTGGGCTACTGTTGGAATTCTTTCTAACGCAGATTATAAAAACGTTGTAATTGGTAAGGCAGGAAGAAGTCGCCGAATGGGTATTAGACCAACTGTTCGTGGTATGGCTATGAATCCCGTTGATCACCCTCATGGTGGTGGTGAAGGCCGTTCAAAATCTGGATCACATCCAATGACCCCATGGGGTAAGAGCTGTAAGGGTGTGAGAACGCGTAAACGTAAGAGTACTGCAATTCTGAAAAGAAGAAAATAAAGGATAATTGATTATGTCAAGATCTTTGAGCAAAGGCCCATACGTATCGCCATGTTTGATGGGAAAAGTTGAAAAAGTTAAAGAATCTGGAAAACGTGAAGTAATAAAAACTTGGAAGCGTTCCAGTATGATTCTTCCTGAAATGGTTGGTTTGACCATTGCTGTTCACGATGGAAGAAAATTTGTTTCAATTTTTGTTACTGAAAATGCGGTTGGGCATAAGTTAGGTGAATTTGTTCCTACTAGAACATTTCGTGTACACAGTGGACAAAGAAAAGCTGGCGCAGAAGGTGCTCCATCTTCTTCAGCTCCATCGGCAGGGGCAGCAGCTCCTGTTGCAGCAACTCCAGCCGCAGCACCTGCAGCAGCTGCAGCACCTGCAGCAGCAGGAAAAAAGAAGTAGGTACAAAGAATTAAGTTTTTGTTTCAATAGTAAAGGTTGTTAATAATGCTTTCACGTGCTAGATGTAAATATATCCGAGTTTCCCCTTATAAACTTCGCCCAATGGTGGATGTTATTCGTGGGTATTCGGTAGATAAGGCGTTTGCCTTCCTGAAGACTTTTGGAGTAAGAAAAGCAAAGCCAATATTGAAAACATTATTTTCCGCATATTCAAATGTACGCTTTAAAAATCCAGAAATTGATTCAATGGATAAGCTTTATATTAAACAGATTACTGTTGATCATGGTCCAGTTATAAAGTATTTTAAACCTGGTGCTATGGGACGTGCAAATATGCAGAGAAGAAGGTTGAGTCATTTGGAAATTGTTTTAGATAAAAAATTTTAAAACAGCGAAAATAAAAGAAAATTAGAGGTGTTACTGTGGGACAAAAGGTTCATCCAGTAGGTTTTAGATTAGGAGTTTTCGAAGATTGGCATGCTCATTGGTTTGCCAAAAAGGGCTATGGCGCTGAGCTCATCGAAGATATCCAAATTCGTAAATATCTTAAGAGTAAGCTAAACGATGTTGATGTTGCCAAAATTGTTATTGATAAAGCAGTTGGCAATGTGAGAATCACTATTCATTCTTCTCGTCCTGGCGTAATTATAGGAAAAAAGGGCTTGGGAATTGAAAAAGTTAAGCAAGAATTAAGCAGCTTTGTAGGTAAAAATGTTGAGCTCTCTGTGCAAGAAGTTAGAAATAGAGATTTGACTGCAGCACTTGTGGCAAAAAGCATTGCCGAACAGCTTGAAAAACGCGCAAATTACAAGCGGTTGATGAAAAGAGCCGGTTTCACTGCAATCAAAAATGGTGCACGTGGAATTAAGATTTGTATTTCTGGACGTATTGGTGGCGCTGAAATCGCTCGTATTGAATGGTTAAGAGTTGGTTCCATTCCTTTACATACTCTAAGAAGTAACGTTGACTATGCTCTTGCAGAAGCTGTTACAACTTATGGCGTGATTGGTGTGAAAGTCTGGATTTGCAAAGGTGAATATTAATTCAGCCTTGGAAGGAATGAGCTATGTTAATGCCCAAGAAAACTAAATATAGAAAAACACAAAGAGGTCGAATGAAAGGCCTTTCAAAGGGCGCCCGGACTCTGGCTTTTGGAGATTTTGGTTTAGTTGCAGTTGAGCCTCATTGGATTACATCAAAACAGATAGAATCTGTTCGTGTGACTATTAGTCGTCAACTTAAAAAAGTTGGACAGTTATATTTGAGAATGTTCCCTGATAAGCCTATTTCGAAAAAACCTGCAGAAACTCGAATGGGTAAAGGTAAAGGAAATCCTGAGTTTTGGGTGTCTGTTGTTAAACGTGGTCGTGTGATTATTGAGTTAGGTGGAGGACTTTCAGAATTAGAGGCAAAAGAGATTTTGCGTCTTGCTGCATATAAGCTTCCATTAAAAACTCGTTTTGTTACCAAAGCTGATTTAGTTTCAGTTGAAGATAAGTCTGCTTAATGGAGTTGCATTTTATGATGGACAAAAAAGAATTGAAAAATTTAGATACGCAGGCTCTTAAGCAAGAAGTTGCTTCACTGAAGAAAGAGCTTTTTAATCTAAAGTTATCGAAGATAACAGGTCAATTAAAGGACTTTTCTCAGTTTAGAAAACTGAGAGTACAGATAGCAAGAGCTCTTACGTATTTAAATCAGAATCAACAGTAAGTTGTAAAGAGGTTAGGTAAGAAATGTTGGATAAGGCTAAACAAAATATTCAAGAATCAGGGAGCCGCGTATTTGTTGGTGAGGTTGTCTCTGATAAAATGGATAAAACAATAGTTGTAAAAGTTACAAGATTGTTAAAACATCCGTTATATGGAAAAGTTGTCAAGAGACACAGAAAGTTTAAGGCTCACGACGAAGAAAACAAGGCTAGTATTGGTGATGTTGTTGAAATTAAAGAATGTCGACCACTATCCAAAACGAAACATGCAACCTTGGTTCGAATTTTGCCAAAAAGTTAAATATGCATAGAAAAGGATACTAGCGATGGTTAAAGAACGTGCAATGCTTGAGGTTGCTGATAATTCTGGCGCTAAAAAATTGCAAGTTATTCGTATCACAGGTAGCAGCAAAAAACGTTATGCTTACTTAGGTGATATTGTTAAAGTTGCAGTTAAGACTGCAATTCCCGGCGGAACAGTTAAAAAAAGTGAAGTGTTGGATGCTGTTATTGTGAGAACTTGTAAGGAATGTCGCCGTTCTGATGGCAGTTATATTCGTTTTGATGATAATGCGGCTGTTATCATTGATAAAGAAAAACAGCCAGTTGGGACTCGTATTTTTGGTCCTATTGCAAGAGAATTGAGGGCTGCTGGGTATACTAAGATTATCTCGCTTGCGCCTGAAGTTTGGTAAGTGTTGAGGTAGAAATATGTTAAGTCGTGTGAAAAAGAACGATTCAGTTATTGTTCTTTCTGGAAAAGATAAAGGCAAGCAAGGTTTAGTTATTAATGTTGATCATCAGAATAGTACGGTCTTAGTAAAAGATGTGGAAATTGTGACTCGACATTTGAAAGCAAGAAAAGCTGGCCAAAAAAGTGGAATTGTAAAGGCAGAACGCCCAATTCCTTTGCATAAAGTTATGCCAATTTGTCCCTCTTGCAAAAAACCTTGCCGTGTACAGGTTAAATTTTTAGAAGAAAATGACAAAGCAAGAATTTGTCATAGATGCAAAGAATCTTTTTAATGGTAGGTAAGGTTTATGAATAAATCACGTCTTGAAGATTTATATAAAACAAAAATTCGTCCAGAGCTTGAAAAAGAGTTGGGCGTTAGCAATGTTATGGAAGTTCCTTCGATTTCCAAAATTGTAATTAACATTGCTGTTAAAGAGGGTGTTACTGATTCTAAAGTTGTAACACAGGTGAAGGAGTTGGTTGATAAAATTGCAGGGCAGTGTTCAGTTAAAACACTTGCAAAAAAATCAATCGCAAGTTTTAAGTTGCGTCAGGGAATGCCAATCGGGGTTTGCGTTACATTGCGTAAATCAAGAATGTATCATTTCTTGGATAAACTTGTAAATATTGTGTTGCCGTCTGTTCGTGATTTTCAGGGAATTTCGACTAAGCTTGATGGAACAGGCAATTATAATCTTGGTTTATCTGACTGGATTAACTTTCCTGAAGTTGATTATGACAAGGTCGATAGAAGCCGTGGTATGAATATAACTATCCATACTACAGCTAGAACGGATGAGCATGCGCTTGCATTGCTAAAGAAATTTAATATGCCTTTCCGAAAGAAGAGTTAATAGAGGATTGATATGGCAAGAAAAGCGATGATTGAAAAAAGTAATAAAACTCCTAAATTTTCAACTCGAGCAAGAAATCGATGCAAACTTTGTGGAAGACCACGCGCTTACATGCGTTTTTTTGAAATGTGTAGGCTTTGCTTCCGTAAAAATGCGTTGCAAGGTGTTTTGCCTGGGGTTAAAAAGGCTAGCTGGTAAAAGTGGGAATTTGATTATGTCCAGAGATATGATAGGCGATTTTTTAACGATAATTAGAAACGGATTAAAAGTTAACAAAAGATCTGTGGTGCTTCCTAGCTCAAATTTAAAAGTTGAGATTGCAAAGGTCTTAAAAGACGAAGGATACATCAAAGATTTTAAACTTTCAGAAGAAGATAAAAAGAAATTTTTAACAATTTTTTTGAAGTATGTTGATGGAGAATCTGTTATTCATGAAATAACAAGTGTTAGCACTCCAGGATGTCGTCAATATGAAAATTCAAAATCCATTACACCTGTTATTGGGGGTCTTGGAATTTCAATTTTAACGACAAGTTCTGGCGTTATAACCGATCGACAGGCGAAAAAGCTCGGTGTTGGCGGAGAAGTTATTTGTCACGTTTGGTAGAGGACAGAAATATGTCAAAGATCGGTAGAAAACCAATTCTTTTTTCAAATGCAAAGATACAAGTTAATGGAAATTCCCTTACTATTACAGGGGCTAAAACAAAGTTTGTTCACGAGTTGCCAAATACTTTGGTAGCAACAGTGAAAGACAAGAATCTTGTTGTGTCTTTAGCAAAAGATGAAAAAATGTCTAAAGAAAATAAGATGAATTGGGGTTTGCATAGAGCATTGCTTGCAAACAAAATTAAGGGTGTAGAAGTAGGTTTTGAAAGAGTAATGAAAATTGTAGGGCTTGGTTTTAAGGCTCAGCTTGCAGGTAAAAAATTAACATTTACATTGGGTTATACCCATAAAATTGATTTGGACCTTCCTGAAGGAGTCACTGTTGAACTTGATAAGACCGGACAACTTCTTACATTCAAATCTCACGATAAATTTGTGCTTGGAAATGTTTGTGACATGGTAAGGTCGTTTAGAGAACCAGAGCCTTATAAAGGTACAGGTGTTATGAGAATTGACGAAGTTATTACTCGTAAGGCTGGTAAAACAAAAGCCTCAGCAGCATAATTTTTGTCTGGGTAGTTTTGTGTTGAAAAGGATACACTCGTGAGTTTAATAAGAAAAAAAGCGCAGAAAACACAGAGAAGGGTTTTTAGGGTTAGAGGAAATCAGTTTAGTCGCTGTGAAAAGCCTCGTATAACTGTTTTTAGAAGCCTTGCAAACATTTATGCTCAGATCATAGATGATAGCATGCAAAAAACTTTAGTTAGTTTTTCTTCTCTCAATTTGGAAAAGGCTAAGGGTGATAAGAAGGAAGTTGCTAAACTTGTTGGTTTGCAGCTTGGAAAATTAGCTAAAGAAAAAGCGATCAAAGATGTATTTTTTGATCGAGGTAGATATAAGTATCATGGTCGCGTAAAGGCATTAGCTGACGGTTTACGCGAAGCTGGCTTGAATTTTTAATATCGCAAAAATTTAGGAACGTAGGAAGAGATTATGGCCGAAGAGAAAAACAAAAGAAGCTTATTAGCAAAAGCATCGGTTCCACAGGCGGAAGAGTATTCTGAAGCTGTTCTAAATGTTAGAAGAGTTGCAAAAGTTATTAAAGGCGGTCGCCGTTTTGCATTCTCAGCATTAGTTGTTGTAGGTGATAAAAAGGGCAATATTGGAGTTGCTCTTGGGAAGAGCAGAGAGGTTTCTTCTGCAATTGCTAAAGCGTTACGTCGTGCAAGAAAAAATATGATTTCGATTCCATTCTATAAAACAACGATTCCGTTTAATGTAGAAGGAAAACAGGGTGGCAGCAAAGTAATTATTCGATCTGCATCAAAAGGTACTGGCGTTATAGCTGGTGGTGCTGTTCGAGCAGTTATGGAAGTTGCTGGAATTAAAGATATTTTAGCTAAAACGATTGGATCGTCCAATCCTCAAAACGTTGTTAAGGCAACGTTGCAGGCGCTTGGCAAATTAAGAACCGCAAAAGATATAGCTAAATTGCGTGGTAAAACAGTAAAAGACTTGTTTGAGGAAAAACATGTTGCAGCTTGAAAATTTAACGCAAATTACCAAGAAAACAAAACGTAAAGGGCGTGGTGGAGATCGTGGAGGTACTTCTGGAAGAGGTAATAAAGGACAACGCGCAAGAACTGGTGGAACGCATGAGTTAGGACATTTGTTCGAAGGTGGACAGATGCCTTTAAGTCGTCGCATACCAAGGCGTGGTTTTTCCAATAGAGAATTTAAAAAAGAGTATGTTGTTTTAAATCTCGAAGTTTTGGAAGAAAAGTTCAATGCAGGTGATGAAGTTACCTTACAAGCATTGAAAGATTTGCGATTGGTGAAGGGGAACAAGGGATTTTTTGTAAAAATTCTTGGTAATGGAAGCTTAACCAAAAAATTGACCGTAAATGCTGATGCATTTAGTCAATCAGCTATTGAAGCAATTGAAAAAGCTGGTGGTAAAGCAATATTGATAAAGGAGTCTAGAAGTGGTGGTACAACTGCATAACTTCAAGAACATATTTTTTGTTTCGGAGTTAAGAAAGAAGCTTGCATTCACTTTTGGGATGTTTGCAGTATTTAGATTTGGGGCACATATAAGTGTTCCTGGAATAGATGTTGTAGCTTTGTATGGAAGATTTGATTCAAGTTTTGTAGGTAGTTTACTTTCTTATTTGGATCTTTTTTCCGGCGGAGCTTTAAAACTTTTTTCCATATTTTCATTGGGTGTATCCCCATACATCAGTGCGTCGATTATGATGCAACTTTTGACAATTATGGTTCCAACATTGGAAGCATTATCAAAAGAAGGTGAATATGGAAGAAGTATTATTAATCAGTATACGAGATATCTGACTTTTGGAATTGCGCTTGTTCAATCCATTGGAATTGCTGCATGGATGGAGCATCAGCCAGGGTTGGTCGCTCATCCTGGATTGGGTTTTAAATTAACAACAGTGCTTATTCTTAGTGTCGGATCTCTTTTTGTAATGTGGCTTGGTGAACAAATTAATGCTCATGGATTGGGTAATGGTAGCTCAATGATAATTTTTGCAGGTATCGTTACCAGTCTTCCAGCAGCAATAATTAAATTGTGGGAAAATTATCAAATGGGTCAAGCCAGCATATTTTTGATTGCGTTGCTTGGCGCCATTTTGGTAGGCGTGATTATGTGTATCATCTTTCTTGAAAGAGGTGAGCGCAAAATTCCTGTACAATATGCAAAAAGAGTTGTTGGACATAAGGTTTATGGGGGACAGAGCTCTTATATTCCGTTGAAAATTAATCCAGCTGGTGTTGTTCCTGTAATTTTTTCGCAGTCTATTTTGGGTATGCCGGTTGCTGTCGCAGGTTTATTTGCATACAGATGGCCTGCCATATCTGCTATAATTACAGATTATTTTGGTCGAGAGTCGGCTCTTTACAATGTTTTAAATGCTGGTTTAATAGTGTTTTTTACATATTTTTATACTGCAATCATCTTTAATCCGGTGGAATTAGCTGAAAATATTAGAAAATCAGGTGGTTTTATTCCAGGAATTCGTCCAGGTAAAAAGACGGCGGAATTTTTTGATTATCTTTTGACAAGAATAGGCTTTCCAGGTGCAATGTATTTGGCCGGTTTAGCTATTTTGCCAAGTATAATTAGGCATTTTATTAATTTTCCTGTGTTTTTCAGTGGTGTAAGTATGCTTATTGTTGTGGGTGTTGCTCTTGATACGTCTGCTCAAATTGAGTCTCATTTGATAGAAAGACGCTATGAGGGCTTTCTTGCATCAGGAAGATTAAAAGGTCGCTATGTACGTTGAAAACTTTAAGGGGAACGTTGATAAAAAATAAGATTGCTATTGAAAAGATGAGAACTGCCGGAAAACGGCTGGCATGTATTTTACAGGATATAGCTCCTGAGGTTGTGGTTGGGATTAGTACCTGGGATTTAGATAAAATAATTGAAGAAAAAATGCGAAAATCAGGGCTTGTTCCAGAATGTAAGGGGTATGCTGGGTATAAGCATGCTACATGTATTTCGCTTAATGATGGCATAGTACATGGAATTCCATCAAAAGATCTTATTTTAAAATCTGGAGATTTTGTTAAGATAGATGTTGTGGGGTCTTATAAAAGCTACTGTGCTGATATGACAAGGTACTTTTTTGTGGGTGATGTTTGTTTAAATGCACAAAAAATAGCTCAATCAGCTCAAGATGCTTTAGATGCTGCAATTGACAAGGTCGCGCCGGGTGTAAGGGTCTCTGAAATTTCAGCATGTATTCAAGACAAAGTTGAATTTGATGGTTTTTTCGTAATTAGGGCTTTTGCAGGGCATGGAATTGGAAAAGATTTACATGAGGATCCTGATATTCCTAATTATAGAAAAGCGGGGGATGATGTAGTTTTGAGAGAAGGAATGACGTTAGCGATTGAGCCGATGATTTCAGAACGAAGTTATGAAGTTCGGGTTTTACAAGATGGTTGGACAGCCAAAACTGCAGACGGTGGACTAGCGGCGCATGTTGAGGACACTGTTTTGGTAGTAAAAAACGGTTCGGAAGTTTTAACAAGAATTTAAAGATTTGGGAAACAATTCATATGGCAAAGAAAGAAGACGTTATTGTAATGGAAGGCGTAGTTGAGAAGGCCTTACCTAATGCAATGTTTCAGGTAAAGTTAAGTGGAAGTGATCATTTGATCCTTGCGCATGTATCTGGAAAGATGCGTATGCATTACATTAAACTTTTACCTGGTGATAGAGTTGTAGTTGAGTTGTCTCCATATGATTTGACTAAGGGTAGAATAGTTTCCCGTTGTAAATAGTTTAAGACGTGGGTGAATTTTTTAGATTTTAAAGTTACATTTTGGGAAGATGCAATGAAAGTAAGAACATCCGTTAAAAAAATTTGTTCGAATTGTAAGGTTATTAAACGTAATGGTGTTGTGCGTATAATTTGCAAAATTGCAAAACACAAACAACGACAAGGTTAAAAATTAATTTAGGTTTATTCTGAGAGGTAAATTTTAATGGCTCGAATAGAAGGTGTCGTTTTACCTAACGAAAAGCGTGTAGAAGTAGGGTTAACCTACTTGTTTGGTATCGGGTTGCCTAGAGCGCGAAAACTTTTGGCAGATATAAAATTAAGTCCAGATGTAAGAATCAAGGACTTAACGCATGAACAAGTTGCAGCTATTCAGAAGTACATCACTCAATTTTTCAAAGTTGAAGGTGAGTTGAGAAAAGAGATTACAATGAATATTAAGCGACTTCAAGAAATTGGTTCCTACAGAGGGCTTCGACATAAGAGAAGCTTGCCTGTCAGAGGTCAGCGTACAAAAACAAACGCTAGAACTCGTAAAGGGCCAAGAAAACCTGCAAATGTCGTGCCAAACAAGAAGATTCTAGCTAAGAAGTAATTGATATAAGGCAAGGGTAAAAATGGCATATAAAAAGAGTAAAAAAAAGCAACATAAGAATATCGAGTCAGTGGTTGCACACGTAAAATCAAGCTTTAATAACACCATGGTTGCAGTAACAACTGTTGATGGTGATGTGCTTGTTCGTGGAAGTTCTGGACAGCTTGGATTTAAAGGCGCAAGAAAAGGTACTCCATACGCAGCAACTCAAATTGGAACTAAGATTGCAAAAGAATTGCTCGGAATGGGTGTGAGAATTGTTGAAGTTAATCTTCAGGGACCTGGATCTGGACGTGATTGTGTTGTAAGAGCACTTCAGTCCTCAGGTTTGAACATTTCTATGCTAAGAGATGTCACTCCAATTCCTCATAATGGATGTCGAGCTCCTAAAAAACGACGTGTATAGTTTTAATGGTTAAATACTTGCGATTTAATGATTTTTTAATATAGAAAAAGGTTAACATGTCTGAATTTGTAAAATGCAGCCGCTGCAGACAAGCTGGTGAAAAATTATATCTGAAGGGAGCTAAGTGTCGTACTGCAAAGTGTACACTTGAGAAGCGTCCTACAGGTCCTGGGCAACATGCAAAACGTGTTGGTACCAAGAAACTTTCTGAATATGGAAAGCAGCTTCAAGAAAAACAAAAAGTTAGATTGATGTATGGTTTAAGAGAAGCTCAGTTTAAGAGATTTTTTGATATTGCCGTTCGTTCAACAGGCGTTACCGGTGAAAGTCTTTTAAGCCTTTTAGAACGTCGTATTGATAATGTTATTTATCGTTTGAAAATGGCTATCTCAAGAGTTCAAGCTAGACAGTTAGTTGTTCATGGACACATAACTGTTAATGGGAAACGTGTAAAATCTCCTTCTTTTTTAGTTAAAGAGGGCGATGTTGTTTCTCTTGTCAGTTCAACTTTAAAAAATTCAAATTTTATTGAAACAGTAATCGACAAAAGAATGGGTATGGGAGTAAAGGTTCCAGAGTGGTTGGAGCTTAACAAAAAAGACCGACAGGGAACAGTTGCAAGATTGCCAATTCGTTCTGATGTCACCGCTCCAATTGAAGAGCATTTAATTGTTGAGTTGTATTCTAAGTAAAAAATTAGCTGTTGATCTTTTAGGTTTTTACTTAAAGGATCAATAGCTTTTTTAGAGGTTATGAGTTTGTAGTTGGTTTTTAAAAAGGGATTGCTCCAAATGAATTATAAGCCATTGATACTTCCTAAGTTGAGCTGGAACAAACAGGTATCTTCTGAGACATATGGTGAGTTGATTGCTCAGCCATTGGAACCGGGTTACGGGACTACGCTTGGAAATGCATTAAGAAGGGTTATGCTTTCTTCTGTGGAAGGTTCTGCTGTAACTTCTGTTGTAATAAAAGGTGTTAATAACGAATTTTCAACAGTAAAAGGTGTTATTGAAGATACGTTGCAATTAGTTTTGAATATAAAGCAAATTGCGATTAAAAATTCTACAGGCGAGCCTGGGAAAATGTATCTTTCTTTTAAAGGTGCAGGAATTGCAAAGGTTGCTGATATTAAAACCGATGCCCACCTTGAAGTGATTAATAAAGAACATATTATTGCACACCTGGCTCCAGATGGAGAACTTGATATAGAGTTTACAGTTGAAACTGGAAGAGGATATCTTGCAGCACAATGGCCTGTTGGACAGTCTCTTCAGCCTGACAATAGAATTTATTTGGATGCGATGTTTTCCCCTGTCAAAAGAGTTGAATATAATATCGAAAAGACTCGTGTTGGACAAAGAATCGACTACGACAAGTTAACTTTTTGCCTACAGACAAATGGAGCTGTTAAACCTCAAGATATGATTCATTATGCAACATCGGTTTTGAGAACACAGTTAGAACATTTCTTGCAAGCAACAGAAATTCCGTTTAATGAGCTATCGAGAGAAGTTGGACAAGAAGGCAAGGTTGAAGGTAAGTTTGATTTAGAAGGTCCAACTAAAGGATTACCTGTAGACTTATTCCTTAAACCAATTGATGAATTGGAGTTTTCAGTTCGCGCGCACAATTGTCTTGTCGGAGCTGGAATTAAACGTGTTATTGATTTAGTTAATCTAACAGAAGATGACGTACTTAAAATAAAGAACTTTGGTCGTAAGTCTTTGCGTGAGGTTAAGGAAATCCTGTTGGCATTTGGGTTACACTTGGGAATGAATGTAAAAGAATTAGATCTTAAAAAAGTTCTAAAAGATCAAGAAAGTGGTGAATAATCATGAATCATCAATTTGGTAGAAAAAAATTAAATCTAAGATCAGCGCATAGAACAGCCTTGCTTCGTAATCAAGTGATTCATTTTATTGAGTATGGAGTACTTCAAAGTACAAAATCTAAAGTAAAAGAAGTACAAAAACTTGCTGAAAAAATTGTCACAATTGCGGGTAAAGGATCAGATTTTAATACAATTCGTAGAATCAAATCACTTTTGCCTTACAGCGACAAAGCTGTCATGAAAATGATTAAAGAAATTGCACCTCGCTATGTCGGCAGACCTGGTGGATATACAAGAGTTATTTCTCTTGGCCAACGTGAAAGCGATACGGCAAAAGTTGCAAGACTTGAATGGGTTTAAATTAAAGCCATTTAAAGTGATTTTAAAAATTAAAAGCATCTATTATTTTATAGTAGATGCTTTTTTTATTGCAAATTTATTGAGTTGTTTGTAGAAAGGTTTTGTAGCAAATGAAGAACGATTTATCTGTTAAAAATGGTTTTATTATTCCTGGTTGTGAAATTGAGATTATTTCTAGCCGATCCGGAGGGGCTGGCGGACAACATGTTAATAAGACAGATACTCGGATAACTGTTCGTTGGAACGTTAGAACATCGCTTGCTTTAAACGAAGAACAGAAAAATCGTATTTTAGAGAACCTTAAATCACGTTTAACAACAGATGGTGATTTAATTATACACAATAGCGAATCGCGTAGTCAGCAACAAAATAAAGATATGGCGCTTATGCGACTTGCGCAAGAAATACGTAATGCTCTTTATGTTCCCAAAAAACGTATGGCAACACGTGTGCCAAAAGCTGCTAAAGCATCTCGATTGCAGGCAAAAACACGCAGAAGTATGATTAAAAAAATGCGTAGCATAAAATATCAGGAAGATTAATAAATTTCTTGATCTGTTTGGTAAAACGAATAAATTAGATAGTCCAAATATTAACTAACGATATAAATAATATTTTGCGAATATAGTGTTATTTTTAAAGGACATATTTATGTTTAATCGATTTTTACATAGTTTATCTATCATTTGTGTTTTTAATATTTTTTTCTTGTTAGCTTATTTATATCCTCAAAATGTAATTTCACGAGATGTGGCTTCAAATGATTATATTTCGAATCAAGAAAAAGAATCTTTGGATGTAAATAAAATTAACAGTAGTGTTGATGCAGGATCTTTTTACAGTGTTGATACCAGTATTAGGCAGATAGAAGAAACTATGGCAAAAATGGCTCAGGAATTGAATCGATTGAAGCACCATATTGAATTTGCCAAAGTGGCTGAGCAAAAGAGAATTTTGCATACACAGAAGCTTGAAAAGGAAAACATAAAAGCTTGTCAGTCATTGGTTAATAATTCGCTTGATAATTCATGGACAGGTTCTTCATCCAAAATGGAATTTTCTGACAATAAGTCTCATGACGTTGAATCTACTACAACTGTGATATCTAAAAAATCTGAGGCTTCTCAAATCCCAGTGATTACGCAGGCTGAAGCAAGTCGAATTCAGAATGAAGCACAATCTGGATCTACTCAACTTGAGGCGGTTAAACAACAAACGGAAAAGCCTCAAGCTGCTGAGTCTAATCATGTACGTCAAGATGTTGTTGTGCAAGTTGTTGGGTATAAAAACAATTAAATTTAATCTTTTTTTTCACTTGTATTTGTCAAAACGTAGACTTGCTCGTCGGGTTTGCCCATTTGTAGTTCCTGACGAGCGAATTTTTCTGCGTGAAACTCATCAGATTGCCAGTCGTCAATTTTAGATTGAATATGCTTAATTTCTTGCTCTAATGCCTGAATTTGTTGTTTTTCTAGATCAATGTCATGTTTAAGTTTGTAATAAGCAATAATTCCTCGATTCCCAAAAACAATATATCCAAGACATGCTGACAAAATTGTTCCGAAAAATAGCAGCAAGGCTACATTTTTTTGTTTCATATGATCTCGCCTTTCTCTTTTTTTATTAGGTCCAGCTACTCTTTTCCTACATCTCTGTGATTTACCAAGAATTTTATGTTTTCCCAATTTTGCTTGCTTAACCGTTCAACAAATGTCACAGATCTGTGTTTGCCGCCGGTGCACCCAATTGATACGGTTACGAAAAATCGACCTTCTTGATAAAACTTATCTATTGCAAATTTTGTATAATCAACAAGCTTGTCCCAGTAAGCAACAACGGTTGGTTGTTCAAACAAATAATTTTGAATATCTGGAGTTCTTCCGTCTAAGGCTTTCAATGAAGGTATAAAGTATGGGTTTGGTAGCGACCTTAAATCGTGAACCATGTTGCTTTCAGTTGGAACTCCATATTTAAATCCAAACGATACTAGATTTACGACCAGTTTTCTTACTTGTTCATTTGAAAATGCTACACTGACCCATTTTCTTAGATCGTGAGTATTAAATGCATTTGTATCAAGTTTAATATCCGCCATGCCCATTATTGGAGCCAGAATTTGCTTTTCTTTTTCAATTGCTTGTACGAGATCAATGTCTTTAGCTAGCGGATGAGTTCGGCGTGTTTCCTGGAAACGCTTAATAAGTGTTTCGGGAGAAGCGGTTAAAAATATTATTTTTAAATTGGTACCGAGCTCTTTTTTTAATTTTTGTACTTCAGTGATGAAATCAGTAAAGAATTGTTCGCCTCGAGCATCTATGCCTAACGCAACTTTGAGTGTTTGTGTTTGGAATGCAAGATTTAAAAATACAGAAAGCATTGGGACCGGAAGATTATCAACGCAATAAAAACCAAGGTCTTCAAGGCCTCTTATTACTCCGCTTTTTCCCGCGCCCGAAAGCCCTGTGACAATTATGACTTGTCGGGTTTGTTTTTCTATGGAAGTATTTTGATTGCAATCCATTTTGATTTCCTCACCCTCTCGTTGAACTTACATAAATTTATTGCATAAGTTTTTAATTTATTGCTACCATATTTCAATCATAATTTAAGCATAAATTGTTTACACTTTTTTTAAAGTGGATAGTTAAAAAGTTTGTTGAAAATGGGTTTCTAGAGTTTTATTTTGACTAGTAGAATGTAGGAGAGAGTAATGAAGTCGTTTTCTTTGCAATTGTGCTTTATTGGCGCAATTTCTTGGTGTAGTTTTAACTTTGCTGAAACTGATTCTCAAGATGTTAAATCTGAAAATGGAAAAGATTTGTCCTATTCCAAATTATATGATGCTCAGAAAGATATAATGCAATGGTTACCAACATACTCCGAGGTTTTGAGCATTGTTGAAAAAAAGGCGTTTCGTAAGGTTGATTTTGATAGATTTGTGCAGGACTCTTTAAAGTCAGCCGTTTCAAAAGTTGATGCGCATTCAAGTTTTTTCAGTAATGACGAATATAAGTCTACACTTGAGTCTACGTCCGGTGAGTTTTCTGGAATTGGTGTAAGTATTATTGGAAAAGCTCCTGATGACGATTCTTTGATGATTATTGAGGTTCTTCCTGGTAGTCCCGCCGAAAAGGTTGGTATAAAAAAGGGTGATAGAATTATTAAAGTCGGAAAAGATAATCTTAAAAATATGACTACGGATCAGGTGATTAATAAGTTAAAAGGTAAAGTTGGAACAAAAATTTCTATTAAAATTGCTCGCAAGAAAAAGCCAATGTCATTTTTGGTAACGCGCGATATTATCAAAGACCAGATTTCTTTGTGCTACTTTTTTAAGAATCAAAATGTTTATTATTTTTCGTTAAAACAGTTTACAGAAAATGCAGCCAAGCAGATGTCTGGTTTACTTGAAAAAGCAAACCAGGGCAAATGTAAGGGGATTGTGCTTGATCTTCGTGGAAATCCAGGTGGTACGCTTGATTCTGCCATTGAGATGGCAGGTCTTTTTTTACCAAAAGGGGCACCTGTTGTCCATACGCGTGATAGGAATGGTAAGATTGTCGCCAAATATTTTACAAATTCTGATCCTGTTTTGAAAAGTGATGTGCCTATATTCATTTTGATTAATAATTTTACGGCGTCTGCTTCTGAAATTTTGGCAGGTTGCCTACGGTTTCATTCCGAGCAAAGTTATTTAAATGGAGGGTGGAAAGGAAAGAAATTGATGGTATTTTTGCTTGGTATGACTACATTTGGAAAAGGGTCTGTTCAAGAATTAATTCCCGTTAAAAATGGTTGTGCATTAAAGTTAACAACAATGTTATATTTTTTACCTGATGGTTCATCACTTCAAGCTCAAGGGATAGCGCCTGATTTTACAATCAAACCAAAATATGTTCCTGCCGATGAGATGGAATGGATTAAAGAGTTTTATGGGAAAGAGAACTCTTTAAAAAATTACATAACCGTCAAAGAGGTAAGCGAAAATTTAGGGTTGCCGGCTGATGAAGCTATTAAAAAAGAGGAAGAAGCCAAGAAAAAGGAAGCGCAGAATGAGCCACTGATTGATTTGTCTAATGATTCGCAAGGGCTTGAGGATCAAGATACTGACGAAGATGATTCATCAGAATATAATGTAGAAAGCGGGGATTCTTCTACTGACGATTCCGGTAAAAGTAAGAAAAATGAAAAAAGTTGGAATGAGCGACAGAAAGAGGCTCTTGCAACGGATAGTCAGGTTCAGGCAAGCGTCAATATGATTAATTTACTTAATTGGCTTAAAAAAGGTCGTAAGAAAAAGACGCTATTGACGCGTGTGGATGCCATACGATTATTGAACAAAAATTATCTTACAGATGAAATTTCTGTAATTGAAAAAGTGGAAAACTAAGAAACTTGAATTTGACCTTTGATTTTTGTTGTAAACAGCTTATAATATTGGAAATAACATTTTTGAATATGGTGGGCGTAGCTCAGCTGGTAGAGCGTCAGACTGTGGCTCTGAATGTCGCGGGTTCGATCCCCGTCGCTCACCCCAAAAAATAATCAAAAATCATCTTCCATAAAATTTGAAATTAGTGTAACTTAAAGAAAAAAATTAATGTCGGGGCGTAGCGCAGTTGGTAGCGCACTCGCTTTGGGAGCGAGGGGTCGTCAGTTCGAATCTGACCGCCCCGACCATTTCTTTCATTTTTCTATTTTAATAAATTTATTTTACTGAGATGTCTATGCGCCCGTAGCTCAGTTGGATAGAGCAACGGATTTCTAATCCGTAGGCCACAGGTTCGAGTCCTGTCGGGCGCACTCTTTTTTTACTTCTTAATATTTTTGTAAATAATTGATAGATAATTAAAAAAAAGCAGGGCGTGATTCAATCACGCCCTGCTTTTTAAGATATTATAATTAAATCTAATTATTTATTATCTACGGAAGAGCCACAAAAGCCCATCGAGAAATCCAGCATTACCAGCTACTGGTTGTTCGCTTAACAAACAAGGCTCCATTAAAGGGCATGTTGGTAAAACTGCAGGTCTATCAAATTGAGAGCAGTTTGGTTGATAAACAATTTGTTGTGCTAATTGTTGAGCCGCTTGTTTTACTGGCAAAGCAGGTAGCATTGGTTTTAATAAATTCCAAAGCACTGATACAGAGTAGCCTGTTGCAGCTGCAGCAGCAGTTAAAAATCTACATGTATGAACATATAATACGTCGTTTTCTGCCATATTGTTTGCGTGACTTGTTGCAGCACATGTCAAACTGGATGATTCATCTGTGCAGCCAGCATGGTTGTAAACAATGTTTCCGATTGCCAAGTATGATAGGTAGGCTGCAGCTAAACCACCAGCTGTGGCTAAAGCCATTTTTCTTGCCTTACTTGAAGAACCAGCTTGTACTTTAGTTTCAGGCTTCTTTGGTTCCATATTCAAAAGTGATGCATTTGCCTTAACAAAGTAAGATTTTACCAAAGCATTTTGTGCTTCAGTCAATTGAATTTCTTGACCGTTCAATTGAACTTTTCCATCTGTAGGATACAAGTCATCGTTTTTGATCATCCAACAAGCATAAAGTGTAGCAATTTTTGCTTTCTCTTCTGCGTTAATTTGATCAAAATTTGCAATTGATGCTTCGAATTTTGGATAAACACAAATAATGTCAGTATCGTTGAATTTATTTAACAATTCTGAAACTGTTTCTTCAGTTGTGCTGTCCATGTTGATATATTCATGGGACCCTGATTTATTGCTTGCATCTAAAGAAATAAACTTTGTTGCTCCTGCAGTTGTTGCTCTTGCAAAAGCAGCATCACGAGATGTTGCGTCTGGGTTTGGCATAGCCATAAATTTAGACTCTGCACCACCTATTTTTACAGCCTCAAATTTTGGCATTGCACCCTTGACGCTTGCAGCGCCAGTAACAACAGAAAGAAATCCAAGAAGCATAATCTTATTGAATCTATTCATGATATAACCTCCAAAAAAATATTGAAATATAACCTCACATCTATAATTTACCTACTTACTTAAGCTTTTTATACTTACTAAGTTACTAACAAGATTAATTTATAAATTTCTTATTTGCAAATGGGGGGGGGGAGGGGGAATAGATTTACCTTGTTCCTTGACTGTGGTAAATTACTCCATGTAACATGGTACGATATAGTAAAATAAAGCTTTTTATTAATACTTTTGTTAATACTATTGATTGATCCAATCAATAAATTGAAGGGGCTTAGTATTAGTCGCATAAGAATAAGCACAACCAGAAGTTTTAGGGCATTTAAAATACTTTTTGCCTTCGTTTTTTTTGCATTTTTAATAGTTTTGAGGCTTTTTTACCTACAAATTAAGCAAAAAAACGTTTTTATGGGGATGGGAGAGAGAAATTTCCTTAAAATTGAGGTTATTAATCCTCCCCGGGGGAATCTACTTGATAACAAGGGGACCTTGCTTGCTGCAAATAAACCTGTTTTTGACCTTTATTGGCAGGGGTTAGGGGAAAAGGTTCTTAATGAAGAAAAAATGGACCTGCTTGGCAAAATTGGTCAAATTTTGGGGGCTGATTTTCTACATGATCAAAATCTGCAGGATATTGTTATTTCAGAAAGGTATTCCAGAAGGAAAATGCTTTGCCAGAATATTAGTTTTGATCAGCTCTGTAAAATTAGTGAATTTTGTGGAAACCACCCAAGTTTGGTGGTTTCGAATCGTTTTGAAAGAGTTTATCTGCATGGAGCTTTAGCAAGCCACGTTTTAGGTTTTTTAAATAGGATTGAAAAAATAGGCAAGGCGGGGATTGAGCAGTCGCTTGAATCTGAATTACAGGGGCAGCCTGGTTATGTTTTAAGCGTAACAAACTCTACGGGCAAAAAATTGGCGTTGAAGGATTTCAGAGAAGCAAAGGCCGGTGAAGATATAAAATTAACAATCGATCTTGAATTGCAGCAAATAGCGGAGTCTTTGTTTGAGGAGGGGCAGACTGGTGCCTTTATTTTAATTGACCCTGAAGATGGTGCAGTGAGAGTGTTGGCGTCATGCCCGGGTTTTGATCCTAATTTATTTTTAAGCCCAATTTCTGAAGAAGAGTGGGAAAAGTTATCCGAGAATAATCCTTTGCTTAATCGGGCAACTTGTGCATTGTGTCCCCCTGCATCTACGTTCAAACTTATTACGGTTACAGCTGGGTTAGAGGAAGGGGTTATTTCACCCCAAACTGAATTTTTCTGCAAAGGGCACCTTGAATTTTGTGGTAGAAAAATTTGCTGTATGAAGCATTCAGGCCATGGATTACTCAACCCACGAATGGCTTTGGCAGCATCATGCAACGTATACTGTTTTGAGGTGGCTAGAAAAATTGTTATTGATAAGTTGGCTATGTATGCGCGTCGTTTTGGGTTGGGACAAAAAACGAATTTTTTGTTGCCTGAAAGAGCAGGTCTTGTGCCCGATAAAGCGTGGAAAAAGGCAGTTAAACGTGAAAAATGGTGGAAGGGCGAGACTCTTAACGTTAGTATTGGACAGGGTGATTTGTTGGTTACGCCGCTCCAGGTTGCGCGAATGGTTGCAGCCGTTTGTTCCGGGCATCTTGTAAGGCCCCGAATTTTGGAAAGCGAGGCTATTGAATGTGAAAAAATTGATGTTTCTCCAAAAACTTTAAAGGTTTTGAGAGATGGAATGCATGCGGCCGTACAAGAGGGAACTGTAAGATTATTAAGCTTCATCAATGGAATTGAAGTTCATGCAAAAACAGGAACGGCTCAAACATGTGCGTTGAGTTCGGAGAAGAAAAATAAAATTCAACTGGAGCATGCTTGGGTTGCAGGGTTTTTTAGATATCAGCAAGAGAAACCTCTTGCAATGGCAATTTTAATTGAAAATGTGGGATCATCAGGGCCGGCAATCATGATGGCAAGTAAATTTTTGAAGGCATATAAAAAGTTGAAGGAGTCTTAAAATGCATTCAAACGATATTGGATTAGACATAAATAATTGTTTTTCAGGGAATATTTTGCTGTTTTATGCGTTTGATTTTGGTGATGAAATTGATTTAACCACGATAAAGCAAAAAGGCATATTGGAGCCATTGGAAGTTCCACTTTCTGCGTATTTTAAAAATTACCGAGTTCCATACTCATTTAAAATGATGGAAAGTTGTGCAACCATTGACGAGAAAAAGGGCAATATAACAGGGACAGGATGTGTTCTTAGTAAACTGTACCATTTTGGAGCTCTTTCATTATGTTATCAAATTCCATTTAATGAAAAATTTGATGATTTAAAATTAAAATTGATCGAAGTAAAACGTCAATTTGATGCCACCAGTGAAGTTGATGCAAGAAATGTTTTTAATAAAATTAGTTCACGATTGAAAAAACCTAGATTTTATAATTTAAAAAGTGATTATTTTGCAGTTCAGGTAAATCCTTTGCAAGAAAAGGTAATGCCTGAAGATTTTAAAGATTTATATGGTGCAAAAATAGCCTCTCTTCTTCGCTTGGAGGTAAAACCATTATCTGATTATCAAATTGATCAGATTCTTTCATCTTCAACCGGATATTATGGACAGGATTTGATCATAATCGATTCGAAGGCTGCATTTGTTTATGATTACGAGTATTTTGAACCACTTGAATTTTTTGAATCATCAAATGTTCAAATGCTTGAATTGCAGTATTATGACCATCTGATTGATGATCGATTGACTTATTTCTATGGTCAACAATCCCACAAGGTACCTTTTTTAGCATATCTGCCGTTAATGGGTGCCTATTTTGATTCTCCAATTTCACGACTTGCTAATTTAAAAGTAGATATATCCGTAATTACTGAACAACTTGAAAACAGCGTAAAAATGACTGGAGATGCCTATTATTTAAATTTTTATTCTTTGTTGGTTGAAAAACTTTATTTAAGAGATTGGCGAGATTCAATTAATCGAAAATTGAGAATAGTGCAGGATTTGAATACTATTTATCAAGATCGACTTGATACTATACATGAGGAAATGCTAACCATTGTAGTAATTATTCTGATAGCATTTGAAGCGCTTGTTGCATTTATGAAATAATTACAGTCAGGCTGTTTTTTATAGAAACATCAAATTTTAATGTATAGTAAGCCATAATTTATGACATGATTCCATTTTTTTAATTAAATATCTTGCAAAGACGAGTAAAGAGTTTTAGTTTAGTTACCTGGTCATTGATTTCTTAAGAAACTAAAAAAGTCGACGTTTATTTAATTTTAAATAAAGAGTGAGACTCATGTCTGCACAAATTACGGTCAAGGATGTTTTAAAACTTGCTTGGCCTGAATTTTTTGTTCAAATGCTCATAGTAGTGTCATCCATAACGGAAATGTTTTTTATAGGTAAAATTGGAGTTGTTCACGTTGCAGCAGTTTCAATTGCATGCATAGTTACAACTCTGATTAATAATTTTTTGGGAGAATGTGAGGCTGGATCAAGAACATTGGTAGCAAAATTTTTTGGTGCGCAGGATCAAGATAAAATAAATAAAGCTTTCATGGTTAGTATGATAGTTCCGTTTGTTGTCGGGTTGCTTGTTGTTGCTTTTAGTCGACAAATAAGCTTTTTGGCTTTTTATATGGTTGGCAGTCCTGAGGTTAACCAAATTGGTTTTGCCTATTTAAATACAGTTTTAAAAACAGTTCCCTTTGCCTTGACCTTTTTTTCTTTGACTGGATTTATCAATGGGATGGGTGATACGCTTAGCCCCTTTTTTATTCGTATATTAATGCACGTATCAAATGTTTTTATAGATGCAGTGTTAATTTTCGGACTGTTTGGTTTTCCTCACCTTGGAATTCAGGGTGCTGCAATTGCTTCCATATTTGCATATTTTCTTGGATGTGCATTAAGTATTTTGGTTATTTTCAATAAAAAATTTGTTGCAGGCAAAATTAATTTTAATTTATTTAAAAGCTCATTTTGGCAAAATTGGGAGGTTTTAAAGGAGTATCTTAAAATTTCTCGAAATGTTGGATTTCAGTTTGGTTTTTGTGATTTAGCAATGTATTTTTTGGCTTTAATTATTGAACGATTTGGGGTTAACGCATTAGCTGTACACCAGATTGTTTATTATCAAGTTTATTCTTCATTACAGTTGCCTATTTACAGCTTTTATGTTGCCTGTTGGATTATTATTGGCAAGATTTTTGGGGGTAGGGATTATTTGGGAATAAACCCTGCCATAATAAAGATTTGTAAAATAGTATCGGTTGTAGCTTTAGTTTCAGTTGCAACTATTATTGCATTTTCTTCATTTTTAGGAGGGTTTTTTAGTCCTCTTAATATTGAAGTTGCAAATGCCAGTTCTGTGGCTATAAAGCTTCTTGCTCTTAATCTACTTGTAGATGCCCTTTATGTGGTTTTAAGTGGCGGGTTACTGGGAGCAGATGATTCTAAATTTGTTATGATGCAAGGTGTTTTTTCTGAATATGTTATTTTATTACCTCTTGCCTATATCTTTTCCGTTGCCTGTGGAATGGGGCTTATTGGCGTTTATTTCGCTTTTTGTTTTAGAACAGTATTTAATCTATTAACAGTGGGCTGGCGTTTTTTTGTTAGTCGAGAGTGGAATAAAGTAGAAGAATTAAAGCCAGTGCAACATTTTGAACCGGCTTATTTTTCCGATTATAGCCTCCAGTTTGGATTACAAAACTTGGTAGATGAAGATATTTTTGTTCCAACAAATATTTTCTTTATAGAAAAACATTTTTTTAAGAAGCCTCGTATATTCAGATAAGATAGATTTTAGGTCGGTGCTTTTGGTTCTCAGTTCACGTATTTTATGTATAATTGACATAATAAGTAACTCTTCCAGATAGTTGTCTAAAAAATTGATTTTTTAACTATTTCCGCTAAACTTTAAACAAGTAATCATAATATCGTTTCTTACTTCTTTTTTCTGGGTGGTAAATTGTACCTTGAGTTAGTCTTTAGGTATGTAACCTAAGAAGTAATTGGAATAACCCAAAAGGATTAAAATGTTGGATTTACGTGAAATGCTTAAGGCGGGCGTCCATTTTGGACATAAAACATCTCGTTGGTGTCCTAAAATGCGTCCATATATTTGGGGCTCAAAAAATAGAATCCATTTAATTGATGTTTCTAAAACAGCTCTTTTATTGGAAAAAATTGGCGAACTTATAAAAGAAGTTTCAAGTCAAGGTGGAATGTTTTTGTTCGTAGGAACAAAAAAAGCAGCACAACCTATCATTGCAGCTGCTGCAAAAGAGACCAAAACTCCATATGTTATAAATAGATGGGTTGGCGGAACTCTTTCAAACTTTGAACAAGTTAAAAAAGCTATTACAAGACTTCTACATCTTCGAGACGTAGCAGAAAAATCTGCTGGATATTATAAGAAAAAAGAAATTGTAATGTTCCAAAAAGAAATTGCACGACTTGAAAAAAATGTTGGCGGAATTATTGATTTTGCATTTCCACCTGCAGCATTGATTGTTGTGGATGCAAAAAAAGAAAGAGCAGCCGTAAAAGAGGCACATGCGCTTGGAATTCCTGTAATTGCTATTGTTGATACAAATACAGATCCAGTTGGCGTTACTCACGTTATTCCTGCAAACGATGATTCTCCAAAGTCCATTCAGTTCTTAGTTGATTATATTGCTTCTAAGATTAAAGAAGGACAGAAAATTTACGCAGAAACTAAGCCAGTTGAAGTTGCAAAGCCTGTAAGAGCAAAAGATGAGTCTGTCTCTAAAGATGCTCATCCAAGATCTCGCGAAGATAGAGCTGGAGAAAGACAAGCCCCTAGAAGACAATTTGATAAGAGGCCATCAGCTCATGCAAAACCAGCATCTACAAGACATGCTTCTAGCTCAAAAGAAGAAACGGCAAAAGCACACAAAGCTGAACCAGTGAAAGCTGAAGCCGCTAAAACTGAAAAAGAATAAAAAAGTTAATTAATTTTAGCCGGAGAGATGGCTGAGTGGTTGAAAGCGCAAGATTGGAAATCTTGTATATCTCGAAAGGGGTATCGAGGGTTCGAATCCCTCTCTCTCCACCATCCTATGCCCTACGTGGCTATGGATGGTAAGCCAGGTGCTAAAATTAAATAGAAGATTGAGGGAAAGTAAGTTGGTAGATTGTTTAATCTGTCAGGTCCGGAAGGAAGCAGCAGGAGCAATTTATCTCTGTACCTTCCCTCTTTTTGTTTTAAAAATATTACATGTGTATTTTTATTTGATATCTATAATACAAGTTAAATTTTTTGGTTGTGCAGTTGAATTTAATAATTAAAGAAATTAACGTTAAATCAATAATCACTAAATCGAATATTCCGGGTATTGATTATGTTATTAATCCATACGTTGGTTGTACGCATTCTTGTGTTTACTGTTATGCCAGGTTTATGAAGAAATTTACCGGACATTATAATGAATATTGGGGTTCATTTGTAGATGTTAAAATAAATGCTCCTGATCTAATTCCGGTAAGTTCTAAGAAATATGTTAATAAATCAATTTTTATTTCATCAGTAACAGATCCATACTTGTCGCTCGAAGGTAAATATAAATTAACCGAAAAAATTCTTGGGAAACTTGTTCCTTTGCAGCCAGATTTATCTATATTGACCAAGTCAGCCCTTGTCGCTAGAGATATTGAATTACTTAAACAGTTTAAAAATTGTGATGTTGGTTTCACCATTACTACGCTTAATGAATCTTTGGCTCGCGAACTTGAACCGCAAGCTTCGGCCCCACAATTACGTATTGAAGCTTTAAAAATATTGAAGCAGGCAGGTATTAAAACATATATTTTTATAGCTCCAATTATGCCATTTGTTACTGATTGGAAGCAAATTATTGAATGTACAGCGCAGCATACTGATTATTATTTATTTGATAAACTAAATCTTAGGGGAGAGATTTGGAATTCAGTAGGAAGTTGGATTGCGTCAAGGCATCCAGATTTCTTATCCAAATATCGAGAAATTTATCTAAAACCAAATGATTATTGGGTGCGTACAAAAAATGAAATTGATGCTTACTGTAGGCTTCATAATTTGAATCGACAAATTTTTATTCGTCCCAATAAACAAAAACCGTTTGAATCCAAAATAAAACATCCTCAAAATACTTTAGATTGCCTTTAATTGACCTGATTAATAATACTTATATCTAGTTGGTCAATTTAATAAAAATTTATTAAATGGAATATTTATGAAGATTAAATATTTTTCCCTCAGTATTTTGTTAACGAGTTTATTTTCTGTGAATTTTACTTATCCCGCCAATTTTGATCTTAAAAAAAGAGAAGACATAATCAAGCTTATGGATATCATAAAGTCGACCGAACAGAAGACGAAATTCGATGAAAAAATTAATGTACTAGCATTTGTTATTAGAGAGATTAATTTTAAAAAAGCATGTCCATGTGTTAAGAAAGTTTTTTTTAAGTCTTTAAATGAATTGTGTGATTTAATACTTGATTTAAATCCCAGTGATTTACATACATTAGAATCATTTTTACAGTCACTGTATAAAAGAGATTTAATTTCTAATGCATATAAAAATCAGATTGATGCTGTTAGATGGCTTTTGAATGGAGGTACTGGAATTGTTCCTAAATTTATAAAGCAACAAGTCATTAAGAAGCATCAAAAAAAATATGATATAGATATTTTTGCAGAGGTTGGTAGTTGTCATTCGGGTTTATTAATTTCACATAGTAGTAAGTTTAAACGGATTTACGCAATTGGTTTTGATAAAATATCAAGTAAGAAACATGCAAATGATAGATTAAAGAGGTTTAAAAATATCCAGCTAAATCCTGGGGCGATTGAAAGAAATTTTTCGACTTTTGTTAAGCAAACAAAGGGTCTGGCTATTTTATGGATTGCTTCCAAAGATTTTGAAAATGTAATGTATGAGTTGGGACTGATAATTAAGAATAAAACTAAAGCCATAATTTTAATTGATAATGCAAGTTGCTTTTCAAATGGTGAAGTTAATGAATTGACTAGATTTGTTAATAAAGCTAAGCCTTCGGCTGAGATTGCAGTAGAATACGATATTATTAGTATAAGTTAAAAGTATGGCAGTCCAAAATATTAAACAAAATATCGTATATTAAAAAACCTTAGATATTTAAGGTTTTTTGCGTATAATTAATTTATCGTGAAATGATAAAAACCTTTTAAAATCTCGTATAAATTATATAAAATGAATAGCTTGAATCTAGCCAGAAAATGGCGGCCTAAAACTTTTGACCAGATTGTCGGACAACAGATTTCGATTCGAATGTTGCTCAATGGTCTTTTCTTGAATAAATTTTTCCCTGTGTATCTTTTTTCCGGGTTGCGAGGATGCGGGAAAACTACGACAGCGCGTGTTTTTGGGGCTGCTGTTAACTGTCAAAACTTGAATAAATTTCAAAAAGATCCAAACGGTAATAAAATTCCTTGTCTAGAGTGTGATTCTTGCAAATCAATGTTGCAAGGTAATCATCCGGATTTTATTGAAATTGATGCTGCATCCCATACGGGTGTGGATAACGTGCGTCAGATCATAGAAGCATCATCATATATGCCGCTTTTGGGACAGAAAAAAATATATTTGATAGATGAAGCTCATATGCTTTCAAAGGCAGCATTCAATGCATTATTAAAAATTTTGGAAGAACCGCCTGCTTCGGTTTTATTTATATTGGCAACAACCGAAGTTCCCAAAATACCTGCAACCGTGTTGTCTCGTTGTTTTCAAGTTCTTTTTACATCAATTGAAAAAACGGAGCTTGTAAATCATATTAAATCGATGTGTGCTCAAGAAAATGTATCAATTGAGGATTCTGCAATCGAATTAATAATTGCTGAAACTGAAGGATCTGTTCGTGATGCCATAAACCTACTTGAACGTGTTCGCTTTTCTCAAGATGTAGTTACTGCAGATACTATTTTAAGTGTGCTTGGTAAGGTTAGTGTCCGAGAGCTTTGCGTTTTATTTGATTGCTTACTGGAGCAAGAAGCATCAAATGTTTTATCACAGCTTAAGACGATGAAGTTTCAAAGCTTATCTCCGCAAAATCTTTGGGATATGCTGATAGAACTTTGTAGGGCATTACTATGGATAAAATACGGTGTTAAAGAATTAAACAGTGGCCTGAATCAACATTTTTCCGAATTGACTAACTTGGCTAAAAAATGTTCTCTTAATCGCCTTCATGCCATTTTCCAGTTGTTTTGGAGTCAGGAAGATCTATTTTTAAAAACAAATAAAAAACATATTTTTTTAGAAATGGTTTTATTACAAATTTGTGAGCAAACGAATGTTGCTGATTTAAAAGATCTTTTGAATTTGGTGAAAAATTCAAATAACAATTCAGGTAATTTCGAAAGTTATCCCAGGCAAGACTTGGTAGAAAACAAAAAAACAAACGTAATTTCTTCGAATTTAAATGATACTGATTTGCCTCAAGATGCCTCCACGCAGAATTCAGCTGATGCCTCTACTCAAAGCACATCTACAGGTGTAGTTTTAAACAGTCTGGAATGGGCTGCCTTTTTGCAAAAAATGAGCGATGCTGATGATCCAATGCTTAATTCTATTCTTGTTCAGGCTAAGTTTATAAAATTTGATGAAGATTCTAAAAAAATTGATATACAACTTAGTAATAATAGTCGATTTTTCAAAGATAAAATTGATGAGACCAAAGATCAATGGTTGGGAAAATTACAGGCAAGTTTTAGTCAGTGTGCTGGATTTAATCTTCTTGATGCTCCTGCACAAAGTAAAACTCAACCCGAAAAACAGGTTGTACCGGCATCGCGTTCAATTCCACTTCAAAGCACTCCATTTCGTGCCGTAGATAGCAGCGTTGTGAATGTTAAAGATAAAGATAAATGGCCATTGGCAAATTTGATTACAAGCCATTTTCCCGGAGTGGTTAAAAAATCTGAGGAATAAGCATATTTGTGTAGTACATGCTTATGTTGGAGTTTTATAAATCTAATAAATTACTTGGATATTAAATAAAATTTACTATAGTGTTTGTTGTACATAACTTGAAAATCAGAATTGGGTGAATTAAAATCAATATCAATGAAAACGGCATAGGTCATATTAAAGCCACGGGTACTGCTGTTTTTTAGAAAAATAATTAATTGATTTTTACTTGTAAGCTGAGCAGTTAACAATCTTCCGTTGTGTAATAAAAGTGAATCATTTTGAAGTGATTCAGGTGCAAGTAATTTGAAATATGATTCTAAATCCATCTCTATTTTAAATAATTTTAAATTTATATACTTATTTTTGCTAATTGAAAAAAGATTAACTTGCTCGTATACATCGCTGCCATACATCTTTCTTCCTGTAAATAAGATTACATCTAGGTCTGCAGTACACTTTGGAGCATCCATTACCCATAAATTATTATGTATATTTAATCGACTATATTTTTTTTTAGTTTTTTCTTCATCTGTTGGGAAAAGATGTATTTCCGTTTCCAGGCTTCCATCTTCTGCAAGCGAACTAAATGCAGCATAACATCCATCATCAACGCAAATTCCGCAAAAAGATTGGAATTTATTTTCAGTTTTATCTTTTATCATATGAATATGTTTTAGTGTGCATGTAAAAACATCATAAAATTTAATTGCATTTAAAGTTTCTACGGCCAAAAATCCTCTGCCTGTTTTTTGTGTTATAAACCTTATAGATCTTATTATGCTAGTTTCCCTTAAGGTAGATAGAGCTTCTGTTGGATTTTTTAAGTTATAAACATATATATTTTGATTATTATCGTAAAAAGCAACAGCGTCGAAATTTTCAGAGATATCAAACCCGCAAATATAACTATTTGTTTGATTTATGCTAAATCGGGATTCAATTTTTTGCCCATGAATTTCCAACCTATTCCCGTAATTAAATCCTATATAAAGATCATTTTGTGAAAATTTGATCTCTTTACATAAAAAATTATCATAACCTTGAATATTAACAGAGTCCCTTTGTAAATCCCAATCCATAATGCAATTTCCAATAGAATTTTTAACACTCATTATGAGGTTTTCACCGTTTGATGAAATTGCACTGCTAATAACATGTTCATCTTGTGAAAATAATTGAAAATTTGACTGTTTGCTTATTTTACATGGATATAAAATTTCGAAAGTAAGGCATATCAACAAAACTAAAAAGTTATTTATTTTATAAATTTTTTTCACAATAAATCCTTGAGGCTGGCAATATAGCATTTTACCGAAAATAAGAGTGTATACAAAGTTAATTAAAAATTAAACGTTGTATGTAAAAAAGTTTTGTGATTTGATTATATCAAGCGTTGGATTTTTGAAGATATTTGTGCTTTTGCTCGATTTTATTTTTAATTGCATCAAATATTAAATTTTTATTATCAATTATATTTTGTTTCACTAATCCACTCAGCTTTTTAACATCCTTACTGTTATAGATAAATTTGGTTGTAGTATAAGTGGTATTGAATTCTTTTTTAGGGTCAAATTTTGCGTCATAGTTGTAATTTTTGACTGGGGCTAAAAATATTATAGTTGGAGCGGATACATTGTCTTTATCAGCAAATACATTTATTTGTTTTTCAGTAATTGAATCAAAATTTATCTTAGGGAATGGAATTCCTCTGGATTTTGCATAATCAACTGTTTTTTTAAGAGCTGTAGGGTCTTCATGGACGCTTGCAGATGCATCCATAACAATTATGATATCAATTTTACGTTCTTTTTTCAGTAATGGAGGGAATGGTAAATTGAATTCATATCCTGCGTCCATCAATGTAAGTTTTTCAAGATTTCGTGTAGATGCACCCGAAACGCCGTATAGTGGGTTGAAAATTCTTACAGCTGCGACTCGAACCACGCCAACATGTGTTTCAATGAATATATCGTTTAATGCTTTGAAAAGTGTCTTTGAGATGGAATCTTTTTGCGTTCCTAATAGGTTGTTTACGGATCCTGAACCAGCAGATCCCCATATCCCCATTAAAAATCCGAGCGATTGCTCCGGTGCGAAATTTGTTGAAGCTCCTTCCTTAAACTTTCGGCCTAGCGCCCAAATTGGAATATACATGTTAAAATCATCAATTCCAAATTCGTATGGGGTAAATGTTGCCCAGTGAGTGTCCGTGCCTTTTATTTCAATAGATGTATAAATTGGAAGAAAAGAATTACCGTTAATTAAATAGCGTTGAGAGTCGGAGAGACGAATATCCTGTCTTGCGGAATTTTTGGCGTTTATGTTATGAAAAAATGTGTGGGCCAAAAAGACTCCATATAAATCAACAATACTGGTGTGTTGATCAAAAACATATTTTAGCCACAAAACATGTGCAAGGTCTGCAGGACTGAAAGCATGAGCTTTTGAAAGAGCTTGTACAAAGTGCTCAGAATACTTATCCATAGGCAATCCAAGTTCTACAAAGCTTGCCAATGTCCATGTTGACCCTGACAATCCTGCTGCGTAAGTAAGTGCATCAAGCAACCCTATGCTATCCAACCCTTCAAATAAACCTTCAGCGGCTGTTGCTGCACGCATTCCGCCTCCACTCATACAAACGGCAATTCGAGGAATTTCATTTTGGTCCAGGCTAATTCCTAAAAGTTTTTCTAATTTTTGTTTGACCTTTGGAGTTCTTTTGGTTAAAAAATCAACTTCCTCATTTGCCAAGTCTGAGCTTCTACGAACTTGTGCTGTTTTGTTTCCATATGGATGTTTCGATGAGCTTGTGCGTATATCTTCAAGCATTCTTTTGAAAATCTTATGTGCTGCAGAGATTACCGGTTCGACAACTTTCCACTCAATGTCGCTGTATCCATGTAGGACATTATCTTTTTCCGCAATATGAAAAGTAGAGCCATGTTTGTTGCTTACAGGTGTTTTGCTTGCTAATTTGTATTCATTTGCATCAAATTTTTCTTTGAGAGCTCCTTCAGTATCTGAAAAAATGAGTTCCCGGTTAGTTTTTATTATGAGTTTCGATCGATCCAACTTGATTTTGTCATTTGCAGGAATTTGTACAATCTTATTTTGTAAGTTAGCGTCTCCAACACTTTTTCCGAACAAATTTTCCTTAAGTCTGTAAACGCCAACCCAAACAGGGTCTTCTGTGTGATTTATTATAGTGATATCATCAGCATTCAAATTCATGTACTGTGAACTAAATAATAGTAATATAGTCAAAAAATACATTTTCCTAATATTCATAGCATCCCTTTATATTTTTTATAAACAACTAATTTCATTATGGTTGAAATAGGGATAAAAACGTCAATAGTTTGATATAACTGAGTTTACTTCTTTGTTTTTCCAAACAACATTGATAGTCATATTTCAAAAAGTATTAATGCTTGAATTTTAATTGTGATGATGATAGCTTGAGCACAAATTTATTTTTGATGTATTTAGAATAAATAAAATAAGGGATTATTTTAATGAAAAAAAATGTTTTTTTAATTGGTTTATTTTTAATTTTATCAAGCCAAAATTCTTTTGCTATGCAGCCAATAACAGTGGCTAGTTTATTTGAAATAATAAAGGGCGAGTTTGCTCCAAAATATATGGAAAATTCATGTAACCGTGTGATTTTATGTCAAGACGTAATTGCTAGCAGTGATGAAGTTCCATGTAAAGATAAAGAATTGGATTCTCACAAGGGCGTAAATCCATTAAGTGATTTGGCGCATTTTATGCAAGAAATTACATCAAGAAGTAAAGGACTTGTCAGCTCAACAGAGCTGTGCGCAATAAAGGCTTTTTTAAAACGAGAATCTGAGAATTCCAAGAATCCATGCACTCTTTTTTACAAAGACCTAGCCGCTTATTTGGAAAAACGATATCCAACTGCATTCATATTTAATTTTGAAGATGCATCACAATTAAGTAATCAAATGTGTACTATTTGTCAGTCCAAAATTGAGCCAGATGTCAATCCTTTAATTCTTTCATGTAATCATGTATTTTGTTACAACTGTTTATTCGAATGGTATGCAGGTCGTGATTTAACAAAGGAAGATGGTCATAAGCTTTGTCCTGATTGCAGAAAAGAATTGGACCTTTCTTTTATAACATTGTTTATATCGGATGATCTTTATAAGGAAAAATCAGATACTGCGAGAGATGAGTATGAAAGAAAAGCGTTTCAGGAAAGAATTTTGCGTATTCTAATTTTGGGCAGTCATTCTTAAACAAAAAACTTAACTAAAAAAGAAAAATAAGCGTGAAAATTAAATTTTTATTTTTATTAATTTATTCAACAATATTTCTGAGTTGTTCAAATATCTTTGCAATTAAAAAATCGGATGCCAGGTTGCTACACGAAGCAATTCTTCAGGATTGTTGGGATAAAACAGATGGGCACCTACAACAATTAATTGGTGCAGGGATAGATATTAATTCAGAAGAGACAGAGCAAGGAAAATTAATAGGTTTTACAGCTCTTCATATGGTATCATATTACGGACTTTATTCAGGGATTCCAAAACTTTTAGCCATGGGAGCTGACATCAATAAACCTGTAGGATTGGGCAACTGCTTTTGTGGGATGACTGCGTTACAGTTGGCTATAATTCGTAACTTACCTAAAGTTGTTCATGAGTTACTACAAAATCATGCTAGTCTTGACGTATTCCCAACAGTCCCTTGGCTTTCTACGACAGTATGTTTTGATCTTTTTGTTGAATCTGTTTGTTCATACCCGTCAAAAGAACCTCCATCAGAATCAAGAGATCGGTTAATTGAAATTGCAAAAAAAGAAGTTGTAGATATGGCAAAAATACTTGTTAGTGCTGGGTTTAAATTTGGTGCAGATACCAAAGCTCATGTTTTACGTAAATTGAATTTGATGTTAGATAATTTACCAAGTTAAAATGCAAGTAAATTTGTCAAAAAGCTTATTTTAGATATTTATTTTTGTGTCAATTACGAAAGGTTTTTATGCTTTTAAATAAATCATTTTCGGTATTTTTTATTTTTATTGTAGTAGTTTTTTCATATATTTCTCCAATGAAGTACTTGCCAGAAATATCTCCCGACGAAAAGGGATTCGTTAGAAATGCGGTATTTTGCAAATTACACACACATGATACTTGTGCTAGCGGGTATTTTTATTATCTGAATAAATTCTTTCTTTATCATTTTGGGGATTTATCACAACAAGATCCGAGCAAAAAAAATTGGACTATCAGTGAAATTAGAACTCGATATTCTAAATGTTCTGACATATGTGTATATGAAACATGCAAATTAGAAAATTGTTATGAAAAAGATTCTGAACTATTGCATCAGCCGGGAAGAGTTTTCATAACTTATCACGACAAGATATGGCAATGTTTGGCTGTTGAAGAGATTTCATCAACCAAATTTTTACCAAAATTATCTGACAAAGATTTAAAAGATCATATAAATAAACGACTTGATCCAGATGTTAAACCGGAAGGATGCCATGCTGAAATTGATTTTTATAGTGGACGACGAGTAATCTACTTTTTTAGTACCTCACCACTTCAATGCGTTTTGAGTATGCCTTATGATGGGCCTGCCGAATTTACAAAAAAAGAAATGGAATATTTTTCTAAATTTTTGGATCTAACTGAATTTAGAAATCCTGCCTATAGAATTGTTGGGGTTTTTGACAACCTAACGCCATGCTTATTGCAGTAGTTATAATAGGTTTAATGAGGTTGTGTTTTTTTAAACAGTTATTTAAATTCCCCCAAAAATCTCTTTTTCCCTCAAATTAATAGATGGAAAAAAGTTGTTTTAGCAACATCTAATATGTTAATGATAGTATTAGTATGCTGTGGATATAACTATGTGTAATAAAAGGGGAGATTAATTGCAATGAGTACCTCTAACTTTTTCAAAAAAATAATAAATTGGCTGCTTATATTTTTGGTGATTTTCTTAATTGGATATATTGGTTATAGGGTTTATGATGCTGTAGTTCAAGATATTACCAAAAGAATTCGAAGAGAGGTTTCTAGTGAAATAGTTGATACTATAAATCCTCTAAAATGGCCTGGGAAAATATTTGGGCATAGGCGTAAAAAAAAGGATAGTGATGAACAGTCCCCCAAAAATTATTCTATGGCAGACTCTAAACTGTAGTATTGTTTGTAAATATTGAATTTGATTTAAAGAATAACACTGCTTAATGAATATTTTAAAGCTGGAAACTTTGATGTTAAGAGCTAAGTGATAACGTTGTCATTTGCATGGAACATTTTTTTTGTTGTTATGCCTGGGACTGATTTTTTTTGCATCTCTGAGTCATCACTTGATTCCAGAATTCTTTGCCTTCTAGCAAGAAAAGCATCAAGTGTTTCTGAGCTAGATCCATTGTACTCTTCTAATGAAGTGCTTAAATCTGATTCCATAATCATAAGAAATTGATGTTCAAGTATCCATAATTCTTTCTTGTTTACTCCGCCAACTTTGGCATAGTAGGCATTTGAGTAGTATTTGTCACTGAACCATTTTATTGCGATAATTAATGCTGTTAAAAAAATTCGGTAACATGAAAATTGATTGAAAATATTTGATCCGCCTTTCTTTTTAATAATGGCGTCTATCTTATTAATAAATCTTTCTACATATATAAGAGCAATTACATAACAAGGAGCAGGACATTGAAAATATGTTTGTATACGATGTAAGTAATCAATTGGACTAATTTCGGTAGTTCTACTTTTATCAGCTCCATAAAAAATTCGGATGTCTCTTGGCATTGAAAATTCTTTTTCTTCATCAAAAGTGCTGCTGATCACACTATAAACATTATCAATAAGTGGAATTTTACTCCAATCAATTTCTTTGATGAAGGTATTACGATCAAGTCTTATTTTTCTAATTGGCTGGTCATCATCGTTTAAAATAACAATCATTTTTATAATTTTTTCAAACGCCAAGTTAATTAATTTCTTTTCTTCTTCGGAAGTATTTCTTTTTTGTCTTGGACTTAATATAAAAGTGGATGATTTTTTGGCTAGCCTTAATAGTGAATTAGATAATTTTATATGTGAATTCAAGAAAATGAAGTTGGGAGATACTCCTTAGTTTGACCAGCGTGTATAATAGTTTGTACTATTATGGAATTAAGCCGATGCTTTTTGCATATTTAACCTGTTGTAAAACTCTTTCACCAACATCGCCTAGTGGAATGTTTTCTATGGCCCTTTGGCTAATTGCTGTGGGGTCTAGTTCAATTTCTAGGCCTATTGTTCTTGCCTGTTTGACTTGTTCCATTATTGAATGACTTAATTCGAGATCTAATTTATCCAGATCGTCTATCTCCTCCTCATAATTTGGGTACAAAGATCCGTCAAGACCTTGTTCATTTTGACTTGATTTTGGAATGCCTTGCGTTGTTGGTGTAGGAATATTACAATTTACTTGATGAGTTTGTTGTGCATGCAAATGGTGACATTGCGCTACTTGTTCAAGTAGCACTTGTTCAATAGGAGACTCGGGATTACTACCATGGTAATCCAACCGGGCATTTACAGGCTCTGGGATTTTATTATCCTCTCTCTGATCCTCATTTTCGAACCAATTAATTTTGAATTTTAACCATTGAGCCAATAGATACAATAAATAAAACACAACTACGATTATTACAAGAGTGGCTGTAGATTTTAATACAAAATAAGTATTTTTTATTTTAGCCCATAAATTTTTTTGAATGTAAAATTTTTCAAATTCTTTATTTATCGCAAAAATATCTAGCACATTATTTACGGAGTATTTTTTATTCAGTAGACGTTCAATATTCGTCACAAGCTTTTCGATGTTGATGTTGTATAAATGGCCTTCATGCTCTTCATTGAGCATTTCTATAACTTCATCTGTTGAATGTCCAGTTAGTATGTAGTTACAAATATTATCTACAAGTTCTATAATGTTATTATCTATTGAATTTACAGGACCTGTTAAAGTTACATCTACGGGAGATAATTGTTCATAGTTGACCATAACAATAAAGCATGTAAAAAAAAGAATAAGCTTGTTTAGTTCCACTAAAACCACCCCTTGTACTGCATTTGTGTAATGGGTAACGGGCCAGCCCATTCATTGCGTTCATTTTCCCATTGTACTGTTTGTTGTAGGCTATGTTTTGCTTCTTTTATTACTGACCACGCAATATCGTTAGTCAATTGCTTGGATTCTTGTCGCCGAGCTTGAATAATCATCTCTTCTGCAACAAATTTAATAGCTCTCGGAGAAAAAGCATCGAGATTTTCGGCATAAGTTGAAAGTAAATTGGTAATTTCTGGGGTTATTTTAACGATGGCATTTTTGTTTTTTTGTGCAAATTTTATTAGATACATTGAAAGTATTTTTTCTCGCTCTATGGCTTGTGGTAATGTAAATTCTATGTTTATTCCAATACGATTGGTAATTGCATCATCTAGTTTAAACGGATGGTTGGTTGCAAAAATAAACATTACATTTTCTTGAGATTGATCTGAAATAAGTGTTAAAAATGTATTAATGAAATCTTGCGTTGCTTTGGATGTGCTTAGCAACTTCCTGTTTGCGAATAAAGATTCGGCTTCATCAATAAAAACAATAAGCCCCTTAGGACTCTTTTTAGCCCAATTTAACAATTTGCGTAATTCGTTATTTGCAAGATTTAGGTCTGTAATTTTTGCAAATTCTGATCCTGACGTTAATGCATAATCAAGGCCCGATGCTTTTGCCAAAGCTTTAACAAAAGCAGTTTTGCCTGTTCCAGGAGCTCCATAAAAAAGAATATTGGGAAGTGCTTCTTCATAATCTCTTGCAGATTGAACCCTTAATAAAAGGTTTAATAGTTGTTTTTGCAAAAATGGAGCAAAGATTAAATCATCAATATCTGTTTGCTGTTTGGATTTGAATTGCCCAAACCATTCGGTTGGCAACCATTCGGTTGATAACCAGCTTTTTTTTGATGTTTCGCTGATAACTTGTGGCTGTGTTAAATAATTTGCAAGAACCGGCATGCCATATTTGATAGTGTATATGCACAGTGTACTTGCAACAATGGCAAGTGCAATCTTTGCCATTGTTTTTGAATCCCCTATGATTTCTCGAATATTTTTCCATTTTTCTTTTTCAGTTTCAATACTTGCTTGAGCCATAACTTTTGCCTCTTGTTCATATATTCCTAGATCTTTTTTGAGTTTTATTTTTGCTTCGAAATGTTCATTTTTTCTTTTTGATGCATCTGTTATTTTTTCTTCTTCTTTTGCAGCTTGTTTTGTAAGTGCAGCACTTAATTGTTCATGCACGTGTTCTAAGTTTTTTGTGGCTGTATGTATCTGTTGTTCTATTGTTATCTGTAAATTATGCGCACGTTCTACTCCTGATGAGATTTGGCCTAAAAGTTCTGATGTGCGTTTTGCTTCATCTAAAGCCTGTGTGGCTTTTTGAGCTGCATCTATAGCTGTTTTATTTGAACTATGTGCTATTGCCATAGACTCATTTAAACCTTGGATAATTTGTTGGGTTTGCGCGAAAAGATTTTGTGCAAGTTGCATTGCTGGTGCTATTACCTCTTGGGCACTAAGTTGTTCTAAATCTTCAGCATGTTGCGTTCGTTGTTGAGAAGAGACTTTTGGAGGATTAAAAATACTGATGATACTTACCATCGTCGATACAATGAGCAACTGCTTATTAATTGTCATTATCGGATCTTTCGGAAGTTTCATATTTTTTATTAAGATTTATGTAATTAATAGTCCTATTAATAAATGGTATCAAAAAAGATACAACTGGCAGAATGTTTTCAAGATTTTCGATAAACTTGTAATTGAAAATGCAACTTTTAAAAAATGTAAATTACTTTATCTAGTGGAAATTAGATATGTATTTATTTGAAATAATGAAAAATAATCAAAACATTTGTACCCTAAAAAATAATAGGCATAAATTACTTTATTAAATTATTAAAAGAGGGGTTATAATTTATGAATAGAAAAAATTATAAAATCAGCATTTTTTTATTTATGCTAAGTTATTTTTATTATTGTGCTAGTCAAATGCCAGTTAATGATGGGCAACAATCTGCTTCAGCACTTCAAGCCAATGGAGTTGCCGGTTCTGACTTGGAAATTGCTAAAAATCAGACTGAGGGTGATTTATTAAAGAGTATTCAAAAGCTTGTCGTTGATGCTAAGCGTGCAGGTGTTTTGGATGAGGAGACTGCAAAAATATTAATGGCTTATACTCTTTTAAATAATGTATCAACGCAAGAGGCTCAAAAGTTTTTAATTGCAGCTGAGTTGGCTGGTTTATCAAATCAAACAAGATCCATAGATTTTAATTCTGCTGTTGCCGCTTCGAATAAAAGCTCAACAGGTGAGCGACTTGCGTGGATCTGCTGTTGCTCTGTTTTGGTTGGTATCATTTGTGTTTTAATTTACGATAGATACCATTATGGGATGCTAGATGGATTGAAACGCGATTTAAACAATGTTATACATAAGGCTGATCGATCGATTAGGTCTTTTATAAAACGATAAAACGTTTTCATTTAAGATTTAACTTGGCAGATAATGTACTATAAATTGCCATTCCTGCATCTCGAGCGGCTAAATCGATTTTGTCTATGGTATTAGGCTCAATTATTAATTGAGCAAGTATACTTTTTAGGGTTTTTCTGGATGTAATATTATCTATTGCTGCCCAGAGTTCTTTTTCACTTTTTCTTGAAGTATTTGCTTTTTTGGGAACAACGTCCAATTTTATGAGTTCTTCATATGTTGATGAAAGTATCAAAATTAAGGTTGCTCTATTTTTTTCGGCCATGCTTATCGGATCATAGCTTTTAAATAACCTACTCAATAGACTTATTGCGATTTCTCTGATTACATTTCCGATTCGTTTTTTTATTTCAATTGTGGGTCCATCAGCAAATATTATTTTTTTTGTTTTTTCTTTTAATGTATCTTTGGTTTCTAATTTTAAACCATTTAAAACATTTATAGCCCAGCTTCTTGCATGAGCGTGTGATTGGGCACTGTTTTTTGTGATATTAACAAGATCTTGCATTGTCCATTTATCAAATTTATTAGTGGATTTGTTAAATGTTGCAGAAAATTCTAAAAAATTTTTTGAGCCTTTTTTGGTTTTTGTTTTGTTTGTTGTAGCTCGTTCAGGTGTTCTTGTGATTAGAGGATTTTGAAATGCGAATACAAATAACACATTTGGTCGAGTAGCTACTTTTTTCAGTATTATGGGAGATTCCTGTGGTGCCTCGTAATCAGTTCCATCGTCAACTTTTTCTTCAAAACTTTCTGGTACTGATTCGCTTTCACATGGGACCATTATGCATAGAGATGGTTCTGGATAATAAGCTCCACGTTGAAGATGCTTTGCGGTTGCTTCTCTTACGCGCATATCCAATTCGCTTGCAAGCCTTATCATTGGATTATTGGAATCAAATAAATATCCCGTGGTCATGGCTCCTATTTTATTTTTTGTTTGTAGATCTACTTGCGTATATGTAGAAAAACAACCGTTAAATAAGCTTGTATCTGCGTCACAGAAAAACAAATAAATATTTGCTGTAGGATTGGTTTGTCGGAAAATACGAACAAGTTCTTTGGTCAAGTCGTGATTTTTGATTATTTCTCTGATTCTTCTATAAGGAACCATTCTTCGACTTCGTTCTTTGCTATTTTCAGCATTTCTCCTAAACTGTCTTGCCCGTGCTGCATCTTTTTTCTTTAATTGCTGATAAAAACTGCGAATTTCCTCGTAAGACGGAGGGTTTCCCCCAGATTTATTTTTTGCCGGATTGATTCTTTGCCAAGGAAAATCCCAAAAAACAGCAAAACATCTAATTTGTAAATCAGCCAAAACGGTTTTTTCTAATTCTTCTTCAAGTAATCTGTTTTTTCTAGAACTTAAGGATCTGGGTCTATTCAACCCAATTATTATCGATAAATGGTCCATTTGGTGTTTTTTGATGGTTTGATCGGATGTTGGCAAAAATGCTTCTTGCAAAATTTTTTTTGTAAGTGATTGGACTATACCGGAACTTTGGGCTTTGTCAGATTTTGGTTTATCTGTTTTTTTGTGAGTTAAGGAATGCGAAAGCACTCTGCCTCTTCTTTTATAGTCTATGCAAAATGGTGGATTGGTGAAATCCTCATCAGGAAATGTATATTTTCCAGTATCGGTTTCTGAATCTGTATCATCTGTTTCACTGTCTGAAGAAACGTATGCCGGGATATTTGCCACAAAACATGGCATAGGATGTGTTGTTGGTGCTTCATCCGTTGGTGAGTCTGGATATTCACAGACTTGTGATGTTGTAGCAACTTCAGAGTCGTCTTCAGAATAATATTCAGCGTCATCTTCTTTGGCTATCTCTGCAGCAAGTTTAGCATTTACAGCAGCCTGTTTTTCTTGTTCTTCCTGTTCCCATATTCTAACTTGCTCTTCCGACGCCTTTTTTTTACCCTTATCTTTTTTTTGTTCAAACGAGGATTCCGTCTTTTTATCATCATGTTGCATAGCGCAAAGGTTAAATTGTGATATAACTATGAAAAACAAGAATGTAAAAATGTTAAGAAATTTTTTCACGAAACCCTCCAAATAAAATCTATTTTTAAATAATATTAAATTAATAATATTTTATATTTTCTAATTATAATTATATATAATTATATATTCTATGTAAAATGCCTGAATACTGCCTCAATTCTATTGATAAAATCGATTATAGGGTGATTTTGTAAGAAAAATAGCACTTTTAAGGGTTTTATTTGCGCTATTATAAAGCTTTTCTGTTTGTAATATGAGTTTCTTGTTTAAAATTCACTAATTTTGTTAAATTAATTTAACCATTTAAAAGTAGCGATTTAAAAGTATATAAGTTGAAGAAAGAGGGTAGGCGTTATGGGGAAGACATCTTTTCCTTTATCCAAAGTTTATCAACTACTTGAGCCTGGTCCTGTTGTGATGGTTACAACTTCGTTGAATGGCAAAGCAAATATTATGACAATGTCTTGGCATATGATGATTGATTTTGAGCCGCCAATTTTGGCTATTGTGATGAGTGATCAGAACTATTCATTCAATAATTTAAAGAAAACGAAAGAGTGTGTTATCAATATCCCAACGGTAGATTTAGCTTTAAAAGTTGTGGGCGTTGGAAATACTACCGGATTGAAGGTTGATAAATTCAAGAAATTTAATTTTACACAAGAGTCAGCTACCTATGTTAAAGTTCCGATGATTAGTGAGTGTTTTGCAAATTTAGAATGTAAGGTGATCAACACAAAAATGTCTTTTAAATATAATGTTTTCATTTTGGAGTGTCTTAAGGCCTGGGTTTCCCATTCTAAAAAAAGACATTTAACAATTCATCATTGTGGGAATGGCATTTTTACTGTTGATGGAAGAGTTTTAAAGATTTCATCAAAAAAGAAGTGATTTGTTTGTTTAAATTAAGGGAATTATTTTAGGAGGATTTTTATGGATAGGAATATAAATTTTTATGGGATATGTATTTTTATGTTAGCTTTTTTATCTGCTTGTTCCACTTGGAAAAAAGAAATAGGAACTGATCGAACAGAGAACCTGCCTAAAAGTGATATTGCGTTACTTACAAACAAATTAGTTACAGCATTCGCTGATGAATGGATGGCAAGTTATCAGTATTGGATGGCAGCCAGACTAGTTCAAGGTGAATTGCGTTCAAAAGTAATTAAAGAATTAATTGAACATTATAATGATGAAATACGACATGCAGATATGCTTGCAAAACGTATTATTGAGTTGAAGGGTGATTTTCGTATGTTTCCACAAGATTGGCATAAAATTGGGGGTTGTCATTTTGATTCAATTACAGAAAGTAATGTTATTTCGGTATTGAAAGAAAATATTAAAGGTGAGCTTTGTGCAATCGATTTTTATCAAGACTTATTGGAAATGGTTAAGGGGAAAGACGATAAGACATACAGTATAATTTTAGAAATTTTGAATGATGAGATTAAGCATAAGAAAGATTTAGAAAAATTATACCAAACTCTTCCCCAATCAAAATAGGCTTGATTGAATTTTGGAGCGAATACGTTATTTGTCTGAACAAATATATTGAATTATTGATTGGAATATTTGGGGAAATGATTGAAATATTGTGGTGTGAGTTAGGTGCTCAAGTCGTATTTCCTTGCTATTTTGTAAGATATATGCAAGCAGTATAAGCTGATTTACACTCAAATTATGTAATAATATATCTGCTGCAATCATATCGCCAAGAGAAATGATATATCGTGCTTTTGTAGTTGAGACAAACATTGCTTGTGATATTTCATTCCAAGATACATTGACCAGCATTCCTTGTATTCCAGTCTGTAAATGGCACAATTTTTTGCCGAATGGCCAGCTATAAAGATCGATATCACCGGCAGTATCTAAACCAATTAAAAGATTGTTGTTTATTTCTAAGTGTGCTGTTGGTACTTGAGTTTGTATACTTCCAGCTGTTGTTAAATCTGATATGCTCCAAATTTGTATTGTGTTTGAATTTATCTGAGATGTTACTAAAAAATCAGAAGTTGCATGTATACAATAAAAAGCTCCATCCGGTGTATGTCTTAAGATTTTATTTTTAGTAAATAAGTCAAAGGATTCCAATGTTCCGTTTGTATATGCGGTAAAAATTTTATTTTCGACACAAAGCCACTTCTTAAAAATTTGAGGCTGCATTCTCTGCATTTCAACAGAAGATAATTCAGATAGAATTGATGCGTGAAGTTTTGTTGATGCTAAAAAATTTAACACTATTACTCTGCAGAAAGCCAAATTATTATGTAACACAAAATCGTTAATTTCTAATGAAGATTCGGGATAGAATGAAGGCATGGTTGAAAGGCTTTGCATTGATTCCACCAAATTGTGAAAGTCACTTAATTTGTTAAAAGCCTGTTCTTGTAATGATCTTGGGCCTTTTTGTTCCATAGGAAATAAGTTATGCATTATGATGAATATGGCAGGTATGAGTGTATATATTGGGGACTTAAAATTCATAAAATTCTCCAAAATTAAGTATAATATTTTATATGTCATATTCCTGGTAATTCAGTAAGCAGGTTTCTAATTTGGTATGGTAAATTAGCATAGTATTCACTTTTTGTGTAATCTTTGTGAATATCTGAGGTAATAATTTGATAAAGTTGTGCAAGTAATTCTTCATTTAGTGAACAAATAATTGCATCAAGTCTAATTAATGAATTTACGTTTACAATAAATTTTGTTTTTGACGTCATAATAATAATGAAGCCGGTTTTGGAATCTACTATCGCATTTAAGATTGGTTTTGATATTTTTGTTTCCATATGACAGAATGGGCTTCCTGTTCTCCAGTCGAATAATGAGATACAGCCATGTACGTCAATTGTAAAAAAGAGATTTTTTATGACCTGCATATGAATAATTGGAGATTTACAAAAAATTTTATCAGAAAAATTAATTTCTGATTTTCCTGTAGTATCACAAGTATTTATATGCCATCTATTAATTATATTACTTTCAGTGCTTCCTGTTGCTACTATGTTACCATTAGCAGTGATGCATGATACCGCACCATGGTGGACTTTTACTTTTTCAAATGTTTTATGTGAGTCGTTAACAATGATTAGGTGCCCGGAGTTTGTTCCAATTAATTGGATTTTACCGTGTGATAGAAAGATATCACCGGTATCTGTTGATTCCTGTGATTCTTCCTCTATCTCACTGGAATTAATAATGCTTGTTGTTGCCAGATGTGATAAAAGTGTTTGTCTGATTCGGGCTAATTTTTCTTCATTTGTGGTATCTGTAACTATCATGGACATGGCATTTTTGATACATAAAAAGAATGCGATCAAAAGAAAATTAAACTTCATAAAGTTCCTTTCCTAGAATATCTCTTGCCTAAACCACATCTTGGCTTGGATGTCCACATATTGCTATAATTATGTCATCAAATGTAAGGTCTTTTGGATTGGATACAAGAGCTTTTATTTTTTTTACTATTGGAATTTTGAGCTCATCCGTTTGATTTAAATAGCTTTGTATAGGGTTTAACATTTTTACAATTTCACACAATTTTCTCCCTAACGAGAATCTAATTGCATTAATACGATCTAAGCAATCTTCAATGATAGGGTTAATTTTTTGGGGATTATTAATTTTATATACACTATTCGTTAAATCTCGTCTAATTTTTTTGATATTAGATATGAGGTTAAAAGGTCCTTCGGTTTCGTCTCTCATGATCTGAATAAGCGCTAGTTTTTTTTCAGGGGACAGATATGGTATTTTGCTTATAGATAAAGAACCATCTTGAGATATTATGTCGAATAAAAAAAGGAGTTCATAAATCATATTAATATTGATTTTATATACGGTTTGGATTCGATTTAAAAAGTAATGAAAATTTTCCATCGTCCATAAAGGGAGAGTTTGAAGGATTTGTGGTTCAGGACAAGAAAATACAGGCATGCCGCTGACTCTTAATTTTTCTACTTCTAAGTACAACTGACTAATTTTTTCATGTTCAGCGCGCCTCTCATCCTCTGGATCAATTGAGCGAATTATAAATTCAGGATTCTTTCGATCTGCTTGGAAAACACGTTCTGCGGTATTGCGATCAATAGCAACACCTTGTCCTTTGATAGTGGTTCCTTCTTTTTCAAGTGTGCAACAATAAGCATATGATCCAATTTTCCCATTTTTTTGAAATGAAGGTATGTAGCATGCAAAATCTAAACTTAATGTTGTTATTATGATGCTAGATGCAGATGCTTTATGTAATATAACCCCTCCGGAATAAACATCAAAATTTGCTCCAATTGTACTGTTGTGTTGGTGCCCTCGCATACACATAAATATGCCTAGTTGATTCATATATTTACCAACTGCCTGTAGTGATTGGGCGCTTGCGCTACGAATGAGAGATTGTGTATCCCCTGCAGAAGGCATTCCGACTTCTAGGTCATTGTCGGTAAAACGAGTATCCTGTGGATGTCTGTTTCCAAAAGCAATCTGAATATTCTCTGGAAGTTGCAAAAATACCGGAGCTAGGGTGTCTGCAGGATCAGGAAGCCCATGGCAAACTAGAATATTTCCAAAATCCGTTTTTAAGAATAATACTGATGGTAGATACTTAAAAACATTTACTTGAAGTTTTTTCATAAAATTTTTAAATTGCTCTGCTCCAGGGCCAAACAACAGGTGTTTTGTTTCTGAATAATGGGGAAGTGGTACTTGTTTGAATTCTACTGGTCCATAATTAAATTTTTGTGTTACCTCACGAGCAAATCCTTGATCATATGCTGTAAGAAATGCGTGACTGGCTTCATGGTTTCCAAGGGTTATATATACATTCTCTGGGTTCTTAATTTTTAATGACATTAAAATAAAGAGAATCTCAAGTCCAAATTGGCCTCTATCAATTAGGTCTCCCGAGCAAGCAAAAATTTTACTTTTATCTTTGAGCGAAAAATCTGTATTAAAGAATTTTTCATAATTTTTTAAGATGGTTAGTAATGAGATAAGGTCTCCATGAAGGTCGCCAATATGAATTATTTCATATTTTTCTACATTACGAATATCTTTTTTTTGGATCATGTACGAAAACAAGTCCTCATTGGAGTGATAACATTCTAATTCATGTTTTTGCTCTACAGGTATTTTTGATTCTAAATAACTTATTGAAAAAAGTTTAAACTCTTCTAGCTTTTTATTAAAAGCATTTTCAAAACTGTCTGAAATAATACCAAAGCCAAGCCCGTCTGCGAACATTTGTCCGATGTAGTCTACTTCAGAAATTTTGTATACTAATCCTATCTGATTCAGGCTGCTTTTAACAACTTTTTCATATGTGTCTAATTCTGCTCTTCCGGCTGTTTGTTTAATAACAGGTAAAACTGAAAGCCACCAGTCGAGTTGTTCGTATTTTGATGAGGCTGGTCTGGCTAACTCTGTTATTTCGCCATGAGTTTGCGAGCCTATTTCTTCTTCAACGACAGGTGCAGGAGGCGCAGATGGCTCGATTTTTCTTACCAATGGTTCTACTACGGTTTCTTCAATAACATCACTTGTAATTGCACAGTGTGTGATGGACGGCGAAAATATGATTCCCACTAGCAAAAAAAGTACTTTTTTGAAAAAATTTGGGGTAGAAAAACTATATTTTTTATTCATTTGTAACCTCCATGAGTTATAATTTGTGCAAAATGCTAAGTTTTTTGTAATTTTTAGCTATTATTAAGTATTAACTATCGAAAACTAATCATATTGTATAAATTACTATTCGTCAATTGATTATGGTTTTGTAGTATTTTGATTGAATTTTGATTTGGTGGATAGATTTACGCTGTTTAAAATTCAATATTTTGAAATATTGGAAAAACTCGGGTAAAAGGGACACTAATTCCAAAAATTTATAAAAATGAATCTGGCAACTGGCGTACAATACAGGGCCATTTTAGAAATTTTATTATTCCCAAATAAAATCCAAGACATTATTGGTTAAAAATAAATGCATTAAAAACAGGTAGTTAACTTTACGTTTATGCAAATTAACGTTGTCTTTCCAAGAGAGTTTTTAATATTGAAAGTGCGCGATTTTGCTTGTCTATGTTGTGTGTTTCATTGAGTGTTACAAGCAAATATTTAATATTAGGATCTATCTTTGCAGGTTTATCTAAATACTCTTTTGCTAACTCTATATTTTGTTCGATCCCTAGTCCAGTAGCGTACATCATTCCAAGTGCGGTCAATGCTTCTAGATCCTGTGCTTTTGCTGCTTCTTCGTAGAGTTTTTTTGCTTGTGTATAATCTTTTTTTACTCCATATCCATAAAAATACAAATTTGCAAGAGCTGTGTAAGCACGTACAAATTTCTGGTCAGCAGAGAGTTCTAACCATTTTTTTGCTTCATCATAGTTTTTTTCTTTTGAGTTCAATATTCCTAACGAACATTGTGCCTCAGCGTCATTTTGCTTTGCAGCCATGGCATAATATTTTTTTGCCTTTGCAAGATCCTGTGCAACAAGCGCATTGCCTTCGTAAATTGTTGCCAAAAGATGTTGTGCCTTTATATTGATATCCTTTTTATTAACATCATTTTCATTGTTTTTTTGTGCAATTTTTTCTAAGTATTTTATTCCTTGAGATATTTCTGATTGAGAACTTCCGGTTGTTGTATAAAGTGAGCCAAGCCCAAAAAGAGCTAACTCATTTTCTTGCTTTGCTGCGGCAAGATAGAAGGTCTTAGCCATTTGAATATCTGTGGGACCGCCTAAACCATTTTGGCACATTATACCCATGTAAGCTTGGGCATTGGCATCTCCTTTTTCTGCAGCCAGAGAAAATAATTTTTTGGCTTTTACTGGATTAGATTTAACTTTATACCCCATCAAATAGGCTAAGCCTGCTTTGTAAAGTTGAGCTGGATCGGTTGATTTTTCAAATAGTTGTATGGATGATAGGGTAACTACATTAGAATTATCTTTAATTTTCTTTGCAATTTTTTCTATGCCTAATGATATATTACCTAAAAAAAAGACTACACAAAAAAATCCGCTAATTAAGAAAGCTAACCCAAAACTTATAGACTTTAGAACCATAACTTTAGATGAATTTGTATGGGTTTTGTTTTCCAGGCTATTTATGCTGTTTCTAAATTGCCGACGGAAAAAAGTTGTAATTTTATACAATAAAAAAAATAAAAAAAGATTAACAGCTGCATACCCAATAAAATACCCAATAAAATATAAAATGGACTCTATCATAAAGGCTCCCTTTTTTGAGAATAGCATTTTAACAAAATTTGCTTCCATTATATCAGGTGTTATGGCCAAGTAAAATATGATACAAACTGTCTTGAATAACTAAAGCTATTATGAATATTTTTTATAGATTTTTAAAAGTGTAACATAGTTGACGCATTCAGGAATAGAGAAATCATATTTGGTTTTACGTTATCAAATATTCAGACGGTGTTTTCGGAATTAGGGATTGCCATGAAATAATAGTTACAGATTTTACAGTTTTGGAATAAGTCCTTTACGCATTAAAATTAAAGAAACTAGTGCCGCTGGAATAGATACTTTAGAAAGTTCAGGAGAAAGCTTTTTGCGAGCATCGCAATATTTTTTTATAAGCAATGCAAAGCAACCCCATGCTCCTAATGTCGATAATACATGGACTATTTTAAGAGAAGGTCCGGTGACACCCATATACTCTTTCCACAATTCTACTCCATCTCCACCGTGGTATGGAGTGCATCCATAAAAGAGGTCAAAAATAAGAGATAAGTATATGATAAGCGTTGCATTTATCAAAAATCGTTTTTGTTTATCCGATATGTTTTTTGTATTCAAGATGTAGGTAAATGAATCAGCCCCATTTATTAAGCTTTTTTAAGTTGTCTCTGATAATTTTTTATTATCACAGTAAGCACAGTACCCTGTTATTGCCGATAGTAAAAAATACATTAATGCTGCAGCAAATAGACTTCCTGCAGCTGTTTCAACGCCTAAATCGAGATTTTCGTAAATCAAGCGATTTCGTTTTAGATACATTTTCCCAAACTCAGTTATGCCACTTTGCCATGGAATAGTTTTATAAAAATGCATATTGCCTAATGAAAAAAGCCTAGGCGTTGTATCTTCCATGGTACATTTTCCTATATGAATTTTAATAGGATCATGCACATCAAACAAAGTTTTTGAGGCGGTTGCATGTCCCAATTCATGAGCTATGGTATCTATAGAAAAAATAATAACCTCTAATCCTTCTATCTGCGCAGCATCAATAAGAAATTCTCTGCATAGATTTGCCAAATCATAGGAGGAATTTGAATCAGTTGAACTTGTTACATCATTAGGTTGTTGTGCAACAACGGATACAAATGCTATCAATAACAAACAATATTTAAATGTCTTTAACATGAGGTACATTTTTTAATAGCAAAATCAAAATCCAAAAAGGCTTCAGTTCTGACATTTTTAAGAGATAACCTTATTTTCTCTGGTAAGGCTTGTTTTTTTATAAAGAAAACTCTATCCATGCATGCATTTGGATTTATTTTAATTTTTGAACTCTCGTCAAACATTCGTTCATTAAAATCAAAAACTAGTTTTCGATTAGCACTTTCTACATTAGCTAATTCAAATATCCCTGGCACAAAAAGTATAAATGCTGGTAAAAAAATAAACCCTGTAAATGCTCCGACATACCATGGCAACCATGTGTCATACGGGCCATAAAGCAATTTTGATGCAACGGTTCCAGTGTTTTCAACTGGAATATTGATTGATGAAATATCTAAGTAGTATGCCTCTTCACTGTCATTTTTTACATGAATTTGAATTGGTTGATATCCTGTTTCTATGATTTTTCTATCGAAATAATATTTACAATCATTTTCGGATAAAGGTTTTATTGAAGCTTCAACGTTTTGTTTTTGAATTATAGGTGAATTCTCTGGTTTTATAAGTGGATGTGGTTTGTATTTTGCACATCCAGCCAATGTTATTATTAAAATTGTTAAAGAAATTAAGTAGCAATTATGTATTTTTATCATTGTGATTCTTTTCATATTAAGTGAAATCCTTTATTTAACACTATTTTCCCAAGTGGCGGTGGTGGAATTTTCTTATGAGTTATCTGGATTAAATTTTTCAAGAAACAATCTTTTTATCTGGATCTTTTGGATCAACCAGATACACAGATTCGCCTACAACTTTGATGGTTAAATCATGCGATATAAGTTTTTCATCCCCATGATTGGCTTCAATTGTAAATTCATATAATTTATCATCAATCTTATTTGCATAAATATTGTATATTGAATCATTTGGCAGTAATCCAGATTCGTCAAATATTATTTTTTTAACGCCAGAAATAACTACTATTCCGTTTTCTATGTTCTCGTCGTTATAAAAATTCCACTGCCCAGATATGTCTCTTACACGAGAAATACAATTTATATGTAATTCAAAGTTATCTTTTAATCCATCGAGTATTATTCTGGTACAATAGCGATCCCCAAAATATAGTGTTTTTAAAAAATCAATTGCATCCATTAATTTTATCCTTTATTGTTTTGTATGTTAATTTATTGGCCAATGTGCGTCAGGACTATAGAAAGGAACTTTTTTGCCATTAATATCGATCGAAGGGCCCTGGCCTTTGGTAAATGGTCCGGTACCCTCCACGTGTCCGTGTCCATTGGGTTGATATTTTGGGTAAAGTCCTTTCAAATGACGCAAACTTTATTACAATGGTTTGCATTAAGTTGCTTAAAAAACAAGAATAATTTTCGGTAAGGCCAAATTTTGTAAATCAAAAACTATTACAGTGAAATTCATAATATTTTTCTTCAGAAAATATTGCTATAACCTTTCTCAAATCCTTGTTCGCAATGATAAATTCGTTGCTTGACATGTCCCATAGAGATGATGTTGCCAAGCCAAAATTTTCAATTAGAACGGTTGTCCAAATTGATCCATTACTAGTTGGAACAAGTATGAGCCATTCTTTTTTGTCCTTTAAAAAGTTCAGGCAATTTTGCACCCATAAAAGGTATTCTTCCTTTTTTTTTCCGATTTTAATATTCTCAACAGGCGTGGAGTCTATTCGAATAATTTTTTCTAATATTCTATCAATGTCTTTTATCCATAAAGATTTTTCGTCCTCAAATCTTACGAACTTTATTCCCAAGAGATTGTTGATGACTTTGTGAGCCAAAAGTTCAATCTTTTTTTTTCTTATTAAATCAAGTCGATTAGAATTCATAAAGTTTCTCATTGTTTAAAGTTGTTATTTGTCATAATAAATATGATGATCTCCATCTGGACCAATAATTTTTTGATATCGATTTTCTTTGAAATCATAGCACGTAGCAGCAGTATCACCCTTTGGCACCCCTGCGTGTGTATGAGGAGTTCCATCATTGGTATGTTCAACAATTACCCTTTTTCCTTGAGGTGTATCATATTCATAATACCTTCCAAAAGTTCCCGAGTCTTTGCTGTATCTATATGATTCTTGTCCAGACCTGTTAAAATCATCCCCAACTTGCCATTGACGCGAAGGTTGTTGCGATCTTGGAATATTTGCTCTGTCTTTAGCTTCATTAAGCGCTTGATTGCGTGATCTTTGTTCCTCATCCTTTTTCTTGTCCCACGGAGGTGGAGGTGGAGAATCATCACCTTTCTTTTTCTTTGGCCCTTTGGGATCACTTTTTTTATTGGAATCATCTGGATCAGATTTTTCAAGAAGCAATCGATTTTTATTATTGCTGAATAAATTATATAAAAAATATCCAGCTCCTGCCGTAAGGCCTAAAGCCCAATCTGCTAGTCTTAACGTTGTAGTCAAATAAGTGTTGCACCTTAGCTTGACTTCATAATCATTTTAACAGCAGGAGTCAAATTATTATTTTGATTATATAATTCAAGTATCTTGTCACAAAAATGATCTATTTCTACGTTTATGGGTTCAGATTTATCTTCATATTTTGTGTTTACGTACAAAATAACATCACTAACCTTATCCGCTTGCAATAACTCAACAAAAAAATTTTGTACGCGTGACATTCTAGATTTCAAACTTTCGCCGTTGTCAATTCTTATCCCATCAATGCTTACTTTAATTCCTTCTCCAACAAAAAGGCAATTGGCATTTGAAACCATAAAATTGTCTACTAATTCAAATGGAATTTGCATCTTTTTATTTTCAGTTTTACTCGCAAATTGTTCTGATACATTCCCTCCGAATTTTATTCCGAGCTTATTTTTTATGGCCTTTTTTGTTGTTAAAAAACAAAAATCTATTTCTTCTTTCAATGGTAACCTTTGATAATTGTATGGAACCAAGATCCCGAAAACTTTTAGGTTCATTTCTATTATTCCTTTATAACAATCCTAACAGTAGGTATCCAGTTATTGTTTTTCTCATATAGTGAAACCATGTTTTTACAAAAATCGTCAACATTAACCTCGATTGTTTCAATGTCGACACCAAACATACCTAGAGCATTAACATTCAGAGTTATCTTTTGTACATACCTTGTTTTTAATAATTCAATAAGAAATTTTTGTACACGAAACATTCTGGATTTTAAACTCTCACTTAAGGGATCATTCTCATCTATAATATAATCGCAAGAAAAAAGATCATCCGCATTTATATCCATTGGATCATTTGTTAATTCAAAAGGAATTTCATTAAGACGATAAAAATAATTTTTCATAAATCCATCAAAAATATTTCTCTCAAAATTTATTCCTAATTTATTGTCCATAGCTTTTTCTGTTATTAAAAATGATATATCTATTTTTGCTTTCATCATTTGTTCATTTGTAGGCATATTCGCATTATTTAATACTAGAATTCCGAAAACTTTTATACTCATTTTATGCTTCCTTATCCAATGGAAATACCTTACCTCTTCCAATTGGTTGTCCTTTATTATTATACGTAAAAACATGAACATGATCATTTAAATTGGTCTGTGTTTCTTTATCAAAATGAGCATGAGGATTACTCCCTTGATAATAATCCTCTCTTCTTGCAATCTTCCCAAATTCATTATATTTTGTTTTAGATATGACAAGATTTGGTTTTTCATTATCCAATTTTTCATAAACAGAATTAGGCGTTCCCATTTCAGGGGCATCGCCCTTTCCCTGAATACTTATAGAGTTATTATTCTCCTCATCCTTTTTCTTTCCCCATGGAGGTGGAGGTGGAGAATCATCACCTTTCTTTTTCTTTGGCCCTTTGGGATCACTTTTTTTATTGGAATCATCTGGATCAGATTTTTCAAGAAGCAATCGATTTTTATTATTGCTGAATAAATTATATAAAAAA